>NZ_JBITCS010000006.1:0-75760 GCF_044453445.1 Streptomyces sp. NPDC051684 | reverse complement strand
TTTTTTTTTTTTTTGTTTTTTTTTTCACAACACCCACCCACAAACCCCGGGCCCCCTTTTTTTTTTTAACCTTATTTTTTTTTTGTTCTGCTGCTGAGACCTCTGTGAGGTCTCAGCAGCAACACACGTCTCAGGACGTCCCCCAAAAAGGAACCGGTTCCCTTGAAGATCCTCCGCCGCATCGGGGTACCCCCGAGCGCCCGGGGCAGCGCCTCAGGCGCCACCTGCCCCGACGTCTTTGAACTCAGCGACGGAAATTTTGCCGTCATCGGCACGGAGGCCACCGCGGACCTCAGAGACGAACTCCCCTCGGACGCGGGGGTCGCCGACTACGAGCGCATCGTCATCGTGAACCGGGAGACGCTACTGCGCGCGAAACAGGACATCCCCGACGCCTGACAGACACCCCCTGGGGTGCGCCATGCCGCATACCGCAAGGGCCGCCGCCGCGAATCCGGTCGGCGGCCGTCGCACGCCATCAGGTCACCAGTGGCACCGCCACCGGCGCCCCCACCCCCACATACCGCGCCGCCGGGCGGATGATCTTTGAGTCCTCCGACTGTTCCAGGACGTTGGCGCTCCAGCCGACGACCCGGGCCGCCGCGAACGTCGGCGTGAACATGGTGCGCGGCAGCCCGCACAGCTCCATGACCACGCCCGCGTAGAACTCCACGTTCGTGTGCAGCTCACGCCCCGGCTTCAGCTCCGCGAGGATCGCCTCCACCTGGCGCTCGACCTGGACCGCGAAATCCACCAGCGGCCCGCCGAACCGCTGCGCGATGCCGCGCAGCATGCGCGACCGCGGATCCTCCGTGCGGTAGACGGGGTGGCCGAATCCCATGATCCGGTCCCCCGCGAGCACCCGCTCGCGGATCCAGGAGTCGATGCGGTCCGGCGTGCCGATCGCGTCGAGGGTGTCGAGCGCCCGGCTCGGCGCCCCACCGTGCAGCGGCCCGGACAGCGCTCCGACCGCCCCGACCAAGGAGGCCACGACGTCGGCCCCAGTCGACGCGATGACCCGCCCCGTGAACGTTGACGCATTGAATCCGTGGTCAATGGTCGAGATCAGGTATTGCTCGATGGCCCGTGCATGCGCGGGATCGGGCTCCGAACCCGTCAACATGTACAGGTAGTTGGCCGCGTACGAGAGATCTTCGCGCGGCTCCACCGGCTCGAGCCCCTCGCCGAGCCGATGCAGCGCGGTGAGCATCGTGGGGACCACGGCCGTCGCCGCGACGGCGTCCGCACGCCGCTCATCCCGGTCGATGTCATACACGGGCCGGAAACCACGGGACGCGCCGAACAACGAGAGCGCCGTGCGCAGCCCGGCAAGAGGCCCGGAGACCGCGCCCGCCCGGGCGATCGCCGGCAGCGCGGCCCGCACCTCCTCCGGCAGACCACGCTGCCCGGCGGTCTCACGCGCGAAGGCGACCGAGCGCTCGGCGTCGGGCAGTTCCCCATGAAGCATCAGATGCCACACGTCCTCGAACCCGCGGGTCTCCGCGAGCTCGACAGCGGAGTACTGGCGGTAGTGGTAGAAGCCCTCGCGCCCCCGGACGTCCCCGAGTTCGGTGTCGGTGACGACGACACCGGCGAGCCCGCGTGGTACGTCGACGACCGTGGCAGCCGTATCGGCCGCGGCAGGCATGGTCCCGTTGATCGGCATGTTTCCTCCCTGGACTTGATTCGACTGTCCATGCTTGATTCAATAACTGTCAATATTGATTGAATCAATGTGGAACGATCCGGATACGGTGACGCGCATGAGGGATCAAGAACCTGCACCGACGCATCAGGCCCGCCGACTGACCACCAAGGAGACCGCCGAGCTGCTCGGCGTGAAGCCCGAGACGGTGTACGCGTATGTCAGCCGCGGGCAGCTCACCAGCAGGCGCGGGGAGAGCACGCGCGGCAGCACTTTCGACGCCACCGAGGTCGAGGCCCTCGCCCGCCGCAACAGGCGGGAGACCACGACCGGTTCGGGCACCGGCGAGCTGTCGGTGCGCACGCGACTCACCCTCATCGACGACGACCGGTACTTCTTCCGGGGGGTCGACGCGGTACGGCTCGCGACCCACCACTCGTACGAGGAGGTCGCGGAGTGGCTGTGGACGGGCCGACTTCGCCCCGGCATTCAGTTCACCGCACCCAAGGAGTCGCTCGCCGCGGCCCGCAAGGCCATGGCTGCCCTGCCCGAACTCAGCAGCCCCATCGACCGGTTGCGAGTGGCGGCCGTAGCCGCGGCGACGGCCGACCCACTGCGCTACGACCTGTCCGAGGACTCCGTGCTCGGCGCCGCCCGTTCCCTCATCCCCACCCTCGCGGCGGCGCTGCCCCTCGTACGGACGACGTACGTGGACGGCGCTCCGATCGCCCAGCGGCTGTGGGGGCGGCTGACCTACCGGGAGCCCGACGAGGCGTCATTGCGCGTCCTGGACATGGCCCTTGCCCTGCTGGTCGATCACGACCTGGCGGCCTCGACGCTCGCCGTGCGCGTCGCGGCGTCCGCGCGGGCGCACACGTACGCCGCGGTCTCGGCGGGCCTGGGCGTCCTGGAGGGGCCGCTGCACGGAGCGGCGAGCGGTCTGGCCCACCGGATGCTGCTCGACGTCCTCGACCGGGGCAGCGCGGGAGCCGTGGTCGCCGACGAACTGCGCTCGGGCCGCCGCGTGCCCGGGCTCGGCCACCGGCTCTATCAGAGTGAGGACCCGCGCGCGCAGGCGCTGTTCGGGGCCCTGGAGGAACTGCCGAAGGCACAACCCGCCCTGATGGCTGCCCGCGACATCGTGACCACCACCGCGCGCCACACGGACCTGCACGCCAACGTGGACCTGGCCTTGGCGGTCTTCACTGCCTCGTTCGGGATGCCGGCGGAGGCGGGCGAGACGATCTTCGCCGTCGCACGCACGGCGGGCTGGATCGCCCACGCCCTGGAGGAGTACGACGAACGCCCCCTCCGTATGCGGCCGACAGGACACTACGTAGGACTGCGGCCACCGCAGCCCCTGCCGTCGGCCTCCGCGACGGAGTGACCGGGCGGGCCGGGTTAGGGTCGCCGCTGTGAACACGTGCACGACCGCCTCGCGGGACCTTGAGGAGCCTCTGGCCGGTACGGCGGCCACCGCGCGCACCTGGCTGCTGATCGAACAGCCGGGGCCGTGGGGCGCGAAGGCCCTGGTCTCCAGCCATCTCGACCCCGAGGTGGGTCGCGCTCTGGAGGCCGCGGCCGACGGCACCGGCGTGCGCGTCGCCCTCATCCGCCGTCCGGGCCGGCACGCGGACCACCACGCCGCCAAGCGCCACCAGGTGTACGCGGCCCACACCGTCCCGGGAAACACCTGGCTGCGCAGCACCACCGTCGCCGCCCCTGAAGAGCTTCTGCGGCTCGACTTCGCCGCTTTGGGAGCGGGCCGGCACGGCGGCTTCGGCGCACCCCACGAAGGCGAGCCGCTCGCCTTCGTCTGCACGAACGGCAAACGCGACCGGTGCTGCGCGCTTCTGGGGCGCCCTCTGGCCTCCGAACTCGCCTCCTCCGAAGGAGCGGACGTCTGGGAGGTCACACACCTGGGCGGCCACCGCTTCTCCCCCACCCTCCTTGTGCTGCCCTACGGCTATGCCTACGGAAGGTCCTCGGCGGCCGACGCCAAGGAGATTCTTCACGCGGTTCGCTCGGGCCGGATCGCGCTCCAGGGATGCCGCGGCAATTCCGCCTGGGACCGCCCGGGGCAGGCCGCCGAGCTCGCCGTGCGCCGGGCGGCCGCCGAGGATCGTGCCGGTGTCCTGAGCGTCGTACACACTGCACCGGTGGATCGACCAATCGATCAACCTCTTGATGTCGATCCACCTGTTGATGCGCACACGTACAACGCGTACTGGGACGTCACGATCGCGCACATCGACGGCCGCAGCTGGACGGTCACCGTCGCCCGCGGTGCCTCGCTCCCTGCCCGTCCGGAGAGCTGCGGAGCCGCGCTCGGATCGCCGGCACGCATGGACGTCGTCGCTGTACGTGAGGCCGTCACCCCGCGCGGCTGACTGGGCGCTCCCGGACGGGAGCGGTGGGGAGATCCCTGCCACAAGGCCTTCGACCAGGGCCGAGGGGCCCGTACCGTTCTGAGCCATGAGTTCGTCCTCCCCTGCCCGCCGACTGCGCTTCGGCCTGCCCAAGCGGGTGTTCGCCCAGGTGCTGGTGATGCAGGTGGCGATCGCCGCGGGGGTGGCGGTGCTGGCCACGGGGCTCTTCCTGGCGCCGCTGAGCGACCAGCTCGACGACCAGGCGATGCGCCGCGCCCTGGCCATCGCGCAGACCACCGCCGCGGAGCCGCGGATCGCCGAGGAGCTGCGCTCCTCACGGCCGAGCCCGGACGGTCCCGTGCAGGCCGCGGCGGAGCGGATCCGGCGGGCCAGCGGCGCGGAGTACGTCGTGATCATGAACAGGGAAGGGGTCCGCTGGTCGCACACGGACCGCGGCCGGATCGGGCACATCGTGTCGACGGACCCCAGCGCCGCGCTGGCGGGCCGCGCGGTCATGGAGATCGACGAGGGGACGCTCGGCCGCTCCGCGCGCGGCAAAGTGCCTCTGAGGGCCGCTGACGGGGCCATCGTGGGAGCCGTCTCGGTCGGCATCGAGTACGACAGCGTCCGCGCGCGCCTCATCCACGCCATCCCGGGCCTGTTCGCGTACGCGGGAGGGGCCCTGGCCGTCGGGGCGCTCGCCGCGTATCTGATCTCGCGGCGGGTCCAGCGGCAAACCCGTGACCTCGCCTTCTCGGACATCTCGGCGCTCCTGGCCGAGCGCGAGGCCATGCTGCACGGCATTCGCGAGGGCGTCGTGGCACTGGACCGCGGCGGCCGGATACGCCTGCTCAACGACGAGGCGCAGCGGCTGCTCGGCGTGGACGCGCGGGCCATCGGACAGCCCCTGGACGCGGCACTCGGGGCGGGACGCACAACGGACGTGCTCGCGGGGCACGTCACCGGGACCGACCTGCTGACCGTCCGTGGCCAGCGGGTCCTGGTCGCGAACCGGATGCCCACCGACGACGGCGGTGCGGTCGCCACCTTGCGCGACCGCACCGAGCTGGAGCAGCTGGGCCGCGAACTCGACTCCACGCGCGGCCTGATCGACGCCCTGCGCGCGCAGGACCACGAACACGCGAACCGCATGCATACGTTGTTGGGCCTTCTGGAACTGGAGATGTACGAGGAGGCCGTGGACTTCGTCGGCGAGGTTGCGGGGACGCGCCGGGTGACCGCGGAGCAGATCACCGAGCGGATCGAGGACCCACTGCTCTCGGCCCTCATGGTCGGCAAGGCGACCGTGGCCGCGGAGCGCGGTGTCGCGTTCGGTATCTCCGATGACACCTGGCTGCCGGACCGCCTGGTCGATCCGCGCGGTCTGGTGACGATCGTCGGCAACCTGGTGGACAACGCCCTGGACGCGGCCGCGGGTTCGGGGCAGCACGCGCGCGTGGAGGTGGTGCTGCGCGCCGAACGCCGTAGTGCGGTCCTACGGGTACGCGATTCGGGACCGGGCGTCCCCGCCGACCAGCGGGAGACCGTCTTCGTGGAAGGCTGGTCCACCAAGGAGCCGCCGGCCCACGGCAAGCGCGGCATCGGACTCGCCCTGGTCCGCAGGTTCGCCGAGCGGCAGGGCGGCACCGCCGAGGTGAACCGGTCGCCTCTCGGGGGCGCCGAATTCGTCGTCGTCCTTCCGGAGGCCCTGACCGTGGACGTGCCGGACGTGCCGGACGTGCCGGACGTGACCGAGGAGGCCCGATGATCGACGTACTGGTCGTGGACGACGACACGCGCGTGGCCGACGTCAACGCCGCCTATGTGGCGAAGGTTCCGGGATTCCGTGTCGCGGCGACCGCCCACAGCGCGGCCGAGGCGCTCGAGCGGATCGAGGAGCTCCATGTCGATCTGGTGCTGCTCGACCACTACCTGCCGGACCGGACGGGTCTGGGGCTGGCCCGGACGGTGCGCGAGCGCGGCCACCAGATCGACGTGATCATGGTGACCGCGGCGCGCGACGTGGGGACCGTGCAGGCCGCGATGCGCCACGGGGCGCTGCAGTACCTGGTCAAGCCGTTCTCGTTCGCGGGCCTGCGAGGCAAGTTGGAGGCGTACGCGACGTTGCGGCGCACCCTCGACGGCGGGGGCGAGGCGGAACAGGCGGAGGTCGACCGGATCTTCGGCGCGCTCTCCGCCGGACCCGCGCCCGAGCTGCCCAAGGGCCACTCGCCCACCACCGCCGAGCTGGTCCGCCGGGCCATGATGACCGCCGAAGGCCCACTGTCGGCGCAGGAACTGGCCGATGCCACCGGGCTCAGCCGGCAGACCGCCCAGCGCTACCTCAAGCTCCTGGAGCGGACCGGGCGCGTGCGGCTGAGTCTCAAGTACGGCGACACCGGACGGCCCGAACACCGCTACGAGTGGGCCGCCAGCCGCTGACTCCCCCGCAGGGGCATGTCAGACCGCCCCCGCGCCCGTCAGCGCCCGTACCTCGGTCTCCGCGTGCTTGGCCTCGTCCGGCTCCTCGGGAGAGGTCACGGTGCCGAGCCAGCCCGCGAGGAAGCCGAGCGGGATCGAGACGAGCCCGGGATTCTCCAACGGGAAGTACTGGAAGTCGACGCCGGGGAACAGTGATGCGGGGCTTCCGGAAACCACCGGGGACAGCACCACGAGCACCAGCGCGGGCACCAGACCGCCGTACACCGACCACACGGCTCCGCGCGTGGTGAAGCCTCGCCAGAACAGCGAGTAGAGCAGCACGGGCAGATTGGCCGACGCGGCGACCGCGAACGCGAGCCCGACCAGGAACGCCACGTTCAGGTCCCGCGCGAGCAGCCCGAGTCCGATCGCGAGCACGCCGACGCCGGCCGCGGCGACCCGCGCCACCGCGACCTCGCTCCACTGCTTGCCACCGGGCTTCCCCTCGGGGCCGCCTCGACGGAGCGTCGCGTACAGGTCGTGCGCCACGGAGGCCGAGGACGCCAGCGTGATCCCGGCTACGACGGCGAGGATGGTGGCGAAGGCGACCGCAGCCACGATCGCGAACAGCACCGTGCCCCCCGTGGAGTCGGCGCCGCCGCCCAGGTCGAGGGCGAGCAGCGGAACCGCCGTGTTCCCCGCGGCATTCGAGCCCCGTACGGCCTCGGGGCCCACGAGGGCCGCGGCCCCGAACCCGAGCACGATCGTCATCAGGTAGAAGCTGCCGATGAGGCCGATGGACCACACGACCGAGCGGCGCGCGGCCCGCGCGGTCGGCACGGTGTAGAAGCGCGACAGGATGTGCGGAAGGCCCGCCGTGCCGAGCACGAGCGCGAGGCCCAGGCTGATGAAGTCGAAGCGCGCGGTCCAGCTTCCGCCGTACTTCAGACCGGGCACGAGGAAGTCCGATCCGTGCCCGCTGCGTGCGGCGGCGGTGCGCAGCAGCTGGTCGAAGTCTCCGTGAAAGCGCGCCAGGACGAGCACCGTCAGGGCGATCGCCCCGCCCATGAGCAGGACGGCCTTCACGATCTGGATCCACGTGGTGGCCCGCATCCCTCCCATCGACACATAGACGACCATGAGCGCGCCCACACCGACGACGGTCCAGGCCTGCGCGGCGCCACTCGCCTCCCCCAACAGCAGCGCGACGAGGCTTCCGGCACCCACCATCTGCGCCACCAGATATAGAACGGACACGGTCACCGAGGAAGTTCCCGCGGCGATGCGCACCGGCCGCTCCCGCATCCGGGCCGCGACGACGTCGGCGAGCGTGAACCGCCCGCAGTTGCGCACCAGTTCGGCCACGAGGAAGAGCACCACGAGCCAGGCCACGAGGAAGCCGACCGAGTAGAGCAGCCCGTCGTAGCCGAACAGCGCGATCAGTCCGGAGATGCCGAGGAAGGACGCGGCCGACATGTAGTCGCCCGCGATGGCGAATCCGTTCTCCATGGGCGAGAACAGCCGGCCGCCCGCGTAGAACTCCTCGGCCGAACCGTGTCGCTTACGGCTCGCCCAGGTCGTGATGGCGAGCGTGACCGCCACGAACGCGCTGAACAGGACCAGTGCGAGGGTCTGATGCGCGCCCGTCACCGCTGCCCACCCTCGCCGCGCGCAGCACCGTTCACGCGCGCGTGCCCGACGATGCCGCGCGTCATCTCCTGCGTGTCCCAGCGCAGTTCGAGCGCCGCGCGATCACGCCGCAGCCGCGCGTGGCGCGCGTACAGCCACGTCAGCAGGAATGTGCTGGCGAACTGTCCGAGGCCCGCGACCATCGCCACGTTCACGGCGCCCGCGACCGGTTCGGCCATCAGGCCGGGCGCCGTCGTGGCGGTCACGACGTACGCGACGTACCAGGCGAAGAAGAGTACGAACGCTGGGACGACGAACCGCCGGTAGCGCCTGCGCACTTCCTGAAACGCCGCGCTGCGCTGCACCTCCAGGTAGACCCCCGCCGCGCTCCGCTCGGACGGCACGGACTGGGCGGGAACGGCGGCCGACATCGCGTCCGGACCGCGCCACTCACCCCATTCCGCGTCCGGCTCGTCGTACCAGGGATCGCCACTGCCCCTCGTGGCAACGGCCCTGGGCCGCGCGGTCGCGCGCCCGTCGTGCTTGTCCACCGGACTCTCCTTGTCCGCGGCCCACTGCGGCCGCGGACCAAGGATGGACAGACCGGGAAGATCCCGGACGCTCTCCGCAGACCCTTCACCCCATTAGGTGATGGACGATCCCGGCAGTTTCGCGAGTCCGTGCCGATACGCGTAACGGACGGCCTGGGCCCGGTCCTTGAGCCCTGCCTTCGCGAACAGATTGTTGATGTGCGTCTTCACCGTCGCGGTGGAGACGTGCAGCGACGTGGCGATCTCCTGGTTCGTCAGCCCCTCGGCGATCAGCACCAGAACCTCGGCCTCCCGCGCCGTCAGGCCATCAGGGGGTTCCACGGGATCCGGCACGGCGGCCTCGGGCTGCGACAGTCTTTCCAGGAGCCGCCGCTGGATCTTCGGCGAGAGGCCCGCGTCGCCGGACAGCACGCCCTCCACCGCCCGGACGATCTCGTCCCCGCCGGCGTCCTTCGTGAGATAGCCGCGCGCTCCCGCTCTGAGGGCCGGGAAGAGCGACTCGTCATCGGCGTACGTGGTCAGGACGACGACCTGGGTGCCCGGGTACTCCTGCCGGATCCGTCTGGTCGCCTCCGCTCCGTCGCAGCGCGGCATGCGCAGGTCCATCAGGACGACGTCCGGGGACAGTTCGGCCACGAGCGCGACCGCCTCGTCACCATCTCCCCCGGAGCCCACGACCTCGATCCCGGGCAGCAGCCCGAGCAGCATCACGATGCCTTCGCGCACCACCGTCTGGTCGTCGACCACCACCACGCGGGCCGGTGGCCTCCCCGCGCGCTCCCCCGCCTGGGCCCCGCTCATACGGGAACCTTCAACTTGACCACGAAACCCTCCTCGTACGGTCCCGCCTCGAGCGTGCCGCCCAACAACTCGGCGCGCTCCTTCATCCCCAACAGACCGTAACCGCCGCCACTGACAGTGAGCTCCTCGTGCGGCCGGGACGCCCCCGAATCCCGTACCTCCAGGGCCACTTCGCCCGTCCCGTACTCCAGCCGGACGTCCGTCTTCGCGCCCGGCGCATGCTTGCGCACGTTCGTCAGCGCCTCCTGTGCCACTCTGCGCACGGTCTGGGACGCCTCGGCGGGCACGGCCCTGCGGCCGCCTCCTCCCACCGTGAGCGTCGCACCGTCCGAGGATGCGACCAGCTCCCGCAGGAAGTCCTCCAGCGGCGTCATCTCGCCCCGCAGCGCGGACAGGGCCTGCCGGGTCTCGTCGAGTCCGTCCCGGGCCATGCCGCGCGCCGCCACGACGCGCTCCAGGATCTGGTCGCGGTCCGCCCCGCGTTCGATGAGGAGCCGGGCGGCCTCCAGGTGCACGAGTTGGGCGGAGAGGCTGTGCGCGAGGACGTCGTGGATCTCGCGGGCGATCCGCGACCGCTCGGCGAGCGCCGCCGACTCGGCCTCTGCGGCACGCGCGGCACGCTCCTGCTCCAAGGCCCGCTGCGCGCTCCCCCGCGCTTCGGCGTCCAGCCGCAGCACGTACCCGGACAGGCAGAGGCCGATGGCAACGACGGCGGTGGTCAGCCAGGCGTCGTTGTTGACCACCGCGAAGCCGGTGAGTGCCACCGCGGTGGCGGGCACGGAGGCGGCCAGGGGCAGCCGCTCCAGCGCCGAGACCGCGCAGCCGCACCACAGGACGATGGCCGGCCCGGCGAATCCCGCCCATTGGGCCAGCACAGCGGTCCCCACCAAGAACGCCAGCAGCCCGAGCGAGGGCCACAACCGGTGGTCGAGCGTGGTGCGGAAGAAGGCCCAGGCGGCTGCCGCGGAAGCGATCAGCAGCACGGGAGCGAAGATCAGCGCCCAGTCGCTGACATCGCGCTGCGTGACGGCGGTCCACACCAGGACCGCGACCACGACCAGCCGCACCGCCCGGGCAAGCATCCGTCGGGCGCGGGTGACTCCCTCACGGGAGAGCGCCTCCCGGGAGGGCCATTCCGTCCACTTTACGGAGTTCACCTGCGGTCCTCCCACGCCGGCTGGGCGACAGGACCAACGTACGCCGAGCGCTCCCGGTCGGCCCGCAGCATCAGCAGCCCGGAGCGGACCAGGAGTGAGACGGCGAAGCCGAGCATGAGGCCCGAGCTGCCGAGGTGGATGCCCATCGCCAGACCGACGCCCGCCACACAGGCGCGGGCCGCGACGCCACCGAGCCAGGCCCCGGCCGTCGCGATGGTGCCCTTGGTCCACACATCGCCCCGGTCGTCCGTCCAGACGCGGGTCGTGAACGCCCACCCGACGCCTATGCCCACACTCACCAGCACCTCGACGGCAAGCAGCACGACCGAGCCCGTCGCATCATGGGGGTCCGTCACCGCTCCGTCCTTCACGGCGAGGACCGCGAGGATCGCGGGCAGGAGCCACCACTTCCGGTCGCCGGACAGGCGCTCCGTCCTGAACTGGCACACCAGGACGAGTGCGACGACGGCGACGATCACCAAGACGGTGGGGACCCCGGACATGACTGCCTCCGTGGAGCGGTCGGGAGCGAAGTGGTTCAACGCCTTCGACGCTACGGAAAACAGCAGGTCAGGAGATCGGAGCCAGGGTGGATCACGGGTGGAACATGCGGCTCCACCCGTGGGTGGAGCCGCGTGCGGTGAACTGCGCGGCGGGGACGCGATCGCCGCGTCCCCGTCCTCGTCGCTACATGTCGATGCGCGAGCGGTCGAGGGTCGAGGCGGAGCTGCTGATGAACTCCTTGCGCGGCGCCACGTCATTGCCCATCAGCAGGTCGAAGACGTGCTCCGCCGCCTCCAGCTCGCCGATGTTGATCCGGCGCAGCGTGCGGTGGCGCGGGTCCATCGTGGTCTCCGCGAGCTGGTCGGCGTCCATCTCGCCGAGACCCTTGTACCGCTGGATCGAGTCCTTGTACCGCACGCCCTTGCGCTGGAGCTCCAGCAGGGTCTCGCGCAGTTCGCGGTCCGAGTACGTGTAGACGTACTTGTCCTGGCCCTTCTTGGGCTGGACCAGCTCGATGCGGTGCAGGGGCGGCACGGCGGCGAAGACCCGGCCTGCCTCGATCATCGGCCGCATGTAGCGCTGAAACAGCGTCAGCAGCAGCGTGCGGATGTGCGCGCCGTCGACGTCGGCGTCGACGAGCAGGATGATCTTCCCGTAGCGCGCCGCGTCGATGTCGAAGGTCCGGCCGGACCCGGCTCCTATGACCTGGATGATGGCGCCGCACTCCACGTTCTTCAGCATGTCCGTCACGGACGACTTCTGAACGTTGAGGATCTTGCCGCGGATCGGCAGCAGTGCCTGGAACTCGGAGTTCCGGGCGAGCTTGGCGGTGCCGAGCGCGGAGTCGCCCTCGACGATGAACAGCTCGCTGCGCTCCACGTCGTCGCTGCGGCAGTCCGCGAGCTTGGCGGGGAGGGACGAGGACTCCAGGGCCGTCTTGCGACGCTGCGCGTCCTTGTGCTGACGCGCGGCGATGCGCGTACGGGCGGCGGCGACGGCCTTCTCCATGACGGCACGGGCCTGCGCCTTGGCGTCGCGCTTGGTTGACGACAGGAACGCCTTGAGCTCCTTGGCCACGACGTTCGCGACGATCCTGTTGGCCGCAGAGGTACCAAGGACCTCCTTGGTCTGGCCCTCGAACTGCGGCTCCGCCAGACGCACCGTGACGACGGCCGTGAGGCCTTCCAGGGCGTCGTCCTTGACGACGTCGTCCTCGGCCACGCGCAGCACCTTCTGGGCGCGCAGCACCTCGTTCATCGTCTTCGTGAGCGAGCGCTCGAAGCCCGTCACATGGGTGCCGCCCTTGGGCGTGGCGATGATGTTCACGAACGACTTGATGGTCGTGTCGTACCCGGTGCCCCAGCGCAGCGCGATGTCGACACCGAGCTCGCGCTGGACCTCGGTCGGCGTCATCTGCCCGTGCTCGTCGAGCACGGGGACGGTCTCCTTGAAGGTGCCCTGCCCGGTGAAGCGGAGGACGTCGCAGACCGGCTTGTCCTGCGCCAGGTACTCGCAGAACTCGCTGATGCCGCCGTCGAAACGGAAGGATTCCTCGCCCTTGCTGCCGCCCTCACCGAGGCCGAACTCGTCGCGCACGACGATGGTCAGGCCCGGCACCAGGAACGCGGTCTGCCGCGCGCGCTGGTGCAGGTCGCTCAGGGAGAGCTTGGCGTCCTTCAGGAAGATCTGGCGGTCCGCCCAGTAGCGGACCCTGGTGCCCCGGCGCGCCTTGGGGACCTTCTTGACCTTGCTCAGCCGCACCGAGGGGTCGAACGAAGCGTCGGGTCCGGCCTTGGCGAAGCCGCCGGGGACGCCGCGCCGGAAGCTGATGGCGTGCGTGTGCCCGTTGAGGTCCACCTCGACGTCGAGGCGCGCCGACAGCGCGTTCACCACGGAGGCGCCCACGCCGTGCAGGCCGCCGGAGGCCGCGTACGCGCCCCCGCCGAACTTGCCGCCCGCGTGGAGCTTGGTCATGACGACCTCGACTCCGGAAAGGCCGGTCTTGGGCTCGACGTCCACGGGGATGCCGCGGCCGTTGTCCCGCACCTCTACGGAGGCGTCGTCGTGAAGGATCACTTCGATGCGGTCGCAGTAGCCGCCGAGAGCCTCGTCGACCGAGTTGTCGATGATCTCCCAGAGGCAGTGCATCAGGCCACGACTATCGGTCGAGCCGATGTACATGCCCGGACGCTTGCGTACGGCTTCGAGCCCCTCAAGGACGAGCAGGTGCCGCGCGGTGTAGTTGGAACCGTCCCGGTCTGCTCCGGTCAGCAGCGCTGTGGACGGCACGGACGTATCGGCGGTCACGCGGTTCGCTCCTCGCTGAATTTCAGATGGGGCCCTCACAAATGAAGGGCCGGCGTCGGTCGCCGTTCAGAGGGTACCGAGGCCTGGTAGAGCCTTTGTCACGCCACCCTCACCTCAGCCCAGACTAGTCCAGGATCGCATGAGTGTTCGATCCCTCGATGGAGTGACGCCCACATCACGTTCCCTTCCAGGCATGAACCATTTAGGCTCCGGGCACGTCCTCATGAACAAACCGGCAACCAGCCGGGGGAGGACCGACCTGACAGAACGCGCGAACCCGTAAGACGTTAGAGACGCAATACGGCACATTCGCCGCCACCCGGCGACAGACAGCCGGCCTCGAAGAAATTTTTCGAGGAAAAGCCGCGAGCGGGAACGTTTTCGGCCTGGTTGGATGTTGACCCTGGTACGACAGCTCGTCGAGCTAGAGAAGAGGCGACGTGACTACTGTTCTGACCCCCGCGACCCCCCTGACGGCCGCTGACCGCTGTGACCGTTGCGGCGCCCAGGCATATCTGCGCGTCGTCCTGATCAGCGGTGGTGAACTGCTCTTCTGCGCCCACCACGGTCGCAAGTTCGAGCCGGAACTCAAGAAGATCGCCGCTGAGATACAGGACGAGACGGAGCGGCTCACCGCCGTTCCGGCAAGCGCCGAGACCGAGGAACGCTGACGCCTCGCACACACGACGAGCCAGCTCCGGCATCAGGCCGGTGATCGGGCGGCTGCTCCTGACCACAGGAGCAGCCGCCCGTCCTCGTATCCGTACGACGCGTCAGGCGTGCTGCTGCAGCACGCGCAGCGCCTCCGAGGCGCGCGTGTAGACGCCGGGACTGCCCGCGCGCCCACATCCGCTCCCCCAGGACACGAGACCGATCAGCTTGCCCCCGGCGACCAGCGGGCCGCCGCTGTCCCCTTGGCAGGCATCCTTGCCTCCGGCGGGCTCGCCCGCGCAGAGCATGGACGACGGCTTGTACGTCCCGTCCGTGCCACCCGGCGGATACGCCTTCTTGCACTCGGCGTCGGCGAGCACCTTCACCTGCGCGGCATGCAACGTACGCGCGTAGTCGCCCGCTCCCGTCGTGTCACCCCAGCCGTAGACGGAGGCGTCGGTGCCGGCCCGGTAGGCCGGATCCTTCTCGCCGGCGATCGGGATCACATATCCCTCGGGCAGCCGTGTGTCGAGTGTGAGGGCCGCCACATCACCGGCGTTCGTCCGGCCGTCGTACGCCGGGTTGATCCATTCGCTGCGCACGGACGCCTCGGTTCCGTTGGACGTACCGAGATCGCCGCGGCCGACGATCGCCTTGAGATCCCGCACCTGATCGCGCGGCGCGCCGAGCACGTCCTCGCCAAGGCAGTGCGCCGCGGTGAGCACCGTCGACCGACCGACGACCACTCCCCCGCAGAACTGACCCGCGCGGTTGCCTCCGAACCGGTCACGACTCGCGAGCGCCACCACCCAGGGACTCTTGGCGGCGTCGACCCGATGCCCCCCGACGATCCCCTCGTCGGCGGCCGCCGGCTGGGGGGAAGCCAGCGGCAGCACCGCCGCCGCGGCCAGCGCGGCCAGTGGAGCGGTCAGCACTCTCGCGAAAGGGCGACGCATACGGTCTCCTCACTCTGGGTTGCAACGGCACACCCAGCGTCATTCAGCGAGACCCGCCGCGCACCGCGAGGATCCGTCCACACGCGCCCACGACGAAGGCCCGGCACTCTCCGCGAGCGGGGAATTGCCGGGCCTTCTGAGGGCCGTTCAGCGCCTGTGACTAGTCGAGGTAGTCACGCAGGACCTGCGAGCGCGACGGGTGACGCAGCTTCGACATCGTCTTGGACTCGATCTGGCGGATGCGCTCACGCGTTACGCCGTAGACCTTGCCGATCTCGTCGAGGGTCTTCGGCTGACCGTCGGTGAGACCGAAGCGCATGGAGACGACGCCCGCCTCGCGCTCGGACAGGGTGTCGAGCACGGAGTGCAGCTGCTCCTGGAGGAGCGTGAAGCTGACCGCGTCGGCCGGGACGACCGCCTCGGAGTCCTCGATGAGGTCACCGAACTCGCTGTCGCCGTCCTCGCCCAGCGGGGTGTGCAGGGAGATGGGCTCGCGGCCGTACTTCTGGACCTCGATGACCTTCTCGGGGGTCATGTCGAGTTCCTTGGCCAGCTCCTCCGGGGTGGGCTCGCGGCCCAGGTCCTGGAGCATCTGACGCTGCACGCGCGCGAGCTTGTTGATGACCTCGACCATGTGCACCGGGATACGGATGGTGCGGGCCTGGTCGGCCATGGCGCGGGTGATCGCCTGACGGATCCACCAGGTGGCGTACGTCGAGAACTTGTAGCCCTTGGTGTAGTCGAACTTCTCGACCGCGCGGATCAGACCGAGGTTGCCCTCCTGGATGAGGTCCAGGAAGAGCATGCCGCGGCCGGTGTAGCGCTTGGCCAGGGAGACCACCAGACGGAGGTTGGCCTCCAGGAGGTGGTTCTTGGCGCGGCGCCCGTCCTCGGCGATGATCTCCAGCTCGCGCTTGAGCTTCGGCGCGAGCTTGTCGGCGTTGGCCAGCTTGTCCTCGGCGAAGAGACCGGCCTCGATGCGCTTGGCGAGCTCAACCTCCTGCTCCGCGTTGAGGAGCGGGACCTTGCCGATCTGCTTCAGGTAGTCCTTGACCGGGTCGGCGGTGGCACCGGCGGCGGCGACCTGCTGGGCCGGCGCGTCGTCCTCGTCGTCGTCGGACAGGACGAAGCCCTGCCCCTCCTTCTCCTCGGCCGGCTCACCCTCGCCGGCCTTACCGGCGGCGGGGGCGGTCTCCTCGGTCGCCTCGTCCTCAAGAAGGTCGTCGTCCTTCTTGGCGGCGGTCTTCTTCGCGGCGGTTTTCTTGGCGACCGTCTTCTTGGCGGCGGCCTTCTTGGCCGGCGCCTTCTTCGCCACGGCCTTCTTGGCCGGCTCGGCCTCCTCGTCGACGGCCTCGACGGCCGGCGGCTCGGGGGTGGTGCTGGCGGCGACCTTCTTTGCGGTGACCGTCTTGGCCGCGACGGTCTTGGTCGCGGTGCGCTTGACCGGACTCTTGGCTGCGACGCTGCTCTTTCGGGGACGCTTGGGCTCAGCGGCACTGACCATCAGCGTCACACCCTCTTCCTCGAGGATCTGGTTGAGGCTGCGCAGAACGTTCTTCCACTGAGTGGCCGGAATCTGGTCGGCTTCGAACGCACGGCGCACGTCGTCGCCGGCGATCTGGCCATCAGCCTTTCCCCGCTCAATGAGCGCCATGACAGAGACGGACTCGGCGATCTCCGGCGGGAGCGTACGGGATGTGCTGGCCGACACGAACAACCTCTCGGAACGTTGGAAAACGGCTTCCGGCCCCGTCCTGTGTGGACCGGAGCCGACGACCGCCGGCTTGGGGATGGGCCGACGGCGCGGGCAGGAGCCTGGGAGATGGACAGCGCCACAAGCGGCTGCTGTATTCCCTCCTCGGCTGTCACCTCTTAGGTCATCGCGCTACCCCGAGGAGCGTTACGCCCAATCTGCGTGGTCCGAGTCACACCGCGTTATCGGTCAAAGACTGACTGATACGGACAGAACAGGTCATGCGGCTGAACTCGTCCGGGCTGCGAGCGTCCCCCGAAGAACGGATCCCCAGAGGAGAACGAACCTTCCGCCTACGCCTCGGGTCGCCGGAGGGCGCCCTCCTGCACATGCGTCGCGTCCACGTCGCACATGCGGCACCGTCCGGCGACCCATGGTTCGCCCTCCCCGCCCAGTCGCGCCCCTGGCGCGGTCAGTGCTCGCGGGGAGCGGGCACGACGCGCTCCACCTCGGGGTGGACGGTGAGCAGCTGGCGCATGGCCGCCTCGGCTCCCGAGCCATCACCCGCGGCGAGCGCGTCGACGATGCGCGCGTGGTGCGCGACGACCGTCTCGTTCGGGCGGTCGCAGCCGATGACCGGGCCGCCGGAGACGTGCAGGGCGGCGGACACGATGCCGGAGAGGTGTTCGAGCATCCTGTTGCCCGCGAGCTGGATGAGCAGGGAGTGGAACTCGGCGTCGGCGCGCGAGAACGTGATCGAGTCGCCCTGCCCCAGCGCGTGCCGCATGATCTCCACCATGTCGGCCAGGCGCTGCTGCACGTCCTCCCTGCCGTGCCCCGCGGCGAGCCGCGCGGCGAGGGGCTCGATCGTCCACCGCAGCTCGCTGAGCTCGCGTCGCTGGTCGTCGCGCTGCGGCCCGAAGGCGCGCCATTCGATGATGTCCGGGTCCAGCAGGTTCCAGTCGCTGACCGGCCGCACACGCGTGCCGACGTTCGGCCGGGCGCTGACCAGGCCCTTGGCCTCCAGTACGCGCAGGGACTCGCGGACGACGGTGCGGGACACCTCGAACCGCTGGCCGATCTCCTCCGGAACCAGCGGGCGGTCGGCGCCGAGGTCGCCGGAGACGATCATCTGACCGAGCTGCTGGACGAGTTGGCCGTGCAGACCGCGCCCCCGACTGCCCCCGGCACGTCGGCCCACCCGGCCGAGATCCGGGTCGGGGCTCTCCCATGCGGGGCCGCCGACGCGGTCGGCGGTCGGCTCCACATAGGGGTAGCGGTCGAGTTCGCCCGGTCCTGCGAGGCCGGAGTCGGCGGAGCGGGCGGCGGTCATCATGGTGTGCGCAAGGGTACTCACGGAATCTGTTGTCGGCGCCGTCCCCAACTCCCTTGAGGTCTTTGGTGAAAAGCACACGAAAGGGTGATCTCCCTCCTCGCCGTACTTGACGCCTTATCGGAAAGAAGTGGGCGTTCCACGGGGAGTTGCGCTCAACGGGACATCGGAAGGCGTCGGGCGGTCGTCACCGCACCCGAGTACGCAGCGCTGTGAGCAGATATGCGCAGAGCAGAGCACTCAACGACAACATCAGTGCACCGCCCACGGGTTGAGTGATCATCCGCATTCCGGCGGCCGCGAAACGCTCGATCCCGAACGGCCAGTCCACCAGCGCAAGATCACGCAGACGTCCGGGAAGTCCCGCCGCCGTTCGCACAGATGGTCCCTCCAGGGCTTTCTGTACGAGCGGCACGATGATGATCGGTACGGCCACCACCGCGGCGAGTCCGGCGGCCGTGGACCGGAACAGACCGGACGCGAGGACGCCCGCCCAGGCGCAACCGACGACCAGTGCGAGCCAACTCACGCTCAGGGACGGCCACTCGGCGGGAACTTGTGTGAGTTCCGGTCCGTATACGAGGTGGAGCAGCGCGGCATCACCGAGGACGGTGAGAACGCCCAGGAGAAGGGCGGCCGCCGCACCGACGAGCAGCTTCGCGGCGAGAAGTCCCAGACGGCGGGGGACGGTTCCGCGATCGGCGGCGAGTGCGGGGTGGCGGAATTCCTCACCGAATGCGAAGGCTCCGAGCAGTCCTGCGCCCAGGGCGGCGGGCGGCAGGGGAAGGACTTGCGGCCAGGCGGCGATCAGCAGTGGCTGCGGGGTGTGTCCGGCGCGTGCGAGCAGCACTGAGAGGAGCGCGGAGACGACGAGAACGAGTGCGACGGTGACATACCCGGTGGCGATGCCGGTCGCACGACGCAGTTCGTAGCGCACCGGACGCAGTGGACCGCGGGCGGTGCGCACGGTGATCGGCGGCGGCAGCGTCGGCAGCGCGACAGCGGTCTCGCGCGCGGATTCGACCACGGGTGCACGGTCGTTCGAGGTGGCTCGGCGCTGTGCCGCCGAGGGCGATGCCGCACCGGCGAGCGGGACGAAGGTGCTGGCGGGGGTAAGGGTGTTGAGGGGAGCAGTAGCCGCGGGAGTGTCGGCCGGGCCGCCGGCCCCGATGCCGGTCTGGGGCTCGGTGCCTGCGTCGCCGATCTCGTCGCCGCTGTCCGGTCGGCCGTCGGTGTCGCGTGGCGTCGCCGCCGATGGACCCGCGTCACCGATCTCGTCGGCGAGTTGGTGCACGAGGATGCCGTGCCGGAACGCGATGTCCCCCACGTCCGCGCAGGTACTGCCGTACACCGACAGCCGGCTGCCGTCCTCCGCGACCACCTCGACGGTGCGCTTGGACGTGCGTGCCTCCTTCGCCAGGAGGACACCGAACCGCGCGGCGTGCGGACTGCGGACCGCGACCCGGGGCCGCAGCCTGGTGCGGGCGAATTCGGCGACATCCTGGTCCGCCACCACCGTGCCCGCGTCGAGCGTGACGACGCGGTCGGCGACCCGGGCCGCCTCCTTGGCGTCCTCGGTGGTGAGGAGAACGGTGCCGCCGAGCGCGGCGTGCGCCCTCAGTAGGCCGTGCAGCCACCTGCTCTCCCGGGCGGAGAGGCCCGCCGCGGGGTCGTCGAGGACCAGCGTGTGCGGATCGGCGAGCAGCGCGCAGGCCAGGCCGAGCCGTCGGTCCATGCCGCGCGACAGGGTGCCCAGGCGTTCCTCCTTCAGGCTCACCAGGCCCACCACCTCGAGCACTTCGTCCGCACGGCGCACGGATACGCCGGCCGCGGAGCAGAGCATGCGCAGGTGCCCTCGGACGGTTCTGGCCGGGTGACCGGGCACGTCTCCGAGCAGGACTCCGACTTCGCGCGCGGGATGGGCGATGCGGTGCAGCGGGCGGCCTCTGAAGTAGGTGACGCCACGGCCTTGTTGGAGTTCGAGCATCAGACGTACAGCCGTGGTCTTGCCCGACCGTCGTGCGCCGAGCAGGGCGGTGACACGGCCGGCGCGCGCGTCGAAGGACACGTCGTCGACCGCGGGCGGGCTCCCCTTGCGTGCGTTACTCGTCAGTCCGGTGGCCTGAATCATCGCTTCTCTCGCAGGATGGGCGACCGCTCGGCGGCCGGGGCCCGCTCGCCGACAGGGCGACGGGCAAACCCCTGAGGTACTTCAGCAAGATAACGCGATATTTAGCACTTTTCGGGCATCGTGCTTACGTGAGTGCCCTCGAATCCGGACCTCCTGCCGGTGCCGCCGTGCCCCACCGGACGCCGACGCCACCCGTACCGCGCCGGAGTCACGCCTCCGGCCGCACCGGCGAATCGCTCAGGCTTCCGGTCGCAGCATCGGAGGGTTGAGGAGCGTCGCCCCGCCGGCTCGGAAGAGCTGGGCCGGCCGGCCGCCCTGGCGGGTGGTGGTGCCGCCGGTCGGCACCAGGAAGCCCGGCGTGCCCGTCACCTTGCGGTGGAAATTGCGCGGGTCGAGGGCGACGCCCCACACGGCTTCGTACACGCGGCGCAGCTCGCCGACGGTGAACTCGGGCGGGCAGAACGCCGTCGCTAGCGAGGAGTACTCGATCTTCGAGCGCGCCCGCTCCACACCGTCCGCCAGGATCTGCGCGTGGTCGAAGGCCAACGGTGCCGCCTGCTCGTCCTCCCGCCCGTAGCCGCCGTGCTTGAGCAACGCCTCCACCGGAGCCCACCGCGCGCTGTGCGCGTCGCCGCCGGGGCGCGGCGCGGGCAGATCGGGGGCGAGCGCGAGATGCGCGACGCTGACCACGCGCATCCGGGGATCCCGCTTCGGGTCGCCGTAGGTGGCCAACTGCTCCAGGTGTGCGCCGTTGTCCTGCGCCGGCGCCATCGGGTCGTGGGCGCACAGCCCCGTCTCCTCGATCAGCTCGCGCGCGGCCGCCGCGGTCAGGTCCTCGTCGTCCCGCACGAACCCACCGGGCAAGGCCCAACGCCCTTGAAACGGCGGTTCACCACGGCGCACCGCCAGCGCGCACAGTGCGTGACGGCGCACGGTCAGCACGACCAGATCGACGGTGACTGCGAAGGGCGGAAAGGCCGACGGGTCGTAGGGCGACATGGAACGATCATAGTCGTCTGCCTGACGATAAACACTCCCTTCGCTCTCTTGCTCCGCCCTGCGTCGGGCGGTGCGCAATGGTCGTCGCCTGCCAGGACCCGGGCGCGTCACACTCCCAATTGGAGTTCGCCCGAGGCCTCCTCCACCATGGCGAGGCCAAGCCTGCTGACGCGTACGGAAAACCCTTGCCCGGCGACCCGCAGCCCGGTCAGCCCGATCTCTCCCAGCGGGGCGCTGCGCATCGGCGACAACGTCACCGTCCCCGCCGGCACGTCGGGGCGGACACCCACGAGGCCGGCCAGGAGGTGCACTCCGGCAGCGGCCGCCACGGCGGCGGGTCTGCACGCGGCGGGGTGCGGCATCGGAATGCCACCCTCGACCCGCTGCAGCCCCGCGTACATCTCGGGCAGCCTGTAGTCGAAGGCTTCGGCCGCGTCGAGGACACCTCTGATCAGTGACGCCGCCTCCTTCTCGTACCCGGCGGCGGACAGGCCCGCGACGGCGACAGCGGTTTCGTGCACCCGCACCGCCCCCGATCGGTGGCCGAACGGGTTGTACGCCGCCTCCTTCACCCCCAGGCTTCTGAGCCCCCATCCGGAATCGAGCCCCGGCGCGCCGAAGAGCCTCGCGAGTTGCTCGGTCCGCACCTTGTCCAGCAGGCCCGGCGCACACGCGCCCGCGCCGAGCAGCCCGGTGTCCAGAAGGTGGGCGGCTCCGCTGCCCAGGAACGCCGACCTGCGGCCGTCCGCCGAGCGCGCGGCCGCCGGTCGCCCTCCGCCGCGGTCCTCGACCCAGAAGTCCTCCTGGAAGCGCCGCCGCAGCTCCGCGGCCCACTGACGCAGTTCGTCGCCGCCGGGTCTGTCGTAGGCCTCCAACAAGTCGGCACCGAGCAGGGCGGCCCGGTGCGCGTGCGCCTGGGTCTCGCACCGCTGAGGGCCGCCCGGGCCGGGGTCCGGGATGTAGGTGCCTTCACGGGCGGTGGTCCGCAGCCACTGCAGACAGCGCTCGGCGGCCGGCAGCAGCTCCGCCACCTCGGGCTCGCCCAGGCCCCAGCGTCTGGCCTCGGCGAGCAGGACCGGGAACAGGAGAGTTGCCTCGACCCCCGTGCAACTGGACGGCAGGTGCACGCCCGACTGCCGCCGCGGGCCCGGTAGTTTCCCGAACACCGCTCCGGGCTCGCGCAGTTGTGTACGGGCGAGGGCTCGCAGCGTGCCGACGGCGAGCGCGGTCCCCAGCGGCAAGGCCATCCGGGCGGCCACGAGTGCCTCGGCTGGAGCCGGGCCGCAGCGCCACGGGGCGCCCGCGGCCGCGCAGACGTCCGACGGATGCGCGGGGTCACCCACCAGGAGCGCCTGCAGGTCGGCGATGCCCGCGCGCAGCAGCGGGCCCACGCGCGGGTCGTCCCCCTGTGCCACGGCCGGGGCGAACGGCCGGATCGCGCTGCGCCCCGCCGCTCTGCCGGTTCCCTCGCCGAGGGCCCGTACCCGCAGTCGCACCGTTCGCGTGCCGCCCGGCGGAAGTTCGAATTCCCAGCGCAGCAGGCCGGCGGATGCCAGAGCGTCCATCGGCGGAGGCGTCACTGTGACCAGGACGGTCGGCCCGCCGTCCGTCGGCGACGACGACCAGCGCAGTCCGCCGTCATGGACCATGGCGGACAGCTCGTGCCCGCCGCTCCCGGCCGCCACCGCGCCGAGGTCGGCGAGATCCGTGCCCAGAGCCACTTCGAACGGCAGCCGCAGGGTGCGCTGCGCGGAGCTGCGCAACGTGATGTCCTCCATGCCCTCCGCGTGCCGAATCCGCTCGACGACGACGTCCGGATCGGGCCCGGCGTCCGAGGCCGCCCGCAAGGTCGCCGTGAAACAAGCCCGGTCCGCGGAGATCATGCGCGCCTGCACGGCGGTGGGTTCACGCCCCGCCACTCGGATCTGACAACGCGAAAGCAGGCGTCTGCCTCGGTGGTAGAAGCCTTCCAGTCCTTGGCCCGTCAGCTGTCCCGAGCTCGACGAGATCGCGAGGCCGGGCAGAGCTACACCGATCAACGCCTGGTGAACCGGCGCGAGTTCCTGGGCCCGCCGCAGCGCACGAGCCGGCCCCGTCGAAGGCGCCTGGAGACCCGGTAGGCCCGGAGGTGTGCGTGGCCGCCCTTGCGCAGGCTCGGGCGGCACGGCATCAGGGACTCGTTGCGAGGCCGACGCGCCGGCCGCCTCGCGAACCGCCGGGGAGTCACGGAGCAGATCATCGTCACGCACCGCAGGTGCGTACTGTGGCGAAGCGTTGGAGGTCATCGTCGCTCCCCTTCCCTGGCTGGCACGGCGCTCCGGTGGCCTGCCCCACACCTCGGCTGCGCGGCCCGGCCGCCGCCACCGCTCACCGAGATGAACGGGGCGTGCCCACTCCAAGTAACGCCACAGGGCCGCGAAACGAGAACGCGCATTCGCGGTGCACCCCGCCCTCATCCGTCGCCCCTGCTCCGCTGTCGCCTGGGGCGGCGGGGCTCCATCGGTCGCCGAGGTGCACGCGCGCCCGCCCGCGCGGGACGCGTCCCGGCCCCAGGACGCCGCTCGCCCCGTCGGCGCAGGGCGGCCTCCAAGCCACGGGCGGCACGGGACACACCTGGGTCGGCGGCGCCTCCAGGGACGGCCACCGCCGAAGGCCGGGCTCCGTCCCCTCCCCCGGCACTCGTGGATGCGTCATCGATCTCCCCGGCCGGCGTCTCCGAGCCCTGGTCCTGCCCCAGGTCCGAGTCCAGATCACCGTCCGGGTCCGTCCGCCTCGCCCGCAGCGAGCGCCGCACGGGCTCGGGGTCGAGCCCCTCGGCCCGTGCTTCGTTGAGCAAGCGCGCGAACACATAGCGCGGGTCAGCACCGAGGGCCATCTCCAGCGCCTGGTCCGCCTCGACGGTGTCGCCGAGTGACCAGGACACCCATCCCACGAGGGCCAATGGCGCCGCGGCGTACTCCCCGTAAGGGCTGACGCACCGGCGCGCCAGTGCCCGCCACAGGCGCAGGGCATGAACGGCCTCCTCGCCCTCCATCCATTCCGCCGCCCGGTCCCTGGTCACCCGGTCCTGGAGACCGAGAATCAGCGACGCGGCCTCGTCGTGCGCGAGCAACTCGTCGTCCCTGAGGTCGGCCGTGAGCGCGTCGTCCGCTCCCGGCGCATCCGCGAGGCGCCGCATGACCAGGCGGGCCAGGTCCAGCGTCGCCGCCTCCACCTCCTCGCGGGACGTACCAGTCAGGATCCTCGGCACGAGATCCATCGCCGCCGCATCGAGGGCACTCCTCTGATCCGTGACGAGCGCTGCCTCCAAGGGGGCCAGGCGTGCCCTCATCCGCCCCAGGGACTCCCGTACCCGAATGCCCGCGAAGGCTGCGGTGGCCGCCATCACCGAGGTGCCGTCGGTCGCGATGACGTTGCCATCGGCCGGGCAGCACTCGGCGCGTGCGCAGCAATAGGACCAGTACCTGCCTTCCGAGAGGCACAACGCCTCCGTGACCGGCACGTCGAGGCCGCCGCACTCGGTACGCAGGAGCTGGGCGAGCGGCCTGAGCCGCTGCATGACCCGCCGCCCCGCGTCGGGGCCGGGGGCCGGGGCGTCCTGGCAGAGGAACGCGACGACGCTGTCGGGGTGGCCGTCCCTGCGCTCGCACTCGCCGATCAGGCACTGGGCCATCTGTCGCGCCACGGCCTGCCAGTCCTCGGTGCGCTCGGGAATACCGAGGCGCACACGACCCCCGAAACGCCCCTTGTGCAGGGCGACCAGGACGATGCTGTCGTCGGGCCGGAACCCGAGCAAGTACGGGAGCGCTTCCGCGAGTTCGCCTGCCGTGCGGAGGGTGATCTTTGCTTCGCCGGTCAGCCCGGCGGGCTCGCTGTGATTCGTCATGCGCCGACCATGCCGCGGAACACATGACTCCGGTTCGCCCTGTGGATAACCCCGGTCAGGGACACGACAGGAGTTGTCCACAGCTGGCGGGGCTCGTTCGCGTGATGTCAGTGCGATCGGGTTGCATGGGGACATGAGCGACGAAGAGCTGCGGACAGCCGCCGATACCGTTCTCGCCCGTCTCGTCGGCGATCCGAGCGGCAAGGCCAGACTGCGCGAGGACCAGTGGCGTGCCATCGAGGCCCTGGTCGCCGACCATCGTCGGGCCCTCGTCGTGCAGCGCACCGGCTGGGGCAAGTCCGCGGTGTATTTCGTCGCGACCGCGTTGATCCGCCAGAGCGGCGGCGGGCCGACCGTGATCGTCTCCCCGCTGCTCGCGCTCATGCGCAACCAGGTGGAGGCCGCGGAGCGCGCGGGCATCCGCGCCCGCACCATCAACTCGTCGAACACCGAGGAGTGGGACACCGTGCGGGCCGACGTCGCGGCCGGCGAGGTCGATGTCCTCCTGGTCAGCCCGGAGCGGCTCAACAACCCCGACTTCCGGGACAACGTACTGCCCCAACTCGCCGCGGCCACCGGCCTGCTTGTCGTCGACGAGGCGCACTGCATCTCGGACTGGGGGCACGACTTCCGCCCCGACTACCGCCGCCTGCGCACGATGCTGGCCGAGCTTCCGCAGGGTGTCCCCGTCCTGGCGACGACAGCGACGGCCAACGCGCGCGTGACGGCGGACGTGGCCGATCAGCTCGGCACCGGATCCGGCTCGGACGCCCTGGTGCTGCGCGGCCCGCTCGACCGCGAGAGTCTCAGCCTCGGCGTCCTGCAGCTGCCCGACGCCGCACACCGCCTGGCCTGGCTCGCGGACCACCTGGACGAGCTTCCGGGCTCCGGGATCATCTACACCCTCACCGTCGCCGCCGCGGAGGAGGTCACGGCCTATCTGCGGCAGTGCGGACACACCGTGTCCTCGTACACGGGGAAGACGGAGAACTCCGATCGGCAGCAGGCCGAGGAGGACCTCTTGGCGAACCGCGTGAAGGCGCTGGTCGCCACGTCGGCGCTCGGCATGGGCTTCGACAAGCCGGACCTCGGCTTCGTCATCCACCTCGGCTCCCCGTCCTCACCGATCGCCTACTACCAGCAGGTGGGCCGCGCCGGGCGCGGAGTCGACCACGCCGAGGTGCTGCTGCTCCCCGGCAAGGAGGACGAGGCGATCTGGCGTTACTTCGCCTCGCTCGCCTTCCCTACGGAGGAGCAGGTGCGGCGCACGCTGGACGTGCTCGCGCAGTCAGACAGGCCGCTCTCCCTGCCCGCGCTCGAACCACTGGTGGAACTGCGCCGGTCACGCCTGGAGACCATGCTCAAGGTCCTCGATGTGGACGGCGCGGTGCACCGAGTGAAGGGCGGCTGGATCGCCACGGGGCAGCCCTGGGCCTACGACACCGAGCGCTATGCGTGGGTGGCCAAGCAGCGCGAGGCCGAGCAGCAGGCGATGCGGGACTACGCGACGACGAGCGGCTGTCGCATGGAGTTCCTGCGCCGTCAGCTGGACGACGAGGAGGCCGTCCCGTGCGGCCGCTGCGACAACTGCGCGAAGCCGAGGTTCTCCGACGCCGTCTCCCCCGAAGCACTGAACTCGGCGCGCGGTGAACTGGGCCGTCCCGGCGTCGAAGTGGAGCCCAGGAAGATGTGGCCCACGGGGCTCGCGGCCGTCGGCATCGACCTCAAGGGCCGTATCCCGGCGGGTGAGCAGGCCGGATCCGGGCGGGCGCTGGGCCGCCTGTCGGACATCGGCTGGGGAAACCGGCTGCGTCCCATGTTCGCGCCGAAGGCCCAGGACGGGCCGGTGTCCGACGATGTGGCGGGGGCCGTGGTCGAGGTGCTCGCCGACTGGGCCAAGGGGCCGGGCGGCTGGGCCTCCGGTTCCGCCGACGCCTCGCCACGCCCCGTGGGCGTGGTGACCATGGCCTCCCACACCCGTCCGCAGCTCATCCAGTCCTTGGGCGCGGGCATCGCGCAGGTCGGCCGTATGCCGCTGCTGGGCAGCGTCTCGTACGCGCCGGGCAGCGACACCGCCCACATCCCGCGCAGCAACAGCGCACAGCGGCTGCGCGCTCTCGACGGCACGTTGAGGCTTCCGGCGGAGCTGTCCGAGGCGCTCGCGCGCGCGGATGGCCCGGTCCTGCTCGTCGACGACTTCACGGAGACCGGCTGGACGCTCGCGATGGCGGCTCGGCTGCTGCGCCGGGCCGGCGCCGAGGGGGTGTTGCCCCTGGTCCTGGCGGTGCAGGGATGAGGAACGCGTAGCGACCCGACCTTTGGGCAGGATATTGGCGACGCATCGCCAGAAACAGGAACGCGGTCCCAATTGCTCGTTGCCGTCTGCCACTGCGACGGGAAGAATTGGGGCTGCTCCCCGCGCGGCTCCCCGTGATCCGGTGGACGGTAGAGCTGTATCGCGGTGCGCTCCCCAGTCCGACCCCGCCCTCAGTGTGGGCGTCTAGCCGAAGGGAGGACCGTGGCCTTCGGATTCGCTCCGTCCTCGGCGGTATCGATGTCCGCGTCCTCGATGCGCACCGAGAGGTCCGCCGATTCCGTCAACCGACCGACAAGGCTGCTCGAACCCGCGGAGTGGGCGGCGGCCGGCATCCCGCTGCTGCGCAACCCCCGCGAGGTCGTCAGTGGGCTGCACTCCCGCCACCGGCCGATCCCCCAGACCGTCGTCGTAGCCGTGCTCGACCCCGACGAGCGCCTGCGAGCCAGTGCCTCGTTCGTGCGCCGCGAGAGCGCCACCGACGGCTGGACGTTCCGCAACGCCCTGCTGTCCCAGTTGCGCCGGGTGATCCCGCACGACCTGCGCCGCCGCACACCGGTGCGGACCGCGGTGATGCTGTACTGCCGCGAGGGCGACACCCGCTGGACGGAGGAGGACGGGGCCTGGATGTGGGGGCTGCGTGACGCGTGCACGCTGCATGGCCTGCGCTGCGGCGCGTACATCACGATGACGCGGGACGGCTGGCAGGTACTCGGAGAGGGCAGGGCCGGTCGGCGCCCGAGCGTGGGTTCCGTGGCCGAGGCCCTGGGGGCCGGGGCGCCGTCGGCGCCGCGCACCGGCGGCGCCACGACGGAGGTGCTCCGCCGCGCGGCGGCGCGCTGAACGGCACGGCGGCCGCCGCACGCCCGCCTGCCGGACTCCCCGGACACCGCTTCGCGATGCGGGCAGCCGGCAAGCGGCGCGTCAGACCCCGGCGCCCAGAGCTGAGTTGATGCGCTCCGGGTCACCGCACACGATGAGCAGCGCACCGGCCCGGCCGAGCGCGATCGGCAGCGCCGCGGTTGCCACCTCGTCGGCTCCGCCGTTCACGGCGACGACGACCACCGGGCGGGACGCGGCGCGGCCCAGGGCGGAGGCGTCGGCGTAGAAGACGTCGTCGCGCGCGTCGTGCTGCGCCCAGTAGGAGTCCTCACCGAAGGACAGCTCATGGGCCGCCCACGGGTGCGGGTCACCGGTGGTGACCACCAGGACGTCGCCGGGCGCACGACCCGAGTCGAGCAGCATGTCGAGGGCCTCCTCCGCGGCGTCCAGCGCGCCCTCGACCGAGGCCGGGATGAGCTGGATCTGCGGCTGGGAGGCCGAAGTCGGCGTGGCGGCAGGGGCGTTCGGCCCCGGCTTCTGGGCCCCCACCGACTCGCGCGGGGTTCGCTGCGCGGGCGGCATGGGCCTGGAGGGACCCGGACGTCCGGGTCGCGGTGGCGCCGCGGGACGCGGGCCGGGTACGGGACGGGGGGTCGGCGCGGTACGGCCGCTGGTGGGCGTGGCGCGGGGACCCTGGGCACTCTCGTGAATCTGAGGCTCCTCGGGACTGAGAGGCATGAGCTGATATCTATCAAACGCAGGTGCGGATCGCGTCAATGGGTGGCACGTCAGTGCGAACGCGGCGGTCAGAAGTCGAAGCCGAGTTGACCCTCGATCTCCGGAACGCCGACATCCGCCCAACCGCGGGCCTTCTTGAGGTGCCGCCACTGGGGCAGCGCATCAAGATACGCCCACGAAAGCCGGTGGTACGGGGTGGGCCCCCGTTCCTCCAACGCGGCGCGATGCACCGGCGACGGGTATCCGGCGTTGGCCGCAAACCCGAAGTCTGCATGGTCGATGCCCAGTTCGGCCATCATTTTGTCGCGGCGGACCTTGGCGATCACCGACGCCGCGGCGACGGCAATGCAGGAACGGTCCCCCTTGATCACCGTACGAACCTGCCAGGGGGTCCCCAGGTAGTCGTGCTTCCCGTCGAGGATGACCGCGTCCGGCCGCACCGGCAGGCCCTCGAGGGCTCGCACGGCGGCGAGCCGGAGGGCAGCCGTCATCCCCATGTCATCGATCTCCTCGGGCGAGGCGTGCCCGAGGGCGTGCGCGGTCACCCAGCTCTCCAGCTGCTCCGCGAGCGAGTCGCGTCGCTTGGGGCTGATCAGCTTGGAGTCGGTGAGACCCTCCGGCGGCCGGCGCAGCCCTGTGACGGCTGCGCAGACGGTGACCGGACCGGCCCAGGCACCGCGACCGACCTCGTCGACACCAGCAATGATCTTGGCACCGGTGGTGGCGCGCAGTGAGCGCTCGACGGTGTGGGTGGGTGCTTCGTACGGCATGGCGGCAGACAGCGTACGCCGCCCGGGTACCGTCGCGACACCCGGCTCGCCTCAATGCGCCTGCCGACGCAACAGCGGGACCATCACGTGGTCGATCATCTCCACCAGATCCCCCTCTTCCCATTCGCTTCCGCACACCTTCGAGCGATACATCATCAGCGCCGGAATCACGTCGCACACGCTCGCCTCGTCGACGTCCGGGCGCACCTCGCCGCGCTCGACACCGCGGCGGACGACTTCCTTGATCAGCTCGACACTGGGCTCGATGACGCCTTCGGCGATCACGCTGTGGAAGCGCTCGGCGGTGAGTGTGTCGCATTCGTGAAGCACAGAGCGCAGCGCGTAGCCGGGTCGCGAGTACATGGCCGCCCGCAGTCGGCGACACAGTTCCAGCAGGTCCTCCCGAACGCTTCCGCACTCCGGCGCCGAGTCCAGCGCGGGCAGCCCCGCCTGGAGCGCGTCGACGACGAGGTCCTCCTTGGAGGGCCAGCGTCGATACACCGCGGCCTTGCCGGTCTGCGCGCCCGCGGCGACGCCTTCCATCGTGAGGCCGTTCCAGCCGACCGTGCTGAGCTGATCCAACGCGGCCTCCAGGATGGCCCGTTCGAGCACGGGGCCACGCCTGCGAAGCGCGGAGGCCGCCTGAGCGGGGGCGACCGTCCGACGTGAACTAACCATCTTCATCTCTCCGTTGAGCCGTCCGAGAGCGGTTCGGACGCGCGGCAGCGAGCTCAGCACACACTCAGGTGCGCTGATGGGGAGCCACCACCGAGCATCTCAGGCTTCGCCCCTTCCATTCGATGGGTCGACGGCAAGCTTCTACCCGCATATTCCCAACTCCAGTAAAGAACGCTTGTGTTCACTATGACGATGCCGCTACGATCCCGCACAGGGAACGTCACCGTTCCCTAATCTTGCCCATGGGGGATCGCTCGTGACACAGGATCAGGTCCAGGCACATCCGGCTCCACCCAGCAAGCCCCGCGCCACCGCGCGCCCGCCCCGACCCGGCATCGCGCTGACGGTCATCGCCGCATGCCAGTTAATGGTCGTGCTCGACGCCACCATCGTGAACATCGCCCTGCCCCACATCCAGACGGCGCTGGGCTTCTCCACCAACAATCTGACCTGGGTGATCAACGCCTACGCGCTCACCTTCGGCGGGCTGCTGCTCCTGGGTGGCCGGGCCGGCGACCTTCTCGGCCGCCGCCGCATGTTCATCACCGGAATCGCCCTGTTCAGCGTCGCCTCACTCGTGGGCGGATTCGCCCAGGAGCCCTGGCAGTTGCTCGCGGCCCGCGCGCTTCAGGGCGTCGGCGGCGCGATCGCGTCGCCCACTTCCCTGGCGCTCATCGCCACCACCTTCCCCGAAGGGCCCGAGCGGAACCGGGCGTTCGGGGTCTTCGCCTCCGTCTCCGCAGGTGGCGGCGCCGTCGGGCTGCTGGCGGGAGGCATGCTCACCGACTGGCTTGACTGGCGCTGGGTGCTCTTCGTCAACGTACCCATCGGTGTACTGATCGCCCTCCTCGCGCCCCGCTACATCAAGGAGTCGCAGCGCCACCCCGGCCGGTTCGATCTGCCGGGCGCCCTCACCTCGACCCTCGGCATGGCCGCCCTCGTGTACGGGTTCATCCGTGCCGCCTCCGAAGGCTGGAGCGACGGGCTGTCCATCGCGTCCTTCGGTGCGGCAGCGGTCCTGCTGATCGCCTTCATCGCCATCGAGAGGCGTACCAGCCAGCCGATCACACCCCTGAAGCTGTTCACGGACCGCAACCGGTCCGGCACGTACGCGATGATGCTGAGCCTCGCCGCGGCGATGTTCGGCATGTTCTTCTTCATCGTGCTCTTCGTGCAGAACGTGCTGCACTACAGCCCGGTCAAGGCCGGCCTTGCCTTCCTCCCAGTCACCGCCGCCATCGTGCTCGGCGCGGGGATCGCCACGAACCTGCTGCCCCGGCTCGGCCCCAAGCCCTTCATGACGGTGGGCTGCCTACTGACCGCCACGGGAATGGGCTGGCTGACGCTCATCGACCCGGGAAGCTCCTACGCAAGCGGCATTCTCGGCCCGATGCTCCTGTTCGGCTTCGGCATGGGCCTGAACTTCGTCACGCTGACCCTGACCGCGGTCTCCGGCATAGCCGACAGCGAGTCCGGTGCGGCGTCCGGCATGCTCAACACCACACAGCAGGTCGGCGGCGCCCTCGGCCTGTCGGTCCTCACGACGATCTTCAGTAGCGCCAGCGAGAGCGAGGCCAAGAAGCAGATCCCGAAATTCCTCGCCGAAGGCTCACCGGAGCAGAAGGCCGAGTTCGCCAGGACCCACCGGCTGCCCGCTCCGTGGAACGACTCGGTGCTGGCCCACGGCATCGGCCAAGCTTTCATAGCGGCCGCGGGACTGGCTGTGGCCGCGGCGCTCATCGCCCTGTTCGTCATCCAGGTGCGCAAGAGCGACCTGGAGGCGCTGAGCGGGAAGTCCGGGGCCTCGGCCTGAGGGGCGCTCCCCCGGTCCCGTTTCTGTGCCCTACGCGGTCGGCGCCCAGGCCGGCAGTGGCTCGGTCCGCCCGAGCCACTCCGCCGAGGGCGCTCCGTCCGCGCCGGAAGCGATGATGCCGCCCACGATCGCGCAGGTCGTGTCCATGTCGCCGCCGACCTGGGCCGTGCTCCAGAAGGCACCCTCGAAGTCGCCGAGGCCCCGCGCCGCCGACCAGACGGCGAACGGCACGGTGTCGTGCGCGGTCGTCCTCCGGCCGCAGCCGAGGACCGCCGCCACCGTGGACGGGTCCCCGTAGTCGAGCATGTCCTTGGCCCGGCGCAGGCCGGCGCCCACCGCGCTGCGCGGCACGAGCGAGATCACGCCGTCCAGCAGGTCCTTCGGCGCGGGAGGCCCCGCGGGATCGGCCACCAGGGCGGCAGCGGCGGCCACGGCCATCGCGCCCACGACGGCCTCCCGGTGCTGGTGCGTCGGGTAGGCGGAAATCTCGGCCTGATGCGTGGCCTGCTCGGGGTCGTCGGCGTAATAGGCGCCGAGCGGCGCCATCCGCATCGCCGCGCCGTTCCCCCACGACCCGCGCCCGTTGAAGAGCGCGGAGGCCAGGGTCCGCCAGTCGTCGCCCTCCCGGACCTGCTGCAGCAGCCGGTTCACGGCGGGGCCGTACCCTCGGTCGACGTCCTGGCGCTCCGCGAACGAACGCGCCAGCTCGTCCTGGTCGACGCGCTCGTGAGCGGCCAGGACGGCCACCACCGAGGCGGCCATCTCGGTGTCGTCGGTCCACTGCCAGGTGCCGTCCGGCAGTGCGCGGGACTTGAGCAGCGGATAGTTCGCGGGAACGAAGAATTGTGATCCCAGCGCGTCTCCCACAGAGAGTCCGCGCAGGCTGGACAGGGCGCGGTTCAAGCGCCCGTCGGGTGAGGAGTCAGCGGTCATCGCATCGACACTCTATCCGGTGACTCCGTACGATTCCGGTTCGCGCCAACGGTCGAACGGGCGGTCCAGGGTGTATTTGCCGTTCTCCCCGAGAACGAGCAACCGCATCTCCGCGTTCCCGGGGTTCGACAGGGACTCGAAATCCGCGACGGACCAGTGGAACCAGCGCATGCAGAACAGCCGCATGGTCAGCCCGTGCGTCACCAGCAGGACGTTCGGCGGGTGGTCCGGGGCCTCGAAGCTGCGGTGCAGGCTCTCCAGGAACGCGCCCACCCGGTCGTACACGTCCGCTCCCGACTCTCCCTGGGCGAACCGGTAGAAGAAGTGCCCATAAGCGTCCCGATAGGCCTTCTGCAGCCGGACGTCCTCGCGGTCCTGCCAGTTTCCCCAGTCCTGCTCCCTGAGCCGGGGCTCTTCCCGGATACGTACGAGGTCGGGGTCGAGTCGGAAGGCGCGGAAGGTCTCATGGGTGCGCCGGTACGGCGATACGTACACACTCACCGCGCTCGTAGATGGTGTCGTCGGCGTTGCCTTCGGATTCGCCGTGCCGGACAAGAACGATGCGCCGCGGTCGTGCCATGCACACGACCCTAGATCGCCGGACCGGTTCGAGCACCCGTGCGGGCGCTGCGGCGGAGGTCACGTGGATCACAGCGGCGGACGGACGTGCACGCGCGCGTGGTCGCTCGTTCAGACCGTCCAGGTCGATTCCAGATCCACGATGTCGCCCGCGATGGCCGCGATGTCGACATCCGTCTGGGCGCGCACCGAGAGCCGCTCCACCCGGTCGACCTGGTACTTGCCGTGCTCGGCCGCCGAGCGCCACATGGACAGGACCAGGAACTCGTCACCCGGGGCGTCGCCGAACAGCCCCCGGATCATGCCGGGCGATCCGGCCATCGCCGGGTTCCACACCTTCTGCTGCATCAACGTGTAGTGCTCGGCCCGCTCGGCGTACACCGTGCAGTGCGCCACCCGCACCACGTCCGCGTCCGTGAACCGGGGCTCGAACCCGGTCTTCACGTCGAAGCGGTGGTCGAAGAGCTTCACCTGAATGTTCTTGTACGTCCCCGACTGCGCGGCCGCGAGCCGGTCGTGGGAGCGCGCCATGAAGGAGTCGTAGAAGGCGCGGCTCTCCCAGAAGCCGAAGACATGGGCCACATCGGGCCGTTGCCTGCTCCAGCCTCCACCCTGACCTCGGAATCCCGGCTCTCCCAGAAGCCCCGCCCATTTCCGCTGTCCCCGCTCGAAACCCCGGCGATCCACCACAGTGCAACGAATCCACTTGACCAGCACCGCGCCATCGTACGGCGCGCCGGCCCCTTGCCGCGGTGGTCCCGAACCCACGGTCGAGACGCCATGAGGGGATGGTCGTGTTGTTGTCAGTGGGACCACGTAGCGTGTCCGTAGTACTCACACACGTACTCAACAACGCACCGAGGAGGGGGAGTTCGGTGAGCAGCCTCCGCAAGGGGATCGAGAAGATCGAGATCGGCCTGAAGTGGGACCCGAGCCCCATGGGCTCGCCTCCCCATGACCTGGACCTGATCGCCGCGACGTACGCGGGCGACGATCCGCACGGCAGCCCCGCGTACGTCGTTCACTTCGACAGCCGTTCGCCCGACGGGACCATCACGCTCAACCGGGACAGCAGGACCGGCCAAGGCTTCGGGTTCGACGAGGTCATGACGCTCGAACTGGAGCGGCTCGCGCCCTCCTACGCGCGCGTGGTCGTGGGCGTGGCGATCCAACAGGACGAGCGGGAGACCGGCCGCGCCAAGGTGTTCGCGGACGTCGCGAACACGGCGGTCCGTATAAGAGAGGGCTACACCGACCTGTCGGAGCACGACTTCGCGGTGGTCTCCAGCGCCTCGGCGACCACGATCGCGGAGTTCACCCGGGGCGCGGACGGGGAGTGGGTGTTCCACGAGGCGGTCCGTGGCTTCGACGACGGCGATCTGAACGCGTTCGCCGCCGCGATGGGCGCTCTGTAGGCGCACCCGACGGGCACTCGTCGACCTGCGGGGTCCGGCGCACACGCCGAAGGGCGGCGGAACCGTGGTGGTTCCGCCGCCCCTCAGTTCAGGCGTTCAGCCGGATCAGGCACTCAGCCGGATCAGCTGCAGCCGCTGGTCGAGCCGCAGCCCTCGCAGATGTAGCAGGAGCCGGCCCGCTGCATCTTCGTTCCGCAGGAGAAGCAGAGCGGGGCGTCGGCCTGGATGCCCAGCTGCATCTCGACGAGCTCGGCGCTGGTGTGCGCCTGCTGCGGCACGGACTGCACGGTGGCGTCCTCGGCCTTCGGCGTCTCGACGGCCTTCAGCTCCTGGGCGCGGGGCGCCGACTGGGCCAGGGACTCGACGTCGACCTCGTCCTCGTTCGGCTCGTACGAGCCCGTCTCCAAGTGGCGCTGACGCTCCTCGGCGGAGTGGATGCCGAGCGCGGAGCGCGTCTCGAAGGGCAGGAAGTCGAGCGCCAGGCGGCGGAAGATGTAGTCGACGATCGACTGCGCCATCCGCACGTCCGGGTCGTCCGTCATGCCGGCCGGCTCGAAGCGCATGTTGGTGAACTTCGAGACGTAGGTCTCCAGCGGCACGCCGTACTGGAGGCCGACCGAAACGGCGATGGAGAAGGCATCCATCATGCCCGCGAGGGTGGAGCCCTGCTTGGACATCTTCAGGAAGACCTCGCCGAGACCGTCGTCCGGGTAGGAGTTGGCGGTCATGTAGCCCTCGGCGCCACCCACCGTGAAGGAGGTGGTGATGCCGGGACGGCCCTTCGGGAGGCGCTTGCGGACCGGGCGGTACTCGACGACCTTCTCGACGGCCTCGCGGATCGTCGCCTCGGTCTTCTCGGTGACCTCGGCCTTCTCCTGCTCCTTCTTCTTGGCGGAGAGGGGCTGGCCGACCTTGCAGTTGTCGCGGTAGATGGCGAGCGCCTTGACGCCCAGCTTCCAGGCCTCGAAGTAGACCTCTTCGACGTCCTCGACGGTCGCCGTCTCCGGCAGGTTGACCGTCTTGGAGAGCGCGCCGGAGATCCACGGCTGGATCGCCGCCATCATGCGTACGTGGCCCATCGCGGAGATGGAGCGCTCGCCCATGGCGCAGTCGAAGACCTCGTAGTGCTCGAGCTTGAGGCTCGGGGCGTCGATCACATTGCCGTGCTCGGCGATGTGGGCGACGATCGCCTCGATCTGCTCCTCCTGGTAGCCCAGGCGGCGCAGGGCCTGCGGCACGGTGCCGTTGACGATCTGCATCGAGCCGCCGCCGACCAGCTTCTTGAACTTGACCAGGGCGAGGTCGGGCTCGAGACCGGTGGTGTCGCAGGACATCGCGAGACCGATGGTGCCGGTCGGGGCGATGACCGACGCCTGGGCGTTGCGGAAACCGTTCTTCTCGCCGAGGCGGACGACGTCCTGCCAGGCCTCCGTGGCGGCGGCCCAGATCGGCGTGTCCAGGTCGTCCATGCGGACGGCCGCGGTGTTGGCGGCGGCGTGCTGCTTCATGACGCGCTGGTGCGGCGTGGCGTTCTTGGCGTAGCCGTCGTACGGGCCGACGACCGCGGCGAGCTCGGCCGAACGCTTGTAGGACGTACCCGTCATCAGCGACGAGATGGCGCCGGCGAGGGCGCGGCCACCGTCCGAGTCGTAGGCGTGGCCGGTCGCCATGAGCAGGGCGCCCAGGTTCGCGTAGCCGATGCCGAGCTGACGGAAGGCGCGGGTGTTCTCGCCGATCTTCTGCGTCGGGAAGTCCGCGAAGCAGATGGAGATGTCCATCGCGGTGATGACCAGCTCGACGACCTTCGAGAAGCGCTCGACGTCGAAGGACTGGTTGCCCTTGCCGTCGTCCTTCAGGAACTTCATCAGGTTCAGCGAGGCGAGGTTGCAGGACGTGTTGTCCAGGTGCATGTACTCGCTGCACGGGTTCGAGCCGTTGATACGGCCGGACTCCGGGCACGTGTGCCAGTGGTTGATGGTGTCGTCGTACTGGATGCCGGGGTCGGCACAGGCCCAGGCGGCCTCGGCCATCTTGCGGAAGAGGGACTTGGCCTCGACCTCCTCGATGACCTCGCCGTCCATGCGGCCGCGCAGCCCGAACTTCGAGCCGGCCTCGACGGCCTTCATGAACTCGTCGTTCACGCGCACCGAGTTGTTGGCGTTCTGGTACTGGACGGACGTGATGTCGTCGCCGCCCAGGTCCATGTCGAAGCCCGCGTCGCGCAGGGCGCGGATCTTCTCCTCTTCCTTCACCTTGGTCTCGATGAAGCCCTCGATGTCGGGGTGGTCGACGTCGAGGATGACCATCTTGGCCGCGCGGCGCGTGGCGCCACCCGACTTGATCGTTCCTGCGGAGGCGTCGGCACCGCGCATGAAGGAGACGGGCCCCGAGGCGTTGCCGCCGGAGGAGAGCAGCTCCTTGGAGGAGCGGATGCGGGAGAGGTTCAGGCCGGCGCCGGAGCCGCCCTTGAAGATCATGCCCTCTTCCTTGTACCAGTCGAGGATCGACTCCATGGAGTCGTCGACGGACAGGATGAAGCAGGCGGAGACCTGCTGGGGCTGCGGCGTGCCGACGTTGAACCACACCGGCGAGTTGAAGCTGAAGATCTGGTGCAGGAGGGCGTACGCCAGCTCGTGCTCGAAGATCTCGGCGTCGGCGGGCGAGGCGAAGTACTTGTGGTCCTCACCGGCCTTCCGGTACGTCTTCACGATGCGGTCGATGAGCTGCTTGAGGCTCACCTCGCGCTGCGGGGTGCCGACGGCGCCCCGGAAGTACTTGCTGGTGACGATGTTGACCGCGTTCACCGACCAGAACTCGGGGAACTCGACGCCACGCTGCTCGAAATTGACCGAGCCGTCGCGCCAGTTGGTCATGACGACGTCACGATGCGTCCATTCCACCTCGTCGTACGGGTGCACGCCGGGGGTGGTGTGGATGCGCTCGACACGCAGACCCTTGTTGGCCTTGGCTCCCTTGGCTCGGGAGCCTCGTGCCGGGCCGCTCGCCGTCTCTGTCATGCCGCCTCCCATATATCGGGCTAAAACGCCCTAAAGTGCCCGGATCTTCCCGCGCACGGTGTCTGTCTTGTGTCGCGGCCGCCGCTCTTGCCGACCGCAACAGGTCTTGGGGGTCGCCGCCGCCCGGCCCGTGGCCGTCAGTCGGCGGCGTGGGCGGGCACGGGGACTTCTACAGTCCCTCCGGGCCCGCACTCGCTCTGTGTGCGCTCTCCGCCCGCGCCGCCCGTTTCGGCGCCGGGCGTTTGTTCCCTCAGTTCCGCGATGGCCGACTCGAAATCGTCCAGCGAATCGAATGCCCGGTACACGGACGCGAACCGCAGGTAGGCGACGAGGTCCAGCTGCTGCAGCGGACCGAGTATGGCCAGGCCCACGTCATGAGTGGTCAGTTCGGCGCTTCCGGTGGCGCGCACCGCCTCCTCGACCCGCTGGCCGAGCTGGGCGAGGGCGTCCTCGGTGACGGGACGCCCCTGGCACGCCTTGCGTACGCCATTGATGACCTTGGTGCGACTGAAGGGTTCGGTCACCCCGCTCCGCTTCACGACCATCAGCGAGCACGTCTCCACCGTCGTGAAACGACGGGAGCAGTCCGGACACTGACGGCGCCGGCGGATCGACGTGCCGTCGTCGGTGGTGCGGCTGTCGACGACACGACTGTCGGGATGCCTGCAGAAGGGGCAGTGCATGAACTCCCAACCCTCCTTCACGGCACGACTCGATAGCCCCGGGAGGCTGGTTCACGCCTCCCGGAGCAGCCCCAAGCATAGGCGATGACCACGGCCGAGATGGACCGGGGACCACAACTTCTGGGCTGCGGATCCAATCCAACCACTACATCTGGGGTTCGGCCGCATTTTGAGGCCAGAGCGCGTGTCGCGCGTGTCGCGCGTGCGGAACGCAACGCACCAGGGATGGCGCGTGCCGCGAGGCGCTCGAATCCGTACCGGCACGACACAAGAAAAACGAGAGCGGTCCCTGGTTGACGGAGAGGCGAGTGGCAGACTGGGGGATCCACGGGCCGAACCTCGACTCCAGCCGAGAAGCGTACCGGATTGAGCTGAAATGCCACTCCACTTCGAGGTCGCCATACACCCACGTGCATGATCACGACAAGCAATCAACGGTTTTTCACTCGAACGTGTGTTTGGCGCAACCTTTCGAAAGGAACTACCGTTGGCTAGCTAGGGAGACATTCTCGAGAGGGGCCTACCGACGTGACCACGACCGCAGACAGTGCCACCATCACTGCCCAGGGCCGCGCCCAGGGCCGACTCGAGCCGGTGCATGCCATGAATGACACAGCCATGAGCCCGGAGGGCCCCAAGCCGGGGCGCTCCCTGCCCGGCCGGCCCCCAGGAATCCGCGCGGACAGCTCGGGGCTCACGGACCGGCAGCGCCGCGTGATCGAGGTCATCCGTGACTCGGTGCAGCGTCGGGGGTACCCGCCGTCCATGCGGGAGATCGGCCAGGCGGTCGGCCTGTCCAGCACGTCGTCGGTCGCGCACCAGCTGATGGCGCTCGAGCGCAAGGGCTTCCTGCGCCGTGACCCGCACCGCCCGCGCGCGTACGAGGTACGTGGCTCGGACCAGCCCAGCGCGCAGCCCACGGACACCGCGGGCAAGCCCGCCGCTTCGTACGTGCCGCTCGTCGGCCGGATCGCCGCCGGTGGGCCAATCCTCGCCGAGGAGTCGGTCGAGGACGTCTTCCCGCTGCCCCGGCAGCTCGTCGGTGACGGTGAGCTGTTCGTCCTGAAGGTCGTCGGCGACTCGATGATCGAGGCCGCGATCTGCGACGGTGACTGGGTCACGGTCCGCCGCCAGCCCGTCGCGGAGAACGGCGACATCGTCGCCGCGATGCTCGAGGGCGAGGCCACGGTCAAGCGCTTCAAGCGCGAGGACGGCCACGTGTGGCTGCTGCCGCACAACTCCGCGTACCAGCCGATTCCCGGTGACGAGGCGACGATCCTCGGCAAGGTGGTGGCCGTTCTGCGGCGCGTGTGAGGCTCCTCCCTGACCGGGCCCCGGAACCAACTGCGCCGGTTCCGGGGCCCAGCGCTGTCCGCGCCAGGCCCCGTGCGTGCGGGTCGGGTACTACTCCGCGTCCGCCTGCTTCGCCGCCGCATCGATCGACGAGAGCGAACGCCGCACCTGATTCCGGTCCGTCGTGAACCAGAATTCCGGCATCGATGCCTTGAGATAGCTGCCGTAGCGGGCCGTCGCCAGGCGGGGGTCCAGGACCGCGACCACGCCGCGGTCACCCGTGGCGCGGATGAGACGGCCCGCGCCCTGGGCCATCAGCAGCGCCGAGTGCGTCGCGGCCACGGCCATGAAGCCGTTGCCGCCCGCTTCCTCCACCGCCTTCTGGCGCGCGCTCATCAGCGGGTCGTCCGGCCGCGGGAACGGGATCTTGTCCATGACGACCAGCTGACAGTTCGACCCCGGTACGTCCACGCCCTGCCACAGCGACAGCGTGCCGAACAGACAGGTCTCCGGGTCCGCCGCGAAGGCCTTGATCAGCTCGCCCAGGGTGTCCTCGCCCTGCAGCAGGATCGGGAACTCCGGGATCCGCGTGCGCAGTTCCTCGGCCGCTGCCTGGGCCGCCCGCATCGACGAGAACAGGCCGAGCGTACGGCCGCCGGCCGCCTGAATCAGCTCGGTCAGCTCGTCCGTCATGTCCGCGCGCGTGCCGTCACGCGTCGGCTTCGCAAGGTGCTTGGCGACGTAGAGGATGCCCTGCTTGCGGTAGTCGAACGGCGATCCGACGTCGACGCCCTTCCAGACCGGCAGGTCTTCGCCCTCGGTGCCCTCGGGGGCGAGCCCCATGGAGGCGCCCACCCCGTTGAAGTCGCCGCCGAGCTTCAGTGTCGCCGAGGTCAGGACGACGGAGCGGTCGGTGAAGAGCTTCTCCCTCAGCAGGCCCGACACCGACATGGGGGCGACGCGCAGGGATGCGCCGAAGCGGTCGTGCCGCTCGTACCAGACGACGTCCCACTCCGAACCGGTCGAGATCCGCTCCGCCACGTCGTGGATGTTCTCCACGGCGGCGAGGGCCTGCTTACGGACGGCGTCCTCGTCCTGCACCGACCTGTCGCGCGTGGTGCCGATCGCGGTGATCACCGCACGGGCCGCGTCGCGCAGGGCCATGAGCGCGTAGCCGAGGTCCTCGGGGACTTCCTCGAGTCTGCCGGGCAGGGCCAGCTCCATGACCCGCTCGAAGCCTTCGGAGGCCGTCTGCAGCTGGTCCGCCGCCTTCTCGTTGACGAGCTTCGCCGCCCGCTTCACCGCCCGGTTGACCTGGCCGGGGGTCAGCTCCCCCGTCGCCACCCCGGTCACCCGCGAGACGAGCTCGTGCGCCTCGTCCACGATCAGTACCTCGTGCTGCGGGAGGACCGGCGCGCCTTCGATGGCGTCGATCGCGAGCAGCGCGTGGTTGGTCACGATGACGTCGGCGAGCTTGGCGCGCTCCCGCGACATCTCGGCGAAGCACTCCTGGCCGTAGGCGCACTTCGACGCGCCCAGGCACTCGCGCGAGGAGACCGAGACCTGCGCCCAGGCCTTGTCCGAGACGCCGGGGGTGAGGTCGTCCCGGTCGCCCGTCTCCGTCTCGTCCGCCCAGTCGCGCATGCGCAGCAGGTCCTGGCCGAGCTTGCTGGTGGGCGCGGCGGCCTCGAACTGGTCGAAGAGGCCCCCTTCCTCCTCCTGCGGTACGCCCTCGTGGAGGCGGTGCAGGCAAAGATAGTTCGACCGGCCCTTGAGCATCGCGAAATTCGGTCTGCGCCGCAGCAGCGGGTGCAGCGACTCGACCGTGCGCGGCAGGTCCCGCTCCACGAGCTGGCGCTGCAGCGCCAGCGTGGCGGTCGCCACGACGACGCGCTCCCCGTGCGCCAGGGCCGGCACGAGGTAGCCCAGCGACTTGCCTGTGCCGGTGCCCGCCTGGACGAGCAGATGGGAACCGTCGTCGATCGCCTCGGCGACGGTCTCGGCCATGGTGACCTGGCCAGGGCGCTCCGTGCCGCCGACAGCGGTGACGGCGGCGTGCAGGAGCTCGGGGAGTGAGGGCTTCGTCATAGCTCGACCACCCTAAACGGACCCACTGACAATCCGGCGATCACGGCTGATGCAGCGGATTGGCCACGGTGCCGTGCACGGCGGCGTGCGGGCGGTCGGCGCGGTCGCGGTAGCCGTCGAGGTGCAGCCGGTTGCGATTGAGGCAGAGGCGCTCGATCTCCGGGGTGAGCAGGTCGAACATCTCGTACCGCTCCTTGAGCTCCGGGAAGCGCGCGTGATGGCGCAGGATCTCGGCACGCACCAGGGTCCAGAACTCATCCTCGGGGAGCCCTAGTTGCTCCTCGTACAGCGGCGCCAGGTAGCGGAAGACGCCGACGAAGAGTCCCGAATGGATGAACTGGGTCAGGAACGCGGGGTCCTCCGTGAGCAGGACCTCGCGCACGTCGTCGGGCATGGAGTCGTGCTCGGGCAGCGGCTCCGAGCTGATGTTGACGTCGTCCACGAAGTCCTTCATCGCGAGCCGCACGGGCACGTCCTGGTCGTCGAAGACGACGATGGCGTTCTCTCCGTGAGGAGAGAAGACGGTTCCGTAGCGGTAGAGGAAGCGCAGCAGTGGGGGCAGTAGAGCGGCGAACAACCTACGGAGCCATGTCTTCGGGTCGAGGCCCGAGCGGGCGACGAGCTCCGCGACGAAGGCGCGTCCTTCGGTGTCGGTGTGCAACAAGGAGGCGAGCGTTCGGGCGCGCTCCCCGGGGGCGAGGTGCCGGGAGAGGGGCTCGCGCCAGATCGCGCCCAGCAATTCCTTGTACTGGTAGGGGACTTCGTCGAGCCCGTCGTACAGCGGGTGTTGCACGGTCACGGAGGCGACCTCGCCCAGCAGGACGACCCCGCATTCCTCGCTCAGGAAGGGGTCGGCATCACGCAGCGCGTGCACCCATGTCGTGACGGCGGGCGCGGCCCAGGTGCGCTCCGTCGGAAGCCCGCGCCACACAAGGGTGTTGAAGATGGAGAGCGGCAGCTTGACCGTGTGCCGGTCGGGGCGCGCCGTATTGAGGAACGTACGGATGGACTGCTGAGGCAGCCGCAGATCGCCGTCCGTGGGCAGCGGGACGATGGCGTTCGTGGCGATGGACGGTGCGAAGAGCGGCAGCACGATGTCGTCCCACTGCCAGGGATGCACCGGGAGGTAGAGGTACGCCGCCGGATCCAGGCCGCGCGAGCGGAGCGCCTGTGCGAACGACGCCCGGGTCGGTTCGTCGAGTTCGCGGGCATAGAGGGAAGCGGGGTCCTCGAGCGCCGCGACGCCCCGGTACGTGGCGAGTCCGGTGTGCACGGCGATCCACGGGAGGCGGGTGGGGCGGCGCGATTCCGGCGCCCAGCGTGACGTGTCGGTCGCGGAGAACCCGAGACGCCCCTTGTTCAGGACGAGCCAGGGGTGGCCGGTCTGGTGCCCTTCGAGCTCCGCGTATCCCAGCTCGGCCAGTTGGGCCGCGGTGAGTGCGGTGTGGTCGAGGCGGGCGTCGGCGGCGAGGGTGACGGTGAGTTCGCGGATGAGATGGCCGAGGGTGCTGCCGTCGAGGCCGAGGGCGTGCTTGGCGCGCAGGAGGAAGGCGAGCGGATCGGTGCAGGGCTTGCGTCCCTCGGGTCCGTCGTCGGCTTGGGCGGTTCCTGCGGTTCCGGAGGTTCCGGGAGATCCGGGCGTTCCGTTGGGCTCGGGTCCCGCCTGTTCGGTCGGCCCGTCCTTGCGCGGCGGCTCGGGTTCCCACTCCATGCTCGCCGGGTCGACCTGCCAGCTGCCGTACGCGCCGCGGCGAGCGCGGAAGTGGAAGGTGCCGCCCGTCTCCCCCGTGCCCGCCTTCTTCTCTTCGCCTTCGACCGTACCGGCCTCGGCCGCGCCGACTCCGTCGGGCCGGCCCGCGGGGAGGGACAGGGTGTAGCGGCGGGCGCCGGGGCCGTCCGGAGCCAGGGCCGTCGGTCGCAGGATGTCCTCGTAGGCGCATTCGCCGATCAGCTTGGCCAGTAGCCGGGCGCCCGCCCTGTCCCAGTTCCCGGATGTGAGCTCGGGCGGGTCGTACAGCTCGGTCGGCTCTTCGGAACTCGGGGCGACGGACGGATTCGGCACGGGGACTCCTCGGACGGGAACCGGATCGGGTCGAGGTTCGTTACTGAGAGTGACTGGCCTGGAGCACGTTGCGCAGGGCGCGGTCACGGACCATGAGCGCGGCCCGTTTGTCGGGGAGGTCCACCTCGGCGAAGAAGCGGAATCCCGCGCCCAAGAAGGCGGAGATGGAGGGGGTGTTGCGAAGGTCGGGTTCCGCGATGACGCGCGCACAGCGCGGGCGATGATCGAGTACGAGGTCGGCGACGGCTTTGAGCAGCGTGGTGCCGAGTCCTCGTCCGCGGTCGGCGACGCCACCGATGAGGAGGTGGATTCCGGTGTCGTGCGGGCGGGCGGGGTAGTGGCGGGCCAGCGGGTCGAGGTCGGCGCGGTAGATCTCCCAGTAGCTCATGGGCACGCCGTCGAGGACGCCGAGGCAGGGCACGCTGCGTCCGTCGCCGTCGAGTTGGGGCGCCAGGTGCTCCGCGGTGACGGTGGCGGGTCCCGCGAGTTCCCAAAAGGCGGCCACGGCGGGATCGTTCATCCAGCGGCTGATGACCGCCAGGTCTCGCTCGACACGCACCGGGACGAGCTGGAACACGCCTGAGGGAGTGGTGACCGGTCCCCACTCCCCCACGTCGTCCAGCAGGTCGTGCTCGGTCACGGCCGTGGGCTCGGGAGTGTCTCGGCGGCCGCCGGCCTGCTCCGCGAGGAGCGCGAGCAGTTCGTCGGGGAGCCGCAGGTCCAGGGTGTCCTGGAAGTCGGCACAGTCCGCGCCGTCCGCACCGTCCGCGCTCCACGTGTGCTCCGCGCTCCGAGCGCCCTGCGCACCCGCCGCGTTGGCCGCGTCGGCTGCATTGTCCGCGTCGCCTGCGCTGTCGACATGGCCTGCGTTGTCGGCGTTGTCGACGTGGCTGGCGTCGTCGGCGTTCGCGTTCGCGGCAGGTGGGGCGGGCGCGTGGCGGTCGGTGGTGGGAGTGGTGTCGGCGTCGGTGCTCGCATCGGTGGGAGGCACGGCGACGCTCCTCTCAGGTACGACGGGAATGAAAGGGGTTGGCGATGGTGACGTAGACGGACTGGGTGTCGACAGGACCGACGAGTTCGTCGAGGCCGTGCAGCCGGGTGAGCATGTTGGCCTTGCAGCGCAGCGTGGGCGAGTCGAGCAGCAGGCTCGGCAGTGTGCTGCGCTGCCGGTTCGGTCCGCGGGCTGCCTCGCCGAGGAAGCGGCGGAACGTGGCGATCAACAGCTGTTCGTCGGCGAGGCGTTGGGAACCGAAGGCTCCGATCAGGCCGAGGATGTTGTTGATGGCGAGGTAGTAGGCGAATCGCTCATCGGTGACGTCGTCGTCGACGAAGGTGTCGCTGTGCACGCCGATGCCCGGCAGCCGTTGTTCGAGCTCGGCGCGGCGGGACTCGCGGAAGTAGTAACCCTGGTTGTCCCGGGAGCGTCCGCCGACGGGCCAGCCGTCGGCGTCCAGGAGCAGCACGGTGTTCTGCTGGTGGGCCTCCAGGGCGACGCCGGCTTCGCCGTCGAGCCAGAGCACGGGGCGTACGACGTGTTCCAGATACCGCACGAACCACTCGGTGGACACGGCTTCGCGGGTCCGTCCGGTGCGGGCCGCGAGTCGGGTCACGGTGTCGGCGAGGCGGGAGCTCATGGCCGGGTGGCCGGTGCGGTCGGCCGGGGCGGCGGTCGAGTCGGCGGCGGGGTGGGCGGTCGGCCGGGGCGAGACGAGGCCGGCGACGCACACCGCGTCGTCGTGGGAGCGGAAGGGGTTGGTGCGGATCATCACGTCAAGACCCGGCACGGGCTCGCCGTCCGGGCCGTCGACGGCGAGCCAGGCCGGGTCGCGGAGGACGTCGAAGCCGGGGTGCGCGGCCTGCCACTGCTCGGCGAGGCCCGTGCCGAGGAGCCGGTGGACCTCGACGCCCCGGTGAAGTTCTTTGCGGAGGTTCTCCCGGCGGGAGTTGGTGATGCGCAGGCCGAGGGAGAGCTTGAGCATGGCCGGCGCGCCCGGCCGGTACAGCGTGCGGACGGAGGAGGTGGGGAACCAGGGTTCGCCGTGCGGGCCCAGGTCGCGCAGCAGTCCGGCGTCCAGGAGGGCGGCGGTGGCGGGGCGGTCACGCAGTTCCCGCAGTTGCCATGGGTGCACGGGCAGCGCGGCGTGCCCTGCGGGCAATGGGAGCCCGGTGCCTGCCAGGTGTGCGGTGAGCTCGGCGGCGGTGCGGGCGCGGCCGTCTTCGGTCCAGGCCGAGTCGTGGGCGAGGACGTCCGGGGAGACGGCGATCCAGTGCAGGGGGAAGGAGCCACGCAACTCCGGTGAGTAGCGGCCCGCTTCGGCGTCGGAGAGCCCTTCGCGGCTCTTCGGGGTCGGGTGCAGCGGGTGTCCGAGGAGCAGCGCCTGCTCCGCGGCGAGGAAGGGGTCGGCCTGGTCCTCGGGGCGGTGGCGGCGGTCCGCGATGAAGTCGGTGGTGCGGCGCAGCGAATCGGCGACGCGATCCACCAGGTCACCGCTGTCGCCGTCGGGTGCGCGGGTGGCCGGGGCGGGTGCGGGGGCGTCCTGGGCAGAGTCGCCGACGGCGGCGGGGGCGTCGGCTTCGCCGTGGCCCGACTCCCTGCTCAAGAGGGCGGCGAGCGCGACGGCGTCCACGCCGGGGGCGTGCGACGGCGCGTTCTCCAGGTGCGGCAGGCCGAAGCGGTGCCAGCCGGAGGGTGACCAGTAATGGACCGGGACGAGGAGGACGGTGCCGCTCGCGGGCAGCGGGATGCGGAGCGCGCCGAAGGGAGGAGGAGCGATGTTGTTCTCACGCACCCAGCAGCGCAGCAGGTTCTCGACCGCTGCCAGTTGGGCGGCCGTCGCGGGGTCCGGGTGCTCCAGGAGATCGACGACGGGGGTGCGGGGGCGATCGGTCTCCTGGTCGCCGCCCTGCTGCCGAGGGATCGAGTCGGGCTCCTGGCCGCGCGGGGCTCGCGTGTCACAGGATCCGCCGGCGGTGGGACGGGAACGGCCGTCGGATGCGGGGGTGGCGTTCAACTGGCTTCCTAGCGTGGGGTGGTGGGCTCCGTGAGGCGGTGGGCCGGCCGGTCCGGCGTGTCACTGCCGTCGCTGGTGGCGGTGTGTCGTCGGGCGCTCCTACTGCTCGTGACGGCGGGTGCGGGAGACGGCCGCCAAGGCGTCGGCGAGCCGGTCCACGATGGCCGCGGCCTGCTCGTCAGTGATGGTCAGGGGAGGCAGCAGGCGGACAACGCTGGAGTGGCGGCCGCCCAGTTCGACGATCAGGCCGCGGTGCAGACAGGCATCGCGGACGGCGGCGGCGAGTCGGGGCGCGGCCGGGAGTGGGGCAGCCCCGGCCAACAGCAGGTCGTCGGCGAGTTCCGCGGCGGCGGGCGTGGGGGCGGCGCCGTCCGGGTCGACGAGTTCGACGCCGATCATGAGGCCGCGCCCGCGGACCTCGCCGACGCAGTCGAACTCGGTGGAGAGCTTGCGGAGTTGCTCGAGCATCCGGGTGCCGAGGTCGGCGGCACGCTCGGCGAGGGCGTTCTCGCGGACGTACGAGAGGGTGGCGGCGCCCGCGGCCATCGCGAGTTGGTTGCCGCGGAAGGTGCCCGCGTGCGCCCCCGGAGGCCAGACGTCGAGGTCGTCCCGGTAGACGAACACGGCAAGCGGCAGGCTGCCTCCGATGGCCTTGGACAGGACCATGACGTCGGGCACGACGCCGCTGTGCTCCACGGCCCAGAAGGCGCCGGTGCGGCCGACACCGGTCTGCACCTCGTCGACGACGAGCGGGATCGAGCGGTGCTCGGTGACGGCTCGCATCCGGCGCAGCCAGGCATCGGGGGCGGGGATGACGCCGCCCTCCCCCTGCACCGGTTCGAGGATCATGCCCGCGGGCTGCGGCACCCCGGACTTGGTGTCGTCGAGGAGCGACTCGGTCCAGCGAGCGGCGAGTTCGGCGCCGCGCGGGCCTCCGATACCGAAGGGGCAGCGGTAGTCCTGCGGGTACGGCAGGCGCGTGACGCGGACGTCTTGCGCCCCGCCGGACGCTTCGAGCGCTCCAGCGGTCATCCCGTGATAGGCGCCGGCGAAGGAGAGCAGGCCCGAGCGGCCGGTGGCGGTGCGGACCAGTTTCAGGGCGGCCTCGACGGCGTCGGTGCCCGCGGGTCCGCAGAACTGGATGCGGGCCCGGTCGGCCAGGCCGGGCGGCAGCGTGCGGAACAGCTCGGTGGTGAACGCGTCCTTCACCGGCGTGGCCAGGTCCAGGACGTGCAGCGGCGCGCCCGAGTCGAGCACCTTGCGGATGGCCTCCAGCACCACGGGATGGTTGTGGCCGAGCGCGAGGGTCCCCGCCCCGGACAGGCAGTCCAGATAGCGACGGCCGTTGGCGCCCTCGATGGTGAGCCCGCGGGCCCGCACCGGCACGATCGGCAGGGCGCGCGCATAGGTGCGCGCCGCGGACTCCCGCGCGCACTGACGGCGCAGGATGCCCTCGTGCGCGACGGTGTCGCGGGCAGGGGCCCCCGGTGTTCCCCCGCCGGATGCGGCGGGCACGGCGGGCGCCGCAATGATCTCAGGGTCGGTCACAGGCACAGGATCGGTCACCGCCACGGCTGTTGGTCCTCCCGCTGGATATACGGCCGAAAAGGCCCCTCGACTCACCGATCGGCGGGGCCGGTCGGCGTGCGCTGAACGCCGACCGCGGTTCCCCCGTACGTACCAACGACGGGGCGGGCGGAGGAACACGGCTCGTACGGGACTCATGAGCAGACCTTTGCCAGTGGCCCGTCGCCGCCGCGGCTCGCGGCCTGCCGCGCCGACGGGCCACCGCAACCGCCGCTCCCGCACCATGAGTCCGAACCGCGCCGCCCCGTAACGATCCGTACCGGCTCCAAGATCCCTCCGTGACGGAACCGTTGCTGTTCCGTCGGCCGTCCCCGACGGCACCGGCATAGGGTGGTGTGCCGTTCGGAGACGGCGAGGTTCGCCTCGTCCCCACCGCACGCGTACGGCAGTTCAAGCTTTCGAAGCCCAGGGGGATTCACGACATGCGACCCATACGCCCGCAGTTCGCCGCGCGCCGCGCTCGAGGCGCGCGCAGCAGAACGTCCCCCGTGGCGGCGGCGGTCGCGCTCGGTGCCGTGGTCGCTCTGACCGCCACGGCCTGCGGCCCGAGCGAGAACAACGCGAACGACAAGCCGACCGCCTCGGCATCCGCGGGCGATGGCAAGTTCAAGATCCCGGACGACATCGGGGACCGGCTCAAGGAGCACGGGATCGATCCGGACAAGTGGAAGGACGGCGAGTGGAAGAACTGGGACAAGGACAAGTGGCTGCGTGAGGCGCAGGACTTCGTCAACCCGATCATCGCCGGTCTGTGGGACTCCAACCGGATGCGGGACGCCGACAAGCACACCGGCGGCGAGGTCGACGAGAACGACCTATCCGGCGACCAGGGTGTGACGGACCCGGAGCCGAAGCCGGTGGCGGCCGCGGGCGTGTCCACTCCGTACCACGCGAACGCCCCGTACGCGGGCAAGCTGTTCTTCGACGGCCCCAAGGGTTCGATGGTCTGCTCGGCGACCGTGGTCACCGACCCCGCGCACCCCGGCGAGTCCAACATGCTCTGGACGGCGGGCCACTGCGTGCACGCGGGCAAGAACGGCGGCTGGTACCGCAACATCGCCTTCGTGCCCTCGTACAACGACAGCGGCAAGTCCGCGCAGGAGCTGCAGAACGCGCCCAAGAACGAGGTCGCGCCGTACGGCGTGTGGTGGGGTGACGCGGCGCTGACGTCCGACCAGTGGATCGCGCAGGGCGGCCCGAGCGGCGGGGCGGGCGCATCGTACGACTTCGCGGTGATCCATGTGACGCCGGAGAAGGGCGGCACCACCCGGTCCCTCGAGGAGACGGTGGGTGCGGCGCTCCCGGTGAACTTCAACGCGCCGGCAGTGCCCAAGGTCGCGCAGCTGACCGCGAAGGGCTACCCGGCGGCGCCGCCGTTCGACGGGCAGCGGCTGTACCAGTGCGCGGACCGGCCGGGCCGGCTCTCGCTGAACGACGCGGACCCGACGATGTACCGCATCGGCTGCACCATGACGGGCGGTTCGTCCGGTGGCGGCTGGGTCGGCCAGGGCGCCGACGGCAAGCCGGCCCTGGTGTCCAACACCTCGATCGGCCCGGTGACTGCGGGCTGGCTCGCGGGCCCGCGGCTCGGCAAGGAGGCCAAGGGGATCTACGACTCGGTGAGCAAGAAGTTCGCCGGGCAGTAGGCACGCGCCGCGCGAGCGGCCGTTCTCATGGCTGAGCCCCTCTCCGGTCGACCGGAGAGGGGCTCAGCCATGTTCGGTACGTCGGTACCTCGTACGAGCGGTCAGCCAGCGACGGCCGCCGGAGCGTACGGCGTGAGTTCCGCCGCGAGTTCCTCGTGGACGCGCGCCTTCAGGAGCGTGCCCTCCGGGGTGTGCTCCTCGGAGATCACCTCGCCGTCGGCGTGCGCCCGCGCGACCAGCTGGCCGTGCGTGTACGGCACGAGGGCCTCGATCTCGACCGCGGGGCGCGGCAGTTCGGCGTCGATGAGCTCCAGGAGCTCCTCGATGCCCTGGCCCGAGCGGGCCGAGACGGCGATCGCGCGCTTCTCGACGCGCAGCAGCCGCTGCAGCACCAACGGGTCGGCCGCGTCCGCCTTGTTGATCACCACGATCTCGGGCACATTCGTCGCCCCGACGTCGCGGATGACCTCGCGCACGGAGGCGAGCTGCTCCTCCGGCACCGGGTGCGAACCGTCGACGACGTGCAGGATCAGGTCGGAGTCTCCGACCTCTTCCATGGTCGAGCGGAACGCCTCCACGAGGTGGTGCGGCAGATGCCGTACGAAACCGACCGTGTCGGCCAGCGTGTACAGGCGGCCGCTCGGGGTCTCGGCCCGGCGCACGGTCGGGTCGAGGGTGGCGAACAGCGAGTTCTCCACCAGGACGCCCGCGCCCGTAAGGCGGTTGAGGAGCGAGGACTTGCCGGCGTTGGTGTACCCGGCAATGGCCACCGAGGGCACCTTGTGCCTGCGGCGCTCCTGGCGCTTGATGTCGCGGCCGGTCTTCATCTCCGCGATCTCACGGCGCATCTTCGCCATCTTCTCGCGGATCCGGCGCCGGTCCGTCTCGATCTTGGTCTCACCGGGACCACGGGTGGCCATGCCGCCGCCCGAGGAGCCGGAGCCGCCGCCACCCATCTGCCGGGACAGCGACTGACCCCAACCACGCAGGCGCGGCAGCATGTACTGCATCTGCGCGAGCGCGACCTGTGCCTTGCCCTCTCGGGACTTGGCATGCTGGGCGAAGATGTCGAGGATCAGGGCGGTCCTGTCGACCACCTTGACCTTGACGACGTCTTCCAGGTGGATGAGCTGGCCGGGGCTGAGCTCACCGTCGCACACGACGGTGTCCGCTCCGGTCTCGAGCACGATGTCGCGCAGTTCCATGGCCTTGCCGGAGCCGATGTACGTCGCAGCGTCCGGCTTGTCGCGGCGCTGGATCACGCCGTCGAGCACCAGCGCACCGGCCGTCTCGGCGAGGGCGGCGAGCTCCGCGAGGGAGTTCTCCGCGTCATGAACCGTTCCCGACGTCCACACGCCGACGAGGACCACGCGCTCCAGGCGGAGCTGTCGGTATTCGACCTCGGTGACGTCCTCGAGCTCGGTGGAGAGGCCGGCGACACGGCGCAGAGCCGCGCGCTCGGAGCGGTCGAACTGGTGGCCGTCCCGCTCTCCGTCGATCTCGTGGCTCCAGGCGACGTCCTCTTCCATCAGGGCATCGGCCCGAAGGCTCTCGGTGTGGTTCTGCACCATGTTCTGCGCGTCCTGGGAAGGGGAAGAAGAGGAGGTCATTGGGTCCTTACGTCTGTGGGATTCGGGATACGCGACGGGTGTCCCACCCGTCATGTGTGACAACGCCCGACCTGCTCCGGGGATTCCCGCGAGCGCCGATCCGGTGGCCCGCGCCGTCGACGACGTCGATATTCGCACGGTACGGGCCGTCTCGTCATCTGGATTGTTTCCCCGTGTCAGTGCTTCGACACCGGGTCGGACTTCCAGTCCGGGTGGCCCGGCATGGGAGGCGTCTTCTTCCCGTAGAGCCAGGCGTCGAAGAAGCCGCTCAGGTCCCGTCCGGCCAGCTGCGAGGCCAGCTTCACGAAGTCCGCGGTCGTGGCGGTGGAGTCACGGTGCGTGGCCAGCCAGGTGCGCTCCAGGCGCTGGAAGGCGTCCGCGCCGATCTCCTGGCGCAGGGCGTAGAGGACCAGGGCGCTGCCGTCGTAGACGACCGGCCGGAAGATGCTGATCTTGCCGTCGCTCGTGGGCTTCTTGGGCGCGGCGGGCGGGCCGCCGTCGGCGCGCATGGCGTCGGACGCGCGGTAGGCGGCGCGCATCCGCTTCACCATGGGTCGCTCGCCCTTCTCCTGGGCGTACAGGGACTCGTACCAGGTGGCGTGGCCCTCGTTGAGCCACAGGTCGGACCAGGTGCGGGGGCTGACGCTGTCGCCGAACCACTGGTGCGCCAGCTCATGGACCATGATCGACTCGACGTACCACTTCGGGTACGCGGAGCGCGTGAACAGGTCTCTCTCGAAGAGAGAGAGCGTTTGCGTCTCGAGTTCGAAGCCGGTGGAGGCGTGGGCGATCAGCAGCCCGTAGTTCTCGAAGGGGTAGTTGCCGACCTTCCCCTCCATCCAGGCGATCTGGCCCGGCGTCTTCTTGAGCCAGGGTTTCAGCGCCTTGACGTCCTTGGCCGGCACGACATCGCGCACGGGAAGTCCGTCCGGGCCCTTCTGGTGCAGCACGGCGGAGCGGCCGATGGAGACCTGGGCCAGCTCCGTGGCCATGGGGTGGGCGGTGCGGTAGACCCACTGCGTGGCTCCTCCTTGTCGCGTGTTCGCGGCAGGCAGGCCGTTCTTCGCGACGGGGAGACCGTTGGCGACCGCCGTGTACTCCTTGGGGGCGGTGACCCGGAAGGTGAAGTACGCCTTGTCGGAGGGATGGTCGTTGGACGGGAACACCCGGTGCGCCGCGTCGGCCTGGTTGGCCATCGCGAGGCCGTCCTTGGTGCGCAGCCAGCCGATTTCCTTCTTGCCGGGCCTGGGGTCGCTGGTGTGCCGTACGTCGATCTTCAGCGGTTGGCCCGGCATCACCGCCGTGGCGGGCGTGACGACCAGGTCCTCGCCCTTGGTGGCGTACCGCGCCGGCGCCCCGTTGACCGTCACCGAACGGACGGTGCCGTGCGAGAAGTCGAGGTTGATCCGCTCGAGCGCCGCGGTCGCCCGGGCGTTGATCCTGGTGACGGCGTCCAGCGGCTTGTTGTTGTCACCGTGGTACGTGAACGAGATGTCGTAGTCGGTGACGTCGTAGCCGGGGTTGCCCAGGTGCGGGAAGAGCCGGTCGCCGATGCCGAGCGGCTCGGCGGGCGCGGCCGCGGCGACAAGGGCGAGTGAGGCGCCGGCGGCGAGGAGAGCGGCGACGCGGGGCGTTCGGGAGCTGAGCAGCATGACCTACGGCTATCAGCGCGCGCCCCTGTGCACGGTACAGCACGCGCCGCACCACCCGAACGAGGGTTCCGGGTGGTCCTACAGCGCGCCCGCCGCCGCGTGCCGCGTGCGCCCCACGTCGTACACCCCCGGAACGTTGCGCATCGCCCGCATGAGGCCCTGGAGGTGCCCGGCGTCCGGGAGTTGGAGCGTGTACGTGTGCCGGACGCGGCCCTGGTCCGGCGGGTCGACGGTCGCCGAGATGATGGCGACGCCCTCCAGCGCTATGGCCTCGGTCAGGTCGGCGAGCAGGTGGGGGCGGCTGAACGACTCGGCGATCAGCGTCACCCGGTACTCGGCGGGCTCCGCGTCGGCATCCGCCCAGCGCACCCCGACCTCCGCGCGCCCCGCGTCCTTCATGCGCGCCACTCCCGAGCAGGCGACCCGGTGCACGGTCACGACACCGCCGCGCACGGAGAACCCGGTCACCTCGTCGGGCGGCACGGGCGTGCAGCAGCCCGCGAGGCGCACCGTGGCGCCCGGCTGGTCGACCACGGCGTTCGCCGCGGAGGGCCGCGCCGAGGGGCCGCTGTACGGGGCTCTGGGCGGCGACTGGGGCGCGCTCGGCCCCTCGGGATGGGCGGCAAGCCATCGGCGGATGGCGATGCGCGCGGCGGGCGTACGCGCGTGGTCGAGCCAGGCGACCGACGGCTCGGAGGCGGCGCTACCCTCCACTCCCGCCATGAGCAGCTGGACCGTGTCGCCGTCGCCGAGGACCGTACTGAGCGTCGCCAGGCGGCCGTTGACCCGCGCGCCGATGACGGCGTGGGCGTCCTCGCCGTACTGCGCGTACGCGGCGTCGACACAACTGGCGCCGGCGGGGAGGCCGATGGTGCCGCCGTCGGGCCGGAAGACGGCGATCTCGCGGTCCTGGGCGAGGTCCTCGCGCAGGGTCGACCAGAAGGTGTCGGTGTCCGGCGCGGACTGCTGCCAGTCGAGGAGCCTGTTCAGCCAGCCGGGGCGCGTGGGGTCGGAGCGCTCGCCCACGGTGTCCAGATGCTCCTCGCCGGAGGGCGCGTACGGATTGCCGAGCGCCACGACGCCCGCCTCCGCCACCTTGTGCATCTGGTGCGTACGGATGAGGACTTCGGCGACCTCGCCGTCCTTGCGTGCGACCGCGGTGTGCAGCGACTGGTACAGGTTGAACTTCGGTACCGCGATGAAGTCCTTGAACTCCGAGACCACCGGCGTGAAACACGTGTGCAGTTCGCCGAGGACGCCGTAACAGTCCGCGTCCTCGTTCACGAGCACGAGAAGGCGCCCGAAGTCGGCCCCGCGCAGCTCGCCGCGCTTGCGGCGCACCCGGTGGACGGAGACGAAGTGCCGCGGCCTGATGAGGACTTCGGCGCTCAGGCCCGCTTCGCGCAGCACTGAGCGCAGCTCGGTCGCGAAGCCCGCGAGGGAGCCCTCGGTGCACTGGGCGTAGGACGTCATGAGCTCGCGCGTCTGCCCGTACTCCTCGGGGCGCAGGATCGCGAACACGAGGTCCTCGAGCTCGGTCTTCAGCGCCTGCACGCCCAGGCGCTCCGCGAGCGGGATCAGAACGTCACGGGTGACTTTGGCGATCCGTTCCTGCTTCTCCTGGCGCATGACGCCGAGCGTGCGCATGTTGTGCAGGCGGTCGGCGAGTTTGATCGACATGACGCGCACGTCGCTGCCGGTCGCGACCAACATTTTGCGGAAGGTCTCGGGTTCGGCCGCCGCTCCGTAGTCGACCTTCTCCAGCTTGGTCACGCCGTCGACGAGATAGGCGACCTCCTCGCCGAACTCCTTGCGCACCTGGTCGAGCGTGACCTCGGTGTCCTCGACCGTGTCGTGGAGCAGGGAGGCCGTCAGCGTCGTGGTCTCCGCGCCCAGCTCGGCGAGGATCAGCGTCACCGCGAGCGGGTGTGTGATGTACGGCTCGCCGCTCTTGCGCATCTGACCGCGGTGCGAGGACTCGGCCAGCACGTAGGCGCGGTGCAGCGGCTCCAGGGCGGCCTCGGGGTAGTGGGCCCGGTGGGCCTCCGCCACGTGGCCGATCGCGTCGGGGAGGCGGCCGCGCGCGGTGGGGCCGAGGAGTGCGGCGCGGCCGAGACGTCGCAGGTCGATCCGAGGGCGGCCGCGCCGGCGCTGCGATCCGGGCGTGATCGGTCCCGGGTTCGCGGGGTTGGTCGCCTCCGCACTCATGAGCACCTCCGGCTTTGTCGACCGGCGGCGGGCTGGCGGCGGCACCCGTCCGGACCGGTGCTTGATGCTACCGAGCCCATCACGTGGCGCAGTCCCGCTCTCGCCGAGCGTGAAACGGATCACCCATTCGAGCGAAGGTTCACTGGTTTACGGTTTCGATCGCCGCGAACCAGTCGGTGTCGAGCCGACCCTCCGCGACGATCACGGCGGGACCGGTCATCTCGATCTCGCCGTCCGCACGCTCGGTGATCGTCAGCCTGCCTCCGGGCAGATCGATCTCGTATGTGACAGGAGCCCCGGTCACCGCCGGGTCCAGGCCGTCCCTGCGGGCGGCAGCGACGGCCACGGCGCAGGCGCCGGTGCCGCAGGAGCGGGTCTCGCCGGAGCCCCGCTCGTGCACGCGCATGGCGACGTGCCGCGGGCCGCGGTCGACGACGAACTCGACGTTCACACCCTCCGGGTATGCGTTCGCCGGAGCGAAGGGGGGTGCCTCGTACAGCGAGCCCGCGTGCGCGAGGTCGGCCACGAAGGCGACCGCGTGCGGGTTCCCCATGTTCACGTTCGTCGCGGGCCAGGTCCGCTCGTCGACGCTGACCGTGACGCCGCCCTCGGGGAGCGCCGCCTTGCCCATGCCGACCGTGATCAGGCCTTCCTTGTCGATGTGGACCACCTTGACGCCGCCCCGGGTGGCCACGGCGAGGTCGCCCTCGCCGACGTGCCCGGCGTGCTGGAGGTAGCGGGCGAAGACCCGCACTCCGTTGCCGCACATCTCGGCCACCGAGCCGTCGCCGTTGCGGTAGTCCATGAACCACTCCGCCTCGTCGGCCATGTGCCGCGCCTCAGGGTGCGCGGCGCTGCGCACGACGTGGAGCACACCGTCGCCCCCGATGCCGGCCCGGCGGTCGCACAGGGCGGCGACGGCGGTCGGCGAGAGCGCGACGGCGTTCTCCGGGTCCGGGATGATCACGAAGTCGTTCTCGGTCCCGTGACCCTTGAGGAAGGTGCTCATTTCTCGATCGTACGAGATCGGACCGACAACCTGGTCGGCGGAGTGCCGCACGAGGCGCGGAGCGCGGTCAGCGCAGGCGTGCGACGCGCCACACGGCGAGCACGGCCACCGCCGCGACGACGACCACGTACGCCCCCACGACCCGCCAGTCCGGCCAGCTGCCCGAGCCCCGCGGCGGCAGTCCCGGCAGCGTGTAGCCGACCCGGCGGGCGGCCATCATGCCCCAGCCCGCGGCGCAGGAACTGATCAGGAGGCCGAGCATGGCGACGACCGCGCCGCCGTCGCCGAACTCGAAGAACAGCGGGAACGCGAACATCAGTGAGCCGATCGCGGCCAGCATCACGATGGGTGCCAGCTGCCAGATGCGAAGCCTGCGCTGCGGGCGCAGCTCGACCTCGACCTCTTGGCCCTCGTCCTGCGCGGCGAGTTCCTCCGGGGTGGGGCCGTCGGCGATCACGCCGTCGGCGCCCGCCTCAGGACCGTCGGTACTGAGCTGCTCTCCGCCTGGTGCGGTGTCACGAGGGCCGGCCTCCATCGCCACGCGCCCTCCCACTCCGGACTCCACTGGTCGATCGATGGTCGATGATGGCACGCCCACAGAGGCCGGGATGACGGCCGGAGCGTCCCGATGCCATCACGTGATCAGGCTGTAACCGGTCGTTCGACCAACGACATTGCGCGAGCCGGGAGTTCCCCGCGTTCCGTCTCGGCCCCACTGAGCCAATGCACCCGCGGGTCGCGTCGGAACCACGAGTCCTGACGGCGCGCGAAGCGCTTGGTGGCGCGGACGGTCTCCGCGCGCGCCTCGTCCAGCGTGCACTCGCCCGCGAGCGCCGCGAGCACCTGCTGGTAGCCGAGCGCGCGCGATGCCGTACGGCCCTCGCGCAGCCCCTGGGCCTCCAGCGCGCGCACCTCGTCGACGAGGCCCGCCTCCCACATGCGGTCCACGCGCGTGGCGATGCGTTCGTCGAGTTCGGGCCGAGCCACGTCCACGCCGATCTGGACGGTGTCGTAGACGGAGTCGTGTCCCGGCAGATTGGCGGTGAACGGCTTGCCCGTGATCTCGATGACCTCGAGGGCGCGGACGATGCGCCGCCCGTTGCTCGGCAGGATCGCCGTGGCGGCCTCCGGGTCGGCGGCGGCGAGGCGCGCGTGCAGGGCGCCGGAGCCGCGCAGCCGGAGCTCGTCCTCCAGGCGGGCGCGGACCTCGGGGTCGGTGCCGGGGAACTCCATCTTGTCGACGGCACCCCTTACGTAGAGTCCCGATCCGCCGACGAGGACGGGCCAGCGGCCCGCCGCGAGCAGCCGGTCGATCTCCGCGCGGGCGAGGCGCTGGTACTCCGCGACACTGGCGGCCTCGGTGACGTCCCAGATGTCCAGGAGGTGGTGCGGCACCCCGTCGCGCTCCTCGGGCGTCAGCTTGGCGGTACCGATGTCCATCCCTCGGTACAGCTGCATCGAGTCGGCGTTGACCACCTCGCCGCCGAGTTCCTTGGCCAGGAACACGCCTAGATCTGACTTTCCTGCCGCGGTCGGCCCGACGACGGCGATGACCCGCGGGGCGGGAGCTGCGCTACTCACCGCCCCAGTCTCGCAAACCCGGGCAGCTGTTCACGAATGAGCTACGTGACGCCACAGGTCCGGGTTCGTTGCCTGTTGCGAGGTTCCAGCCGCCGGTTTCGAGAGCCGGCGCCCCGGCCGTCGCAATGGGACGCACCGGGTCAGGGCGGGATTTCGCCCACACGAGTAACGTATGGAGTTGAAATGGGCGTTTTTGCCAGGTTTCGCCGGAAGGCCAGCGCTGCGGACGAGGCGTCAACCGCCGAGACCCAGGCCGCCACTCTGACGGCCGCTCCGGAGGCGGCGGATGCCGAGGAGCCCACCGAGGCCGCCGCGGCTCCCACCGGGGAGCAGGAGGCCCCGGAGGCCGCGGCCGAGGGCGAGAGCACCGAGGCCACCGCGGTGGAGGGCGTGGAGATCCCGAAGCAGCAGTCCGCGGAGCAGGCCGCGGACAACGAGGCAGGCGAGGGCGCCCGGAAGTAGCTCCCGAGAGTTCGGTGCGACGGAAGGTGCAGCCATGGGCTTCCTGGACTCGTTGAAGGCCAAGTTCGGCCCCGCCAAGGACAAGGTCTCGGACCTCGCGCAGCAGCACGGGGACAAGATCGACCAGGGCCTGGACAAGGCCGGCAAGCTGGTCGACGAGAAGACCAAGGGCAAGTACAGCGACAAGATCCGGACGGGCACGGACAAGGCGAAGGACGCCGTCGGCCGGATGTCCGCGCCGGACACGAAGGGCGACAGGGGCGACGGGAACGACAGGGACGGGGGCGATCCGCCGTCGCCGCCCCCACCACCGGCGTCGTGAGGCCTGCCCCTCCCCCACAACACCGCGACGGCCGCGGAGCTCTGGGCTCCGCGGCCGTCGCGGTGTTCTGCTGCGCCTTACGCGGGTCGCGTCACGTCCAGGACGCCACGAAGTAGCCCACTCCGTAGGGCGCGTCCTCGTACAGAAGGCGGCCCGTGCCGTCGCGCCCGCCCCAGGCGGCGCTGAGGAGCTGCCACGGGGCGCGTCCGGAGATCTTCAGCTCCCGGGCGAGATCGGCGTCGAGGTTCGCGAGCGTGCCGTCGACGTCGAGATCGCGCAGCGCCGCGGCGACGGCCGCGTCCACGCCCTCGGCGCGCGCGTCCAGGTAGCCGGGCGCCTTGAGCGTGCGGCAGGCCGTGCCGTCGCCCATGACGAGGAAGCCGACCCGCTCGGCGTCGGCGGCGCCGGTGAACGCCGCTCCATCGCCCGCCACCTCGTAGCCGCGCACCTCACCGGCCCACCCCGCGCGCGCGAGCAGCCACGCGCCTACGGAGAGGGAGGGCGGCAGCGTCTCCTCGACGGCCTCGGAGCCGGCCGCGCCCAGGCGCACGTCGAGGTCGACGCCGAAGGGGCGGAAGGAGCCGCGGGCCCCCGGCTCGTGGACCCTCGTGTTCGGGCCCTCGCCGATGATCCACACCAGGTCCGGCTCGGCAGCGAGCAGCGCCTCGATCGCCTCGTCGCAGGCCGCGCGCGCGGCGTCCAGTTCCGGGGCCGCGCCGGCGGCGACCTCGGGCACGAGCAGGGGCGGACACGGGCAGGCGGCAGCGGCGACAAGCATGATCGGCAGCCTACTGCGCGCCCTCCGCGCACGAGAAAGGCGGCCGCCTCCGCAGCAGCCGCCTTCCCACAGGAGACGAGGCCGGTCAGTCGACGGCGCAGCCCCCGGTCGCCGCGGGCAGCGGCTCGGGAACGCCGATCTGCGGCAGGCCGAGCAGCACGCCCTGCTTCTTGACCTGCTCCTCCTGGTTGCGCTTTTCCCACGCGTCGCCCGCGCGCGTGCGGCGCACGTTCAGGACCTCGCCCTCGGCGAGCAGGTGGTGCGGGGCCGCGTACGTGATCTCGACGGTCACGACGTCGCCGGGTCGCACCTCGGCCTCGGGCTTGGTGAAGTGCACCAGGCGGTTGTCAGGGGCGCGGCCGGAGAGGCGGTGGGTGGCGCCGTTCTTGCGGCCCTCGCCCTCGGCGACCATGAGCTCCACGGTGCGGCCGATCTGCTTCTTGTTCTCCTCCCAGGAGATCTCCTCCTGGAGGGCGACGAGGCGCTCGTAGCGGGCCTGCACGACCTCCTTGGGGATCTGGCCCTCCATGGTCGCGGCAGGCGTTCCGGGGCGCTTGGAGTACTGGAAGGTGAAGGCCTGCGCGAAGCGGGCCTCGCGCACGACGTGCATCGTCTGCTCGAAGTCCTCCTCGGTCTCGCCGGGAAAGCCCACGATGATGTCGGTCGTGATGGCCGCGTGCGGCATCGCCGCGCGGACCTTCTCGATGATGTTCAGGAACCGTTCCTGTCGGTACGAACGGCGCATCGCCTTCAGGACCGTGTCCGAGCCGGACTGCAGTGGCATGTGCAGCTGCGGCATCACGTTCGGGGTCTCGGCCATCGCGGCGATCACGTCGTCCGTGAAGTCACGCGGGTGCGGGGACGTGAAGCGCACGCGCTCCAGGCCCTCGATGGAGCCGCAGGCGCGCAGCAGCTTGCTGAAGGCCTCGCGGTCGCCGATGTCGCTCCCGTAGGCGTTGACGTTCTGGCCGAGCAGCGTGATCTCGGAGACGCCCTCGCCGACCAGCGCCTCGATCTCGGCGAGGATGTCGCCCGTCCTGCGGTCCTTCTCCTTGCCGCGCAGCGCCGGGACGATGCAGAAGGTGCAGGTGTTGTTGCAGCCGACCGAGATCGACACCCAGGCCGCGTACGCGCTCTCGCGGCGGGTGGGCAGCGTGGAGGGGAAGGCCTCCAGGGACTCGGCGATCTCGACCTGAGCGTCCTCCTGCACGCGGGCGCGCTCCAGGAGGACGGGCAGCTTGCCGATGTTGTGCGTGCCGAAGACGACGTCCACCCAGGGCGCCTTCTTCACGATGGTGTCGCGGTCCTTCTGGGCGAGGCAACCGCCCACCGCGATCTGCATGCCCGGACGCTCCGCCTTCTTGGGGGCGAGGTGTCCGAGGTTGCCGTAGAGCTTGTTGTCAGCGTTCTCCCGCACCGCGCACGTGTTGAAGACCACGACGTCGGCGTCGCCGTCGGAGCCCTCGGGAGCGCGCACATAACCGGCGCCCTCCAGGAGACCCGACAAGCGCTCGGAGTCGTGGACGTTCATCTGACACCCGTAGGTGCGTACTTCGTATGTCTTCGGTGAACGGTCGTCCACGGCCGGACGCGGGTCGCTGCTGCTCATAACAACAAGGGTATGGGGTTCTGGGAGTGCTTCTGCGGCGCCTTCCTCGTCCCGCGAATGCCGTGGCACGCGCGTCACCGAACGTGACCGCAAGGGGACGTTCCGAACCTGGTCACCGCGCGCCCCCAGCTGGCAGGATCACGCCATGCCGCAGCCGCCCCTCCGCGTCACCCGCCGCAGCGCCCTCATGGGCTCCGCGGCCGGACTCGTGGTGTTCGGCCTGCTGTTGTGGTGGCTGCTGCCGCTCGGCGAGAAGTCGCCCAGCGGCCAGGTGACCTTCAGCACCGGCGCGCGCACGGGTGTCTACGAGCGGTACGGCAAGCTCCTCGAGCGGGCCGTGGACCGCGACCTGCCCGACCTGGGGGTCACGCTCAAGGGCAGCGAGGGCTCCTGGGAGAACGTGGTGCGCGTGGCCACCGGCGAGGCCGACTTCACCATCGCCGCGGCGGACGCGGTCGCCAAATACCAGTCCGAGCGCCGGCCCGGCGCGGAGCGTCTGCGTGGCTGTGCCCGCCTCTACGACGACTACATGCAGCTCGTCGTGAAGCGGTCCTCCTCCGTGAAGAAGGTCGCCGACCTGCGCGGCATGAAGGTGGCGGTGGGCGGCCAGAGCTCCGGGGTGCGGCTGATCGCCGAGCGGATCCTGAAAGCGGCGGGCCTCGACGTCCGCAAGGACGTCACCGAGGTGGGCATCGGCATAGACGCCATGCCGCGCGCCCTGGAGTCCAGCGAGATCGACGCGTTCTTCTGGTCGGGGGGCCTGCCCACCAACCACGTACGGAAGCTGTCCGAGGACGCCCCGATCCGGCTCGTCGAACTCGGCTCACTGGTCGACAAGTTGCACGCCATGGGCGGCTACTCGCGCTACTACCGGGCCGCCGTGATGCCCGCCGACGCCTACCCGGCGGCCCAACAGGGCCAACCCGTCAGCACGTTGGCAGTGGCGAACCTGCTGGTGACGACCGACCGCGTGGACCCGGAACTGACCGAGGCGGTCACCCGTACGGTCATCGACAGCCGCGACCACATCGGGGCGAAGGTGCACGCGGCCCAGCTCGTCGACCTCAGAACGGCCGTCTACACGGACCCGCTCACCCTCCACGAGGGCGCGCGCCGCTACTACCGCTCGGTCAAGCCCTGAGCGGCCGTCTCCCGGCCCGAACCTTTCTCCGCGCTCCTCGCCTCGCGCGCCTGCTCCACAGCCCCCTGGGCGGGCACCGGCGCCGTCCTGGGCACCCGTAGCGTCACCTCCAGGCCGTGCGGTTCCCGCCGCGCGTACCCGAGGGAGCCGCCGCCCGCCGCCAGCAGGGCCCGCGAGATGGACAGGCCGAGCCCGGATCCCTTGATGTTCTGGTGCTGTCCGCTGCGCCAGAACCGGTCGCCGATCCGGGCGAGTTCCTCTTCGCCCAGGCCCGGCCCGCCGTCGGCGACCTCGATCACCGTCGCGTCTCCGGTGGCCCTCGCCGTGACGGTCACCCGCTCGCCCTCGGGCGTGAACTTCAGGGCGTTGTCGACCACGGCGTCCAGGGCGCTGGACAGCGCGACCGGATCGGCCCAGCCCGTCACGGCCGGGCAGTCCGCCACGAGCCGTACGCCCTTCTCGTCCGCCAGCGGGCGCCAGGCCTCCACCCGCTCGGCGGCCAGCTCACCGATGTCGGTGAGCTGGAGGTCGGCGGCGGCGTGCTCGGCCAGGGCCAGGTCGAGCAGGTCGTCGAGAACCCGGCCGAGGCGCTTGCCCTCGGCCTTCACAGACGCGATCTCCTCGTTCCCCTCCGGCAGTTCGAGCGCCAGTACGTCGATGCGCAGCAGCAGAGCGGCGAGCGGGTTGCGCAGCTGGTGCGAGGCGTCGGCGACGAAGGCACGCTGCTGCTCCAGGACGTCCTCGACGTTGTCCGCCATCTCGTTGAACGCCTGGGACAGGCGCCGCAGTTCCGGCGGCCCGCCGGCCGCCGCGACCCGCGACTTCAGGCGCCCCGTGGCGATGTCGTGGGTCGTCGCGTCCAGGACCCGTACGGGCCGGAGCACCCAGCCGGTCAGCCGCAGCGCGGCGCCCACGGCGAGCAGCATCGCGGCCACCTCACCGGCGCCGATGACCAGCCAGCCGCGCAGCGTCTTGCTGCGCATCGCGCCGGTCGGCGACTCGGTGACCACGACGGCGACGACGTCACCGTCCCTGATGACGGGCGAGGCGACCACGAGCATGCCCCGCTGCCACGGCCACACCTGCGGCGGATCGTGGCTGCCGCGCGAGTACAGCGCCTCGTCGAACGCGGCGCGCACGGCGCCGCCCACGGTGGCGGACGGGACCCGGAAGTCGTCGGGCGCGCGGCCCATTGGCTCCCGGTCGCGGTAGAAGACGCCCGCCTTGATTCCGTACACGTCGTGGTAGCGGGCGAGTTCGGTGCGCAGCGTCTGCTGCCGCTCGTCGCTCACCAGCTTCTCGCCCCTGCCGGCCTTGTCCGGGCGCGTGGTCACGAACTGCGCGAGGGAGGCGAACCGCGCGGTGTCGTCGATGCGGTCGACGACCACCTTCTGCTGCTGGGCGGAGGCCACGCTCACGGCGAGCGGAAAGCCGAGCGCGAGCAGCACACCCGCCATGAGGACGATGAGCAGCGGAAGCAGGCGGGCGCGCACGCCAGGACTCTACGGCTTCTGTTACGCGGCCGGGGCGACGAGCCGGTAACCGACTCCTCGCACGGTCTCGATGAGGGTCGGCATGCGCAACTTGGAGCGCAGCGAGGCGACATGCACCTCCAGGGTGCGCCCCGTGCCCTGCCAACTGGTCCGCCACACCTCGCTGATGATCTGCTCCCTGCGGAAGACGACACCCGGGCGCTGCGCAAGGAGGGCGAGCAGGTCGAACTCCTTGCGGGTGAGCTGCACCGCCTCGCCCGCGACCGCGACCTTACGGGTGGGCAGATCGATGCTGACGTCCCCGAACTGCACCTCGTGGTCGACGACGGCGGCGGGTTCCTCCTGCACCGTGCGGCGGCTCACCGCGTGGATGCGGGCGAGCAGCTCCCCTATGTCGTACGGCTTCACTACGTAGTCGTCCGCACCGAGATTGAGCCCATGGATGCGCGAACGCACGTCCGCACGCGCGGTCACCATGATCACCGGCGTCGTGGTGCGCTTGCGGATCCTGCCGCACACCTCGTAACCGTCCAGGTCGGGCAGGCCCAGGTCGAGCAGTACGACGCCGAAGGCGTCCGCCTCGGGCACCAGCGCCTGCAGGGCCTCCTCACCGCTGCGGGCGTGCCGCACCTCGAAGCCGTGCCGGGACAGGACCGCCGAAAGGGCACCGGCCACGTGGTCGTCGTCCTCGACGAGAAGCAGTCTCATTGCGCCCCCTCACCTCTCCCGCGCGGTTCACCAAGGCATCCACTCCGAAAAGTAAGGACGACGTCAAGAGCCTTCCGGTTACGGCCGTGTTCCGTTACGCAGCCGGTATGAGCGGCCCGCGCCCCCTTCACGCATAGTGTCCGGTTGCGGCCGGATCGTTATGCTCAATTTCCCCTCAGATGTAATGACGCTGGTCGTACGGGGTTACTACTGTCCTCCCAACCGAGGAGGACGGAGCAAGACCCCGATGACCGAAGTTTCGGTGACCAAGGACGCCACTCCCCCTGCGGGCGACGCGCTGGTCGCACTGAGCCGAGTCAACAAGCACTTCGGCGCGTTGCACGTGCTCCAGGACATCGACCTGACCATCGCGCGAGGCGAGGTCGTCGTCGTCATCGGCCCGTCGGGCTCCGGCAAGTCGACGCTGTGCCGCACGATCAACCGCCTGGAGACCGTCGATTCCGGCGACATCACGATCGACGGCAAGCCGCTGCCCCAGGAGGGCAAGGAACTGGCCCGCCTGCGCGCCGACGTGGGAATGGTCTTCCAGTCGTTCAACCTCTTCGCGCACAAGACGGTGCTGGAGAACGTGACGCTGGGGCAGGTCAAGGTCCGCAAGACGGACAAGAAGGCGGCCGAGGACAAGGCGCGTGCGCTTCTCGACCGCGTCGGTGTCGCCGCGCAGGCCGACAAGTACCCCGCGCAGCTCTCCGGCGGCCAGCAGCAACGTGTCGCCATCGCACGCGCGTTGGCGATGGACCCGAAGGTGATGCTCTTCGACGAGCCGACGTCGGCGCTCGACCCGGAGATGATCAACGAGGTCCTGGAAGTGATGCAGCAGCTCGCCCGGGACGGCATGACGATGGTGGTGGTCACGCACGAGATGGGCTTCGCCCGCTCCGCGGCCAACCGCGTCGTCTTCATGGCGGACGGCCGGATCGTCGAAGAGGCCGTCCCCGACCAGTTCTTCAGCAATCCGCGCAGCGATCGGGCCAAGGACTTCCTGTCGAAGATCCTGCACCACTAGACGCGCGCCCCGCGCGGGCACCCAATGGGCCGCCCACGCGCGCGTGTTGCCTTATTCCTACTGCCGAATCTGCCGACACGAAGGATGTTCACCATGAAGCTCCGTAAGTCCGCCGCCGCGGCCGCCGCCGTCGCCGCGCTCGCGCTGACCGCCACCGCCTGTGGCGGCGAGTCCGGCAACGCCGGTGACAAGCCCGCCGGGGCCTCGGGTGGCAAGAACCAGCCGAAGCTGCCCACGTACGCGGTGAAGAGCGATGTGAAGATCGACTCCGCGACCCTGACGAAGGCCCAGAAGGCCGGCAAGATCGTCATTGGCTCCAAGGACGACCAGCCGTACCTCGGCTTCCAGGACTCCAGCGGCAAGCGCTCCGGCTTCGACATCGAGATCGCCAAGATGGTCGCCGCCGACCTCGGCTTCAAGCCGAACCAGATCACCTTCAAGACGATCGACTCCGGCGTCCGTGAGACCACCATCTCCAAGGGCGATGTCGACCTCTACGTAGGCACGTACACGATCAACGACGAGCGCAAGAAGCAGGTCGGCTTCGCGGGCCCGTACATGCAGGCCGGCGCCGACCTCCTGGTCCGCCAGGACGAGAAGGGCATCACGGGCCCGACCTCCCTGAAGGGCAAGAAGGTCTGCTCCATCAAGGGCTCGACCCCGCTTCAGGAGATCAAGAAGCCCAAGTACGGCGCCGAGACCGTCGAGCTGGCCAAGTACTCGGAGTGCGTGCAGCAGCTGCTCAACAACGAGGTCGACGCCGTCACCACGGACGACGCAATCCTCAAGGGCTACGCGGCGCAGAACCCGAAGAAGCTCAAGGTCGTCGGCAAGCCCTTCACCGAGGAGCCGTACGGCGTCGGCATGGCCAAGAACGACAAGGCCCTGCGCGACGCGGTCTCCGACGCCATCGAGGCGCACGAGAAGAACGGCGACTACAAGAAGGCCTACGACGCGACGCTCGGCCTCTCCGGCGCCGAGTACACCGAGCCGCCGGCCCTGGAGCGCTACTGAGCGCTGCTGAGCGTTCGGCACTCCTGAGCGTCCAGCCGCCTGTCTCTCGCAGGCAGTGAGTTGACCGTGTCCCTGTACGCCGTCTCGGCGTACAGGGCGCGGCTCCCCTGCCCGACCGCTGCCGCCCCACGAGGAACTCCCCGTGAATGTACTGCTCGACCACCTTTCGGAATTCCGCGAGGGATTCCTCGGCACCATCGGCCTGACCCTGGCCAGTGGCCTCCTCGCGATGCTGCTCGGCACGATCCTCGCCGGTTTCCGGGTCTCGCCCGTACCGCCCCTGCGGTACTTCGGCACCGCCTGGGTCACGCTGTTCCGCAACACCCCGCTGACGCTGCTGTTCCTCGTCATCTGGTTCGCGGTGCCCCAGGTCCTCGACTTCGGGTTCAGCCCATGGGTCAAGGCCCTGATCGTGCTGAGCTGCTACACCTCGTCGTTCGTCTGTGAGGCGGTGCGCTCCGGCATCAGCACCGTGCCGCTCGGGCAGGCCGAGGCGGCGCGCTCGATCGGCATGTCGTTCTTCCAGACGCTCGGCCTGATCATCCTGCCGCAGGCGGTGCGCACCGTACTGCCGCCGCTGAGCTCCATCTTCATCGCGCTGACCAAGAACTCGGCCATCGCGGGCGCCTTCAGCGTCACCGAACTGTTCGGCTGGCAGAAGCTGTTGAGCGACAAGGGCTACCCGATCGCCTGGGTCTTCCTGTGGGTGGCGCTCGGCTACCTGGTCATCACCTTCGCCATCAGCATCTTGTTCCGGGTGCTCGAGAGGACCCTGGAGGTCGCCCGATGAGTGCCAGCGTTCTCTACGACGCCCCGGGTCCCAAGGCCCGCACGCGCAACCGGATCTACACCGTCGTCGGTACGCTCGCGGTCGTCGGCCTCATCGTCTTCGTGATCGCGCAGCTCGCGTCCAAGGACCAGTTCGCCGCCGCCAAGTGGGACATCTTCAACTACGCCAACGTGCGTGCGGCGATCCGTGACGGCATCCTGACCACCCTGAAGGTCTTCGCCGCCGCGGGCGCGCTCTCCCTGGTGTTCGGCGTCGTCCTGGCTGTGGCCCGTTACTCGGACCACCGGCCGATCCGCTGGTTCGCCACGGGCTTCATCGAGCTGTTCCGCGCCATCCCGCTGCTGATCACCATTTACGCCCTGTGGGTTCTTTTCCTCACCTACAAGAGCGACCTGGGTGTCGTCGGCCAGAACAACGCCTTCTGGTCGCTGGTGATCGGCCTGACGGTCTACAACAGCTCGGTTCAGGCGGAGGTACTGCGGGCGGGCTTCCAGGCCGTGCCGCGCGGCCAGGTCGAGGCCGCGTACGCCCTGGGCCTGCGCAAGTATCAAGTGATGACCATGCTGCTGCTGCCGCAGGCCATCCGCTCGATGCTGCCGACGATTATCAGCCAGCTCGTGGTCACCCTCAAGGACACCTCGCTCGGCTACATCATCACGTACGCGGAACTTCTGTACGCGGCCCGCAAGCTGGCCAACAACACGCTGGTCGAAGGCGAATACCCGTACGTTCCCGTGCTCATCGTGACCGGCACGATCTACGTCCTGATGTGTCTGGCGCTGTCCGGGCTCGCCAACTGGATCGAGCGCCGCGGCCGCCGCGCCAAGACCGGCATCAAGGTGGCCGCGGCCGCCGAACCCGTCGGCGAGGGCGGTCTGATGGACGCCGCGGACCTGCCGGGCGGGGCCGGCCACGGCGCCGCCGCCTCCGAGGCGACCGGCGAGCAGCCGGGGACCGATGACCGATCCGAAGGACCCGGTTCGCCAAGGAGTTGACCCGGCCCCGGGCGCGGGGCTTGAGCTGGGCGGCGGCAGTGGCGTGATCGCCACTGCCGCCGTCACTTGACGCAAGCACCGGCAATGGGTTGCATACGCTCTGTGAACGCGCACCCCGCTCCAACTGCCCGTCCTTGTACGTCCAGTACGCCGCCCGTGCCCTGGCACGGGACACTTCCCGGCGGGCCTCTCGGGGCGGGAGGGGCCACGCCGTGGACCCGGTGATCGTCGTCGGCGCGGGTCCGGTCGGGCTCGCGCTGTCCCTCGCCCTCGCCCGGCACGGTGTGCCCTGCGTACTCCTCGACGAGGGCCCCGGCAAGGACGAACAGCGGCCCGCGCGCACCGTGGTGCTGCGCGAGGACACCGCGGCGCTGGTCGAGCGGCTCGCGGGTACGTCGTTCGAGGGGATCGGCGCCCGCTGGACGGGTTGGCGCTCCATGCGCCGCAAGCAAGTGATGGGTGTGCTCACCTTCGGTGAGCAAAATGCGGAGAGTGAGCGGGGAACATCCGGTGGACCGGGGTCACCCGGTGGGCCGGTGCCGCCCGGCGAGTCGCTGCCCGCTCCGCTGCACATCGCCCAGCACGAGCTGACCGATGCCCTGCGCAGGGCCGTCGCCGCCGAGCGGCTCATCAAGGTCGCCGTCGACAGCCGCCTCGACTCGATCGAGGAGGAGAAGACCGGGCTGACCGCACACACGCGCGGGCCCAAGGGCACGTGGTGGCGCGGCAGTTATCTCGTGGGCTGCGACGGCCCGCGCTCCACGGTCCGCAAGCTCCTCGACATCCGCTTCCCGGGCCGCACCGCTGTCGAACGGCACGCGGTCGCCGCGTTGCGCGCGGAACTTCCGTGGCCCGGTGAAGCGTTGCTCCATCGGAGCCCTCCGTGGCGGGCCTCGGGCCGCTCGGGCTCGGAGGTCGTCGGCCGCCCCCTCGCCGACGGCGTCTGGCGCCTGGACTGGCTGCTGCCGCCCCGCAGCGACCTGGTCACCCCGGATGTCCTGGTCACTCGCATCCGGGAGACCCTCGCGGGCTGGTGCGGAGGCTCCACCCCGCCGTACGAACTGCTCGATACCGGAGTCCATACGGTCCACCACCGGCTCGCCCGCCGTTGGCGCGTGGGCCGCGTCTTCCTCGCCGGGGACGCGGCGCACCTGCTGGGCGCGCTCGGCACCCAGGGCCTGGACGAGGGGCTGCGCGACGCCGACAACCTCGCCTGGAAGCTCGCTCTGGCCTGGCACGACGGGGCGCACTCCGCCACCGACGCGCTGCTCGACAGTTATCAGGCCGAGCGCCGGGCCGTGGTGGCCGGGCGGCTGCGCGCCGCGGACCAGGCGCTGCCGATACTGCGCGGTGGCGGCGGGCTGCGGGCGTACGTGCCCGGTACCGCGCGTGGGCACGACGCACTGCTCACGGACGGTCACTTGGGGCACGGTCCGCTCGGCGCGCCGGGGGCGTACGCCGACTCGCCGCTCGCGCCCGCACGCTCCGAGTCGCAGGTGGAGGTGGGCACGGCGCCCGGCGCACCGATCACCGACGTCGAAGTTACCGCGCCCGACGGCTCGTTCGTACGGCTGCGGGACCGGCTCGGCCGCGGGCCGCTGCTCGTCGTCCTCGTCGCCCCGGGGACCGGGGTGTGGGAGCGCAAGCACTGGATGTCGGCGGGCCTGATGCCACGGCTCGCGGCGGCCGTCGCGGCGCTCCCCCACGAGGCCGAGCTGCTCGTCGCGGAGCGTTACCCGCAAGCGGCCGCGCACACGGTGCTGCTGATCCGGCCCGACGGCCATCTGGTCACGGCACTGAGCGGCGTCCGCCCCGCGGAGCTCTACGAGGCCGCGCGCACGGCCCTCGGCAGGCCCGCGGAGGAGAAAGGCCCGGTCAAGAGCGGCGCCGGCCGCTGAGCCGCCCGCCGTATCCGTCGGTGAGTTGACCGTCTCCTGCCCCCATGGTGTACTCCGGAGCGTGACGGTCGACACCGATGTACGCCTGTGGCGGAGGGTCCATATGGACCTCATCCGCTACGCGGGCTGCGTGTGTCACCCCTCCTGCTGAATTCGCATCCCTTCCTTCCCCGCGCCCGCCGTCCGGCAGTTCTGCGGCGCGTGCTGTTCGCGAACTCCCAGGACGGTACTGGTGTCCAGTTTCACGCAATCCGCTCCCGCGCACTCCGCTGCGCCTTCCCCTACGGCCACTTCCCGGGCAGCGTCGGCCGCGCCCACGCAGGCCGACCTCCTCGCTTTCGTCCGGCGCGTCGCCGAGGACCGCGACCTGATCGCCTCGCTTCCGCTCGATCCGGAGGGCCGCACCTGGGTGCGGCTCGAAGGCCCCGACGGCAGTGAGGCCTGGCTCATCGGCTGGCCTCCGGGCACCGGCACGGGCTGGCACGACCACGCCGAGTCCGTCGGCGCCTTCCTGACCGCGGGCGGCGCCCTCACCGAGAACTCGCTCGCCGCGCGCCTTCCCACTGACGGGTGGAAGACCCTGGAACTCTCCGAAGACGTCGACAGGGAACGGAAGTTGACGGCGGGCGAGGGACGCGCCTTCGGCCGCCATCACGTGCACGAGGTCCTGAACGAGTCCCTCACCGAGCACGCCGTCTCGGTCCATGCCTACTACCCGCCGCTCCCCCGGATCCGGCGCTACAGCCGCACCGGACCGGTGCTGCGGCTGGAGTCGGTCGAGCAGCCGGAGGACTGGCAGTGAGCGATCCGGGCCCTGTGGGCATCGACGAACACCTGGAACGGGTGCGGTCCGGGCTCGACCGGGTCGGGGCACGGGACGCGTTCGACGCGGCGTCCCATGGCGAGGCGCTCCTGGTCGACATCCGGTACGCGGCGCTGCGGGAGCGCGACGGGCTGATCCCCGGCGCGCTGGTGATCGAGCGCAACGAACTGGAGTGGCGCCTCGATCCCCAGGGCAGCCACCACGCCCCGGAGGCCACCGGTCACGATCTGCGCGTCGTGGTCGTCTGCAATGAGGGCTACGCGTCGAGCCTCGCGGCCGCCTCCCTGCACCAACTGGGCCTGCACCGCGCGACCGACCTGGTCGGCGGCTTCCAGGCGTGGCGAGCGGCGGGGCTGCCGGTCACGGAGGCGTAGAACGGACGGGCTGCGACGGTCCGGGGCGCGAGGGCGCGGCGCCCCGGCACCCGGCACCCGGCACCCGGCACCCGCCGAGTCGTTACTCGAACCCCAAGTCCTCGGTTTCCTCCCCCTCTTCCTCCAACGCCTGCCGCACCACTCGCAGCGCCATGCCCTCCGGATAGCCCTTGCGGGCGAGCATCCCCGCGAGGCGGCGCAGCCTCTTGTCCCGCTCAAGACCTCGCGTGGAACGGAGCTTGCGCGCGACGAGTTCGCGCGCGGTCTCCTCCTCCTGCTCGGAGTCGAGCTGGCCGACCGCCTCGTCGATCACCGTTGAGTCCACGCCCTTGGTCCGCAACTCACGGGCGAGCGCCCGGCGGGCAAGCCCCCGGCCGTGGTGCCGCGACTCCACCCACGCGTCCGCGAAGGCGCTGTCGTTGATCAGCCCCACCTCTTCGAACCGGGTGAGCACCTCGTCCGCCACGTCGTCGGGGATCTCGCGCTTGTGCAGCGCGTCGGCCAGCTGCTTGCGAGTGCGCGGAGTCCCGGTGAGCAGACGCAGACAGATGTTCCGCGCCCGCTCAGCCGGGTCTCCTGACGGCGCCCCCCGCTCGGCCCTCGACGAGTCAGGGGGGCCGTCGTCCTCTTCGGCGCCGGACGGATCCCCGAATCCGCCCCGGCGCCGGCGCCCACGGGGTCCGGCCCCGCCCCGCTTGCGCCCACCACGGCGCGGCCCGTCCGCCGCGCCGCTCCCCGCTTCGACGTCGTCCCCGGCCTCGCCGTACGCCGCGTCGTCGTACGCCCCGCCGCCCTCGCTCCCCCGGCCCTCGGGAACGGCGAAGCGCACGTCGCCATCGGCCCAGTCGGTTCGTCGTGTCACGGCGGACTAGCTCTTGGCCGCCGCGGCCTTGGACTTGGCGGCCTTGGGCGCGGGCACCGTCTTGGCCGCGTCCTCGGCAGGGGCTGCCTCCGCCGCCGCGTCCGCGCCCGGCTCGCCGGCCGGCTCCTCCGGGCGGACACCGACGCCCAGCTTTTCCTTGATCTTCTTCTCGATCTCGTTGGCCAGGTCGGGGTTGTCCTTCAGGAAGTTGCGCGCGTTCTCCTTGCCCTGACCCAGCTGGTCGCCCTCGTACGTGTACCAGGCGCCGGCCTTGCGGACGAAGCCGTGATCCACGCCCATGTCGATCAGGCCGCCCTCGCGGGAGATGCCCTGCCCGTAGAGGATGTCGAACTCGGCCTGCTTGAAGGGCGGCGCGACCTTGTTCTTGACGACCTTGCAGCGGGTGCGGTTGCCGACCGCGTCCGTGCCGTCCTTCAGGGTCTCGATACGGCGGATGTCGATACGCACCGAGGCGTAGAACTTCAGCGCGCGGCCACCGGTCGTGGTCTCGGGCGAGCCGAACATGACGCCGATCTTCTCGCGCAGCTGGTTGATGAAGATCGCGGTGGTCTTGGACTGGTTGAGCGCGCTGGTGATCTTCCGGAGCGCCTGGCTCATCAGGCGGGCCTGCAGACCCACGTGCGAGTCACCCATCTCGCCCTCGATCTCCGCGCGCGGCACGAGCGCGGCGACGGAGTCGATGACGATCAGGTCGAGGGCGCCGGAACGGACCAGCATGTCGACGATCTCGAGAGCCTGCTCGCCGTTGTCCGGCTGGGACAGGATCAGGTTGTCGATGTCGACGCCGAGCTTCTTGGCGTACTCGGGGTCGAGCGCGTGCTCGGCGTCCACGAAGGCCACCTGCCCGCCGGCCTTCTGCGCGTTGGCCACGGCGTGCAGCGTCAGGGTCGTCTTACCGGAGGACTCCGGCCCGTACACCTCCACCACACGGCCACGCGGAATGCCGCCGACGCCGAGCGCGACGTCGAGCGCGGTCGACCCGGTGGGGATGACCTCGATGGGCTCATTCGGCCGCTCGCCCATGCGCATCACTGCGCCCTTGCCGAATTGCCGTTCAATCTGCGCGAGCGCGGCGTCGAGCGCCTTCTCGCGGTCGGTTCCTGCCATGGGTTCCACCCGGTTTGCTTGAGTCGATCGCTTCACGCCAAAGACGCTAACGCCTGCCACTGACAATCGGCCTCGACGCCTGTCTCGCCTGTGGATAACTCGAGGCCCTTCGCCCGGCCACCCTCCCCGAATCCCTTGAAAACACTGGGAAAAGTGGCTCTGGACATTCCATAAGAATGGATGTTCGATTTTGGTGTCAAGCGCGCCACGCGGGTCGGCGCGCCTCGGCTACCGTGCCTCCGCATGACCCACACCACGACCGAGATCACCGCAGAACTGGTCCAGGAGCTGCTCCACGAACAGCACGCCGACCTGGCCGACCGTCCCGTGAGACTCGGCGCCCGTGGCTGGGACAACCAGCTGTGGCGGCTCGGCGAGGACCTCGCCGTCCGGCTGCCCTGGGCCACGGAGTCGGCGGACGCCCTGCTGCGCAAGGAGCACGCCTGGCTGCCTTCTCTCGCCCAAGGGCTCCCCCTGCCCGTCCCCGTGCCCCAGCGCCTCGGTGCGCCCTCCGAGCGGTTTCCCCGCCCCTGGATCGTCACCACCTGGGTGCCGGGCACGCCCGCCGACCGGGCCCCCGTCACCTCCGCCGAATCGGCCGACACCTTGGCCGCCTTCCTGACCGCTCTCCACCGGCCCGCCCCCGAGAGGGCACCGAGCGGACGCGACCGCGGGGGCCCACTGGCCGAGCACGCCGAGGGCTTCGCCCAGCAGCTCACGGAGGCCACAGGGCACGGCCTGATCCCCGATCCTGACGCGGTCCACGCGGTCTGGGACGACGCCGCCAGGGCGCCGCGGTGGTCGGGCCCGCCGCTGTGGCTCCACGCCGACCTGCATCCGGCCAACGTCCTCACCGCGGACGGCACGTTCTGCGGTGTGATCGACTTCGGTGACCTCTGCGCGGGCGATCCGGCCTGCGACCTCGCCGCCGCGTGGCTGCTGCTGCCGGACGGCGCCACCGAGCGCTTCCACCGCGCCTACCGGCCGGCCGCCGACGCCGCCACCCTGCGCCGCGCCCGCGGCTGGGCCGTGCTGAAGGCCCTGGCCTGCATCCTCATCGGGCACGCCGGAGACCAGGGCCGCCCGGGCGGCAAGCCCTCCTGGGGACCGCCCGGACACGCCTCGCTGCGCCGCCTCGTCGCGTCGGCCGCGGGCTGACACGGGCGTACTCCCCGCGTCGTACGGCGGGTGTCTTCGGCCGGACGACGACCACAGGGGCCGATGTGACGAGCCTTGTCCCCATGGCCACCCACACGTACCGAGCCCCGATCCGCCGCCCCGCCGAGCGCCTTTGCCACGCGACCGGCGCGGCCCTGGTCGCGTCCGGTCTCATGCACCTCGTCGTCCTCGGAGTCGACGGCGGCCCCTGGAACGGGCCGGTCTCCTGGCGCAAGCCCATCACCTTCGGGCTCTCCTTCGGCCTGACACTCATGGCCGTCACCTGGGTGACCTCGTACCTCAAGGTGGGTGCCCGGCTGCGCACCACCCTGCTCGTGGTGTTCGCCGCGGACTGTGTCCTGGAGGTCGCCGGCATCACGCTTCAGGCGTGGCGCAAGGTGCCGTCGCACCTCGACATGGAGACCACGTTCGACAGTGCCGTCTCCATGTCCCTCGCGGTGGGTGGCGGCATCCTGGTGGCGCTCCTGACGTCGTTCGCCGTCGTCTCCTTCAGAAACGCTCCGGGCGGCCCCACAGGGATGCCGCTAGGGCTTGTCGTTTGGATCAGGCCGGATCAGGGAGCGGGGCCTGGTGCGTGCGATCGCAAGGCGGAGGAGGGAGGCGACGCGGAGCGTC
>NZ_JBITCS010000005.1:0-332329 GCF_044453445.1 Streptomyces sp. NPDC051684 | reverse complement strand
CACCGGAAAACGTCACACGATGGATGGGGAGATCAACTGAGCATGTTTGTCCCCACCAGAGAGCGACAGGTGGCCGTTTTCAAAGAGCGCCATCAGCCTACCTGCATCATGGCCTGTGCGAATCCCTCGTCGGAGGGCAGCTGGCCTGCCGCGAGGGTGATCTGTTCACGGCGGCTGAGCAGCAGATCGTTCAAGGACAGAGGTGGGTCTTCTCTCACCTGCCCCTCGAAGACTTGCTCCAGAACCTCGAAGAATGCCAGTACGACGATCACAGTGTGGGCAGCCTCGAGGAGCTGGGTTCGTTCCAGTCGACCACGAGCGCGTCCCAGCCGTGCGCCGACGCCATTCGCCGCGTCACGCCCCAGGCCGAGGACCCTCCCGCGAGCATCGACCATTCCGAGCAGTCCGCCACTCAGGCCGCCCGTGGCAAGGTTGAGTGCTCCCGCGATCGCGCGGTCCAGCGCCGCCATGGCGGGCGGGTCCTCGCCGAGAAGCACCAGTGCGTCTCCGAATGACAGCAGCCTCCGCGGCCCCACAACACCCCCCATGGATGTGCACTCACCAGAACCGCGGTCAGCCTGGCACAGATCTCCCGGTGAGGTCATTCAGTTGGTGCTGATCTGTCGCAGGACAAACGACGGGGCGTCGGCCAGACGTCATCCCTCGCACGGAGGCAAGGCCGGACTCATGTTGGGACTGGAAGCGAGCCCTGAGCCTGCTCCTGGAGTTGCTGGCGCGCAAGCGCGCTGGCAAGAAGACCATCGACACCGCCCTTGAGGTGACCCGCCAGCAGGGCATCAGGATCGCCGCCATTCGCACCGCGATCCACGACGCGCAGCGCCTCATTGCCGGCATCCTCAGGCGGTAGATGCAGTCTCTGATCACGTGACTGCGTTCACCTGCAATGGCAGTGTGCATGGCTATCTCGGAACTTCCTCGACCGCGAGTCGGCCGGTGGGGACGAGGCCCGAACGCCGCGCGCAAGACCACAAGGGTCCCGACTGCCAGCCGGGACGGCCCGCCTGCCGCGAGCCCCCGCAAAGGTGGGCTCGCCCCCTCTTTTAGCGGTGGGCAGTCTCTCCCATCTGTGATTGCACCGATTGCGCCGCATCAACGGGATCGGAGTGGTGCGCCTCCTGCCTCGTGCGCGGTACGGGTGCGCTGGGTTCGGTGCGCGCGGGCAGCGGATGGGCGGGGTTTGTCCGGCGGGTGGTTGCGGAGGCAAGGAGGGTGTGGACGTGGCTGGCGAAGCCGGGACCGGGCATGGGCAAGTCCATGTCGGGTTCGCGTAGGTAGCCGGTTGCGACGGCGGTGGGCACGTAGCTCATGAGGTCGGTGATGGCGGTTGTTCGAGAGCGGGTGGTGGAGCGGGCAAGGTGTCGCAGCATCCGCAGGATGGTGGTGGTGTCGGCGAGGGTATGACTGCCTGGCTGCCACTCGGGGCCGGGCTGAGGTCGTGGAGGGCCTGGTTCATCGGCGGATGCGTGTGGGGGCTGGACGTCTTCGGTCTGGTGGTGCCACCACTGGGCGGTTTCGTCTTCGCCGAGGGCAAGGTGGTGGAGGTAGAGGCAGTAGGCGGCGGCGGGTTGGCCGGCGCCCGCGGCGTACTGCCACCAGGAGCGGGCTCCGTCATTGGTGTCAGTGAGCTGGAGGACGCAGGCAAGGATGAGGGCGCTGCGCGGGTCGGGGACTTGTTCGGTGACGAAGTCCGCGACGGCCGAGGCGGGGGTGTGGGTGACGAGGGTTTCGCACAGTGTCCGCAGGTCTTCGGCGGCCTCGTTGGAGTCCGGTTCGTTGCCGGGAGGACTGGTGAGTGGGTGGTCGCGGATGGCGGTGGGGACAAGGTCGCGGGGCACGGTTCGTTCGCGGACGAGCAGGGCCCGGGACAGGAGGTCTTCGATGAGGGTCATGCTGTGTTCCCTTCGGTCGTGGGGGACGGGCAGATGAGGCTCTCCAGGAAGCGGAGGGCATGACGCTCATCGGACCGCACCGAAGCCAGTGGGACGCCGAGCAGGGCGGAGACGGCTCTGTCGTTCATGCCGCACAGGTGGCGCAGGACGGTGACGTCGAGTTGGTTGTCGGGCAGGCGGCTGATGGCCTTGAACAGGTGCAGGCTTTCGGTGAGTTGATGCATGTGGTCGGCCGGTGTGCTGCTGGAGTGCAGGGCGACCGTGTCGAAGGCGGCGTCGGCGAGGTTGGGGCGGCCGTCGATGTGGGGGGGGTGCGTGCCATGACGGTGGCGCGCATGACGGTCCAGGCGAAGCGCCGCGTGTCGGGGCTGGAAAGCGCCTGATTCCAGCGCAGCCACAGGATGTCGAAGCAGTGGTCGACGGCAACGTCGCGCTGGTCGTCGCTGAGGAAGCACTGGGCGTAGCCGCTGTAGTACTCCTCGACGAGTTGACGGAAGGCGACGTGGTCGAGGGGTGGTGTGGAGGCCGTACTCAGGGCCGCCTTCTGGCTGGAGCGCTCGATCCACTGGCAGGTCTTGTGGGCCTCCTCCACTGCGGCCAGGCGCCACAGCCGGTAGAGCGGCCAGTCGGGCAGTTGGAGTTCCGTGGACAGGCTCAGGACAATTTCCCAGCGCGGGTACAGGCCCAGGCCGCGCAGGAGTTCGGAGAGTTTGGACTTGGCGAGGCGGATGTTCCCGCTGAGTTCGTTCAGCGTCAGTCCGCTGCCGAGATAGGCCTCCCGCATAGGGTCCAGCCAGGCTCGATGGGTGCTTCCGACGTTGTCGTTGATCGGTCCGAGCTTGCACCCGGGGCGTGGCAGGGATGGTCTGCCCGGCGGAAGTGCCGGGCCGATAGGGAGCGTCACGGAGCGTGGCCCTCCTTGTCGGCGGCCGGCAGCTGGCGGCGGTCTGGCCCGCCCTGCCGGTCCGTCCGCGCGGCACGCATGATCTGCTGCACGGTGAGTCCGAGAGCCGGCGCGAGGGTGGCGATCATGGCTACTTGCCCCAGCGCCACCATGGCGACGCTCCACACGAAAACCGCAGCTGTCGCCGCGATGACCCCTAACTGTTTGCGCTCCATTGCGCCCCTTCACGGGTGTCGGCATACAAGGGCCCCGCGGCGCATCCGGACACCGCGGGGACTCACCACGCTCGGGTGCCATCCGTCGCGTAGTGAGGTCAACCAGCTTGGGGCGCAGTGGAGTTGTCACGCCACGTAATAGTGAAATCGCGGAACAATGAGCTTCACGGAAGGCGCACGGATGACCGAATGCGGTGCAAGTGAGAGCCCTGTGAGTGGAAGTTCCCGGTTCTCCTTGCCATAGGGCCACACCCCCTCGTCAAATGGAACCTGACGCCATCGGTGTCGGCCTTCCATCCGGAAGAACCCGCTCCCGTGCCAAGAAAGTGGGAGCGGGGACCACCGCTCCCGCCTGGCCGGTCCTAGCAGCCAGGCGGGAGCGGGCACCCTCAAGGGACATATGGACGGTATCCCGGGGCACTGACAATCCCCTCCCCCGCGGCCAAGGCGCTGCCCCCGCCCAACGGACCAACTGGGCGCGCCGCAAGGAGACATCCCGGTGTCCTCCGTAGCGCGGCCGTGTAGATGAGCGCAGCCACGGGCGCTGCCACACCCGGACAGCAGCCGACGCTCCCTCCTCTCTCTCGCTGCGACCGACTGGGTGCGAACAGGCCGGAGCTGGGCGGCGAAAACCGGCCTTCCCCGTCATTTACTGGCGAGTAGTTCGGCCGTCCGGCACCAAGGGCTGCGGTCGCCAATCAGGGCGTTCACACCGAGGTGTCGCCGATGCCTGGACGTCACACCATGGCGCTGTTGCGAGAAATGGCAGAGATATAGAATTCACGTATACAGCAAATGTGTAGACAAATATTCCTGTTGTGGTCAGTCACGCTTCGCGACTGGTTCAGTCGAGGCGCGTAGCCACGCCAGTCGGGCGCAAACGCGCCTGACGTTCTCACAGCATGACGAGCACAGAGCGAAGCCCATCATGAGCGTCAACACATGGGGCATGGCCGGTGAGATACGCGTCGTCTTCGACGGGTTCGGCACGAAGACAGATCCCGAGCAGATCGAGCGGGAGCTTGACCGCTTTCTGGGGCAGGAACTGGCCCGTGGATGGACCGTGCTCCATCGACAACCTGGCGCGGCCCTTCTGCAGTCCCAGACCGAGACTGTCAGTGGCGCCGGGATGGCACGTGCTGGCGGAGCAGCCGCCGGAGGCATCGGAATCATCTCCATGATCGGAGGGATCTTCCTCTTCCTCTTTGGCGCCCTGTTGTGCCTCACGATCATCGGCGCGATCATCGGAATCCCCATGATCGCTGCGGCCGTGACCATGATCTGCGGTGGCGCCGCCGCCGGCACAGCTGGGACGGCTGTCGGCGCTGTCGGCCTGGCCGGCAGCGCGTCGACCACGCTCTACCGTCGAGTTTCCGTATGGGCTGACGAGTCCGGCCGACTGTACGCCAGGGACGTCTGCTGAGTGTTTGTTCCATCAGGTCAGAAGCTGCAGATCGGCCGGGGCGGCGTCTCGATCTCCTGCTGCACCGGATGACCGTTGCGGGGCTTGTATGCGCGCACGTCGGCCGTCGGGCACCCGTCCCAGCACGCGCGCAGTTCCGGCGCGATAGGCGGAGACTGGACTTACAAGGACCGAGGAGCAGTCGCCCCTCGCCCTCGCACGCGAGCGTTCGGAAGCCGTGAGCAGCGATGTCCAGAACCATAAGACAGCGGCCGCCCTCCTGTCCTCGCCGTCGACATCGCGCACGGGCCGCGCTCACGGCCGGAGTCGCCGCCGGTGCGCTGGTCCTGGCGGGCTGTGGAGGCACCGCCACGGAAGACGAGCCTGCCGACGCAGTCGGCGCCGCCCAGGAGCAGGAGCAGACGCCAAGCGAGCCGACGGAAGAGTCGAGTGAGCAGTCAGAAGAAGAAGCCATCGCCGAGTGGGCGTCGCAAGCGTCGTACCACTGGAGTGACCTTGAGTACGCGTTCTCGGATCTTGAGGCAGCAACCACCGACCAGGCCATCGTCGAAGCCTGCAACAACGGCCTGGACGCAGTCGTCGCCCTTCAGCAGATTGAGGTTCCCCCTGTGACCTGGACAGTCTGATACTGGGACGGGAGTCCCGGAGAAAGTAGTCACAGGTAGTGAGCAAGAAGAGCAACACGAGTCAGCGGTACACGGCCGAGTTCAAGCGGGACGCGGTCGCGCTGGCGCTGTCCTCGGACAAGACCGTCACCGAGGTCGCCCGGGACCTGGGCGTGAGCCCGGAAGGGCTGCGGAACTGGGTCAACCAGGACAAGGTCGACCGCGGCCAGGGGCCTACGGGAGCGCTGGCCAGCGACGAGAAGGACGAGCTTCGCCGTCTGCGACGAGAGAACCGGGAACAGCAGCAGACCATCGAGATCCTGAAAAAAGCCGCGGCCTTCTTCGTGACGGAGTCGACGAAATAGCCGCGCGCTACGCGTTCATCGACGCGGAGAAGGCCACCGAGAACACCCCCGGCGGGCACAGCATCACCGCGCTGTGCCGGGTGCTGGGCGTGTCCCGCTCCGACTACTACGCCTGGCACGCCACCCGCCCGGCGGCCGAGGCGAGAGCGCAGGAAGAAGCGGAACTCGTCGGCGAGATCCGGGTGCTGCACGCCGGCTCGCGGGGTGCCTACGGCTCGCCGCGGATCCATGCCGCCCTGATGCGGGCCGGACGGACGGTCAACCGTAAGCGCGTTGAGCGGCTGATGGGCGAACACGGCATCGCCGGAGTCACCCGGCGCCGTCGACGGGGACTGACCCAGCAGGCACGACGGGCGGTGTTCGCCACCGACTTGATCGGCCGCGACTTCACCGCGCCCCGGCCAGGCATGCGGCTGGTCGGCGACATGACCGAACTGGCCACCCTGGAAGGAAAGGCGTACCTGGCCACGTGCATCGACCTGGCGACCAGGGAGGTGATCGGCTGGGCGATGGCGGATCACCACCGGGCTGAGCTGCCCGTCGCCGCCCTCCGGATGGCCGCTGGCCGCGGAGGGCTGGCGGACGGCTGCATCATGCACACCGATCGCGGCAGCGAGTACACGAGTGTCGAATTCCGCACTCTCATACGGGAGTTGGGAATGCGGCAGAGCATGGGCCGTGTGGGTTCCTGTTACGATAACGCGGCAGCGGAGAGCTGGTTCGCCCTGCTCAAAGCGGAGATCGGCGCCACCGCATGGGCCACACGGGCCCAGGCCCGCGCCGACGTGTTCCGCTTCATCGAGGTCGAGTACAACGGCACCCGCCTTCGCAGACACCCCGAGTTCGGATACATCACTCCACGCGAAACACGAGCCCGCCTGCAACAGGACTTCACCCCTGCAGCGTAGAAAACCGCTGTCCACGATCAGGGTGGAACTTCAGATCCCTCCATACCCGCCCAACCCGGAACTGTGGAACTCGATGCTGGAGCACTTGGGAACAGAGCTCGCGGCGTGCACCTCGGGCGACGACGTTGAGGCAAACACCCAACTCGCCCTGGGCATCTCTGAACTGAAGCAGCTAAACGTCGACCTGGACCAGTACACGAGTTAAGGGGCTGCGGGCCGGTACCGAGGGCAGTTCCGTCGATCAAATGGCGCGCTTCGGCCATGTCATGGACGACACGTCGCGCGCTCAAGGTTGCCCGTACACCGATGCGCACTCATGGTGCCGTTCAGGTCCTCATCAACGTCTGCAGTCGCGCCGGAGGCACGGCGCGTTCAAGTGTTCGGACTGACCCAGCGCACACATGCAGACAGCATTGATGCCCTCCGCTCAGTGGGCGGACCGCTGGAGCCGGACGATGCGAGGATCGGTACCTGTCGATCCTGTCCACGAGTTGTCAGCTCGTGGGCGTGGCTTCGGTGAGTGGGGATCTACTCAGGTCTGCCGGGAAGTCGTCGACCCAGGAGAGTCCCCCGCGGTCCAGGCGTGCGCGGGCGCGGGTGACGGCGACGTAGGCGAGGCGCGCTTCGGCGTCATCGACCGGAGGCGGTGGGGTGGGCTGCGGGTTGTCCGCCAGGGGGGTTGGCGGTGCGAAGTCGTCGGCGATCCTGACGCAGGCCCATTCGCGCCCCTTGGCGCACCTTCCACTTCGTCTACACCTCGTACGCGGTGCTGTCCGTGACGGACGACGCCCTCGCCGCCCAGCCCTTCATCGAGAACCCCGACGCCGCGGAGGAGGCCATCACCGCCCTGCTCGGCAAGGCGCAGGCCGACGGCCTGGTGGGGCCCGGCATCGACGCACGGGCCGAGGCCGTCGGCCTGCTCGCCATGTCCGCCGGCCTCGGGCCCAGCGCCCTGGTCGGCCAGCGCACACCCGCGTCCGCCGCAGCCGTCCTCGTCCACCACCTGGACCGCATCTTCCGCGGCGACGGCGGGGATTCCATCACGAGTTGACGGGACGTCACAAGGGCGTCAGCCAGGCCGCGGTGTCGCGGGGACGGCCAGCAGGCGGGACAGGTACACCACGACGTGGCGCGGAACATCGAGCGTGGCAACCCGCAACCGAGGGTGACCGATGCGGCTTACTCACGCACGCAGCTTCACGCAGCTCATTTCGCTGAGAAAAAGTCAGTAGGTGACCTGGCCGCCTGTCAGCCGCTGGAAGCTGCGGCGGCTCTGGCTTGGCGCTGTTGCACAGAGATGACCACCAGGCCCGCAAAGACCTGAAGAGACAGGGGCACGTCAGCGAGGTCGGCGGTCAGTCCGCTGCCAAACCGGCCGAGCCGGAGTTCGCCGAGGATGCTGACGCCCTTTACCAGCCGGCGCTTCCCACGCAGTGCTGACGGGCGGATCAGCTCGTACTCGTCCTCCGCGTCGGTGATGTGCCACCGCCGTCCCGATCGGTGTGCTTGGGCCCGGACAGGTCCTCCCGGCCCTCCCTCGAGCATTTCGAAGGATCGACCCCAGCGGGAGGAACGCAACTCGAAGATCTCACCTGCCAGCTCCACGCGGCCGCCCGACTTCCACGTTTGCGCGTTCCATCGTCCGACCGGTGCGCCCTCCGACCGGATCCGGTAGGTGCGTCCAAAGACGCGTTCGCGTTCGATCTCCAGCATGAGGCACTCCTGAATGACGGATGGGTGCGATTCCCCGGGCGGGTCGACGTCGCCTTCCCATAGAAAGCCTGCAGAGACTCGGGACGGATACGGCAGTGCCGCGCGCACCGAGTTCGGTACCCATGGCAATGCCATCCGGGGCGGGGACTTCGGTACTCGGCGCCGTGAACGACGTCAGCAGTAGACAGATTGCCGGGTCCCGAACCGGGGCCAGCTCGTGAGGCCGAAGCCGGCGGAGCGTCACGGGTCTCACCGCGCTTGGATCTGCATCCGTGCGGCGTCGGATCGCTCAAGGCGGTGTCCGAGGGCTCTGAGTGCCAGTGCTTCCAGGCCGAGGGTGATCAGTCCGATGAGTGCGCTGGTGAGGGAGCCGAGCATCATGAATGCGGTGTGGGAGACCAGAATCCCCCCGATCAACCAGAGTCGGTGCCTATCGGTCCAGTTCCCTGCTGTGCGCCAGCGGGCGGCAAGCCAGGCGAACGGGAGCGCGGTCATGGCGGCGGCTACCAGCATGAACGGTTTCGACATCGCGTCACCGAGGAGCAGGTCCCCGTCGAGGCCGAGCGGCAGCAGTGTGGTCAGGAAAGCCATGGTCAGATAGACGGACACAATCCCGACCATCAGCGGACGCGGCGCCTTTCGGCTGGGGTGGATCACGTCCCGCGTCCGGCGCCGCGGCAGAACGCGCAGGGCCAACCAGGCCAACGCGGCGATCGCGGCGAGGTAGAGGACCGTCCAGCCCATCGGAGTTCGGTAACCGGGGTCTTCGGTGGCCGAGATGCCCAGCCGCAGGCCGAGTACGCCGATGACTGCCATTACGCAAGTGACGGTGAGGCCGCCGCCCCGCAGGTAGGGCCGGTCGCGCAGGTGAGGGAAGAGCAGATCGGCGATCATGACGGGAAGCAGCACGCTGAGCACGACATGGATCCCGATCTGGGATTCCCAGTAGGTCCAGTTGATGCCGAAGGCGCGCAGGCCCCAGTCGGCGGCGCCGTACATGTCCGGGCTGTTCAGTGCCTGCAGCCCAAGGCCGTCCTCGGCCAGCTGGTAGGCGAGGCCGAGTGCGACGAGGCTCGGCCATCCGCCGCCGAAGCGGACCACCGCCTCGCGGATCAGCAGGACGCCGGCGCCGTACATCACCAGCAGTAGCGGCAGCACGATCCAGGTACTGGGTACGGCCACGGCGGTGAATGTCAGTTCTGCACACAGCGTCGTCAACACTGCCAGCGTCCAGGCAGCGCGTACGCGGCGGGTCCGGGAAGGGACGTGCGCAGAGCGGGCGCGGTGGGTTGTGGGGGGAGTGGGATTCATGATGAGCGCCTTCTGAGGGGTGTCACGCCTGGGCGTGGGCGTCGATCAGACTTTGGATGTCGATCTTGGTCATGGCGTGCAGGGCACTCAGGACGCGGCCGGCGGCCTCCGGCTCGGCGGTGCGCAGGAGGTCGCACAGGCACATGGGCATGACCTGCCAGGTCATTCCGAAGCGGTCGACAAGTGAGCCGCCGGGCCCTTCCGTGCCGCCGTCGGTGAGGTCCACCCAGAGGGCATCGAGCTCCGTCTGGGTCTCGCACTCCGTGTACAGGGAGATGGCAGGGGTGAGGGGGTACTGCGGGCCGCCGTTGTAGGCGGTGTAGTGCTGTCCGTCCAGGGTGAAGTCGACGGTGGTGACGCGGCCTGCCGCATCGCGCTGGGTGTCGCGGATCCCGGAGTTGGGGAACAGGGCCGTGTAGCGGGTGGCAAGCGCTTCGGCCTGGCCGTCGACCCACAGGAAAGTGCTGACGCTCATGAGGATGCTCCTTGGGAGAGGGGTTCAGTGACGTGCGTGCGTGGTGTAGTCCTGCAGGACCACGGTGTCGGCCACTTTCTCCAGGCCCCGGCCGACGATGCGCCTGGGCAGGAGGGGCAGGGCCCGCACCGACTGGTTGCGCAGCCACATCTGTGCGGGTGAGTGGGGCATGAGCCCGCCGTCGCCGGACGTTCGGGCGAACTCCTGGGCCCGGTTGACGAACGGGCGCATGCCCGTCTCGTATGCGGCGAGGGCCGTTCGGTGGTCGCCGTCTGCCCGGGAGAGTTCGCCGGCCAGCATGTAGGCGCCGACCAGGGCGAGGCTGGTGCCGATCCCGGACATGGGAGAGGCGCAGTAGGCGGCGTCGCCGAGCAGCACGGTCCGGTTGTTCGACCAGGTCTCTAGGTGCACCTGCTCGACACGGTCGAAGTAGAAGTCGGACGCGTCCCAGATCTCGGCAGGAAACCGGGCACTTCCCAGCCGACGTCCTCGAAGTGGCGGACCACGACGTGCTTTTGTGCAGTGGGATCCCGGCGGTCGAAGCCGATCGCGTTCTCGCGAAAGAAGAAGGCCGCGAGAGCCTTGCCCGGTTCGGCCAGCGGGCGCAACGCCGCGGTCCGGCCGGCGCGGCCGGCGCGACCGGGCACGGTGAACATCAACTGCCAGCCGTCGAGCTCGACTTCGGTCTCGATCGAGTACAGAGCGATGAAGGAGTTCAGGTCGCGCACGTAGCGCTCGTCGGGCCCGAAGGCCAGCCTGCGCACGCCGGAATGCACGCCATCAGCACCCACCAGGAGGTCGAACCGCCGGTCCTCACCCCTGTCGAATGCGACGCTGACACCGTCCTCGTTCTGCTGAACGCGGGTGATCGAGTCGTCGAAGACGTACTCGACGTCGTCGCGAATCGCGTCGTAGAGGATCCGGGCCAGGTCGGTACGCAACAGCGCCCACTCTGCGACGGGTCCGCCGGAAGGGCCGAACACATCGGTGCCCAGGCGGGCGACCTGCCTGCCGTTCTCGTTGATGAAGGCCATGCCGCGGGCGCCAGTGCGGGCGTCGAGGACCTGCTGGACGAGATCCATACGCTCGATCACTTCGCGCGCGGTGCCACGGATGTCGATGGCGTGGCCGCCGATGCGCGCGGCAGGTGCGCGCTCCACCACGGTGGGCCTGAACCCGTACCGGCGCAGCCAGTAGGCCAGGGCCGCCCCCGCGATGCCACCGCCGGACACGAGGATGTCCCGATTCTTCATGAGCCCTTCCGTTCATCAATACATTGTCCAAAAGGTCGTCTAGAAACCAATGTATCGACGCAATAGCTCTGCAAAGAAAGCGAAATGGAGTTAAGTGAACTAGTTCGGTGCGTGAAGTGAACTAGTTCAATGTGTCTGGCATCCTGGAATTCCAGCCAGCGGAGGAGCACGTGCCACCAACCCCGAAACCCGAGCCGCCCTACCGAGTGATCGCCGCAGAGATCCGCGCGCGGATCGACAGCGGAGAACTGCGCCCCGGAGACCGGGTGCCGTCCATCCGGGCCATTGCCCAGCGGTGGGGCGTCGCCATCGCGACCGCGACCAAGGTGACGGCCCACCTGCGCGCAGAGGGCATCGTCGAGGCGCAAGTCGGATCCGGCACGGTGGTCAGCACACCGGCGGGCCGCCGCAGTACGCCCGCGACCGCCAGCGCCCCGCCGTCTGCACAGAAGGGGCCGACACCTGATCAGGAGCTACAGCTGCGCATCCTGCGGGCAGCTGTCGAACTGGCAGACACCGGTGGGCTGCAGGCCCTGACGATGCGCCGGCTCGCGGCCCACCTCGACCTCGGCCCGATGTCCCTCTACCGGTTCGTCGCCAGCAAGGAAGAACTGCTGACAGAGATGGCCAACCTGGTGTCCGGCGATCTCAGCCTCCCCGACGAGGGCCCACCGGGATGGCGCGCCAAGCTCGAACTCGTCGCCCGCCAGCAATGGCGCCTGTGCCGACGCCACCTGTGGCTGCCCCACGTCGTTTCCTTCACGCGCCCCGCCCTGGTGCCCAACATGATGACCCATACCGAATGGACCCTGCGCGCCCTGGACGGACTCGACCTCCCCATGGACGTCCGCCTGCAGGAAACGCTCACCCTCCATGCACTCGTCATCACCATCGCACTGTCCAAGGCCGACGAGGTCCAAGCCGAGCGGAACACCGGCATGACACTGAACCGCTGGTCCGACAGCCAGCGCTCCCGCCGCCGAGAACTCCTCGAGAGCGGCAGATTCCCACTCCTGGCCACCTTCTCCGACGACACCGCACCCGACCTGGACCTCCTGTTCGAGTACGGCCTGGCCCGCCACCTCGACGGCTTTGCCGTGTTGGTGGCGGGCCATGATCCAGGCCCCTGCACGCGAGCGTAGGCGGCCATGCCTGCCGCCTGCGCTCGCGTGCAGGGGCACACTGCAGTTCTCATGCCACCGAGCCCTACTGATCGTCCGCTGAGGAGACAGATAGATCCAGGAGCAGCTTCGACGAGGGAGCAGGACTGCGCGAGGGAAAGCGAATGACTCTGCATACCCGCTCCTGCGCCTAGGATCCGGCCGTGGTAGACAGCTTCGAACTACCCGACGACCTGCTGGACTTGCCGTGCACGGCCGACGAAGAAGGCCGCAAGCTCGAACACCTCGACGCCAGCGAGCGGGACAAGCAGCACGAGGTCTCGTTCGAGGCGGCCGCGAGGATTCAGTCGGCGGTCACCGCATACGCCTCAGAACACGAGCTCAACCGGTACGACGTCGAAAAGCAGCCCCGGCAGGACGTCCGGAACCCCCCGGCCCTGCAGGAGTAGCCCCTTCATCAAGGTCAGCGCCCAACCTACGATCGTTACGCAGCAGACGTCTGCTTTCATCAAGCCGCAGTCTGCTCACCCCAATCCGCCGACGGCTACGGCTGACCAGAAGACGGCTCTGCTCGACGGCCTCCCAAGACATGCGCACCAGTTCACGAGACTGACTGCCGCCTCCACCCACCTTCTCGCCGCCCTTCATCAGCCGAGGCATGAGCCGCTCTCCACGAAGGCCAGTGTCCCGGCCCGCGCACCAACCGGAGAGGGAAAGCAAAAAATCAGACGGAACTCGCGGCATCCTCCGACCTCACAGGAGTAGGCCACTAATCGAGGGGCCACTCCTTCCACTCATCGAACTCGGTCAGCAGCAGCCGGGCACCGTGGCGCTCTTCGTGCTCGGTGCGGAGGCCGGCGAACTTCACCTCGGCGACGTCGGCGTCGTCCCACCAGCCGTCCAGGGTCGGCCAGCCGTCGATGATGAGGCGCAGGTGGTAGCGGCCGGGCGGCACCGTCACTGACCCGGCCCTTCCCATGAGCGGCCAGGAGGTGAGTGCGGCAGGTGTCGAGCCAGCGAGGGCCAGAGCGGATGTGGTCAATGATCCGGGTAGCAACCGTCATCGCGCCGCACGCCGAACACGGCACCGCGTCGGGCCGGGCGAGCCGCGTCCGGGCGGCCCGGGCCGCCGGCCACATCCCCGGCGCCACGTCGAGGCCTGCGGGGTCCACGCCCAGGGCGGCCAGCGTGTCCGCGGTGTTCACGTCGCCTCCCTGGCCTCGTGTGGTGCTGCGTCCCCACCAGCGTTGACGAGGGTGGTGCGTGCCTGACGCCCCGGAACGCAAATCGCGGTTGTCGGCGGAAGGCTCACCTTGAATGTATATCAGCGTTATGCAATGGTGAAGGGGTGAGCCCTCAGCGACGCGATCCCGCCATCCGTGCACTGCTCATCGACGCAGCCGCACGCATCCTGGCCGAGAGCGGCATGGCCGCCCTGACGACCCGGCGACTAGCAGCGGAGACGTCACGTTCGACGATGGCGATCTACACCCACCTCGGCAGCATGGAGCAGGTCCAGCACGCGGTGCGGGTGGAGGGCTTCGCCCGCCTGGCCGCCGCCGATACCATCCCCTCCTCACAGGACCCGGTGGCGGATCTGGCCCGCATCAGCGACGCCTACTTCATCTTCGGGCTCAGCCAACCGCACCTGTACCGGGCGATGTTCATCGACCGGCCGGTGCAGGACGACGACGCCGGCGCGGCCGCCTTCGACCGGATCGTTGACACCGTGCGCCGCTGCATCGACGAGCAGCGACTGTCGTGCGTCGAACCGTCCATGGCGCTGATTTGGGCCGCGCAGTTGTGGAGCATGCGGCACGGCATCGTCACCATGGTCCTGTCCGGCGCCCTGCCCGAGCCACAGGCACGCCTCGTCCTGGAGGACATGACCCTGCGCCTGCTGATCGGCTACGGCGACGACCCGGCCGCCGCCAGACGATCACTGCGCCACGCCCTCCCGCCCCCGGGGTCCCCCCAATGAGGCCGACCGGCACGGCACGGCAGGACACCGCACGCCAGGCAGCACGTGAGGCATGGCAGCAGATACGGCGCTCGGGAGCCATTGCACCCGAACTTCCGGCGATCATGTTCGTCGCGGCGGCCTCCGGCACCGGTTTCTGGTGGGGCCTGGGCACCGGCGTGCTCACCGTCGCCGTGGTACTGGCCTCGCGGATCCGCCACCGCCAGGCCGATGCGCCCCGTCCTCGGCGGGACCATCGGCCTGGCGGTGGCGGCGGCCATCGCCCACCAGACCGGTTCGGCCGCCGCCGGCCTGCTCTCCGACATCTGCGTCGACCTCGCGATCACCACCGTCCTGGCGATCTCCATCGCTGTGCGGCGCCCCCTGGCCGGCGTCCTGTGGAGCGCCGCGCGCCGCGAACCGCTCCTCTGGCGCACCGACCGCTCCGCGCGCCGCGCCTACGACCTCGCCACCGCACTCGGTGCAACAGCCCTCTCCGCCCGGGCACTTGCGCTGGCCGTCGTCTACCTCAACGACGAGCCAGTGGCCTGGCTGCTGACCGTCAAGATCACGCTGGGGCTGCCCGTCACACTCATCGTCCTGGCAGCGGGATACGCCGCCGGTCTCCACGACGAGAACCACCGCAAACCTCCCGCCTGACCGAACGCCCCCCCCCCCGGGTCAGCAGGTCGACTCTGAGCCTTCTGCACCTACGTTACGAGCGCGGTCATCATGGCCAGCAACCCCATCCCGTAGTGCATGCCGTCAGTTCCGCTCGCGCGGGTCGAGGCTGTCCCACTGCAGCAGAGGCTCTCCAGCACTGCCAGTGCTCTGAGCAGCTGGTCGATCGAGATCGGAATCGCGTTCGTGAGCCCCATGCTGACTCCCTCCCCCACAGGTTCTTCGCGGATCCCACCGGAACCCCGCGCGCAGGGCGGGATCCGGTGCGATCTACGCGTTCCCGTGGAGGGCTTCGGATGTGACCGTGCGCCGCCGGGCAACTCGACGCCACCACACTGGCCCTTGGATTCAGCTATCGGCTCGCCGACGCCAGGGTGCACGATCCGGCCGCCGCTGTGGAGGACCCGGTCGCCCCGAGCGGGCGGCCTGGCACTCGCGCCGCCCATGTAGCCCTCGACGGTCCCGCCGCCAGCACGCTGAACCTGCTCGATCCCGCCGTCGCATACGGGGCGACGGCGGAAACGCTTCCCGGCCGGCCGTCCCGGTCGGCGGCCAGCGAGGCTCGCCACCGCGCCAGCACATCGAACGCGACGCCCCCCGTCGCGCCCCAGGAAATACACGCCCTCACCAAAGACACCGCCACCGAACGCCTCACAGAACTCCTTGCAGTCGACAGGCAGCACAACCCCCAACTCCCCCTCGACCGCCGCCCAGTCGACACCAATCCCCAGCGGCACCCACCCGGCCACTTCCATCACCCGCTGCACCCACATGACACCCTCCTCCACCACCAGCCTTCGTCCGCGGCATCCCGCAACCCCCGCGTGGTCACGCCACGATCGACAGCCTGCGCACACAGCCGGCCCCGGCTGTCGCCCAGGCCCCGCAGCCCGCGCAGGCCCCGAGGCCGCAGGGCTGCTCCCACCGGCGGCGCCGGCGGGCAGTGCACCCGGTCGGCACGGACTCAACAGCGGTGCCGTGCACGCCGCTGCCAGCCAGGACGAACGCCGTTCACCGGCCGTATCCGGAAGCCTCGTAGCCCCCGGCCGTGGGGTTCTGATGGCGCCCCGGCCGTGTCGTCACCAGCCACCCCGGGCCGCCCCGGTTCAATGACCGTGCCAAAGCCACTGACCGGCAACGTGCCCGCCCCGCACCACTCCCCCCGCCAGCGGACCGGAGACACGGGGCGAGCAGAGACGGGAGAACTCCATGCGCATCCGCACCCTGTTCGTGTCCACCCTGCTGGCCACCTGCGCCGTCCTCGGCGGCGCCGCCATGGCCGCAGCCGACGACGACCCCCAGGAACTCACCCCCAGAGAGCAGGCCGGCCTCGAAGCCGCGACATCGATCGTCGACACCCTGCTCGGCGGAGGCGTACCGATCGCCCGGTAACACCACCCGGAGCCCGGTCCCATCACGGCCCTGCCCGCACGCACTACCAGGGGCGGGGTGTCAGAAGCACGGCCGGTAGAACATCTTCCCTCCGGCGCGGGGGACGGCGGGCGAGTTCGGCATGCCCCGGCTGTACGTGACGTTCGCGCCGGGCCGCGTACCCCGGGCCGCGTACCCCGGGCCGCGGCCCGGGCAGCAGGACCTGCCGCTCCTCGACGCCGTCCCCGGCGTTGACGAGGAAGGCCAGGACCCGGGCGCGTACGGGCGGCGAGACGGGCCGCGCTCTGCTCGCTCTCCCACGGGCGGCCCTCTCACTCCCCCGCGTCCCACCATCCGTGAGAAGACACAGCAGAGCCGCCCCCAGCGAAGCCCCCGGGCCGGTGCCCGCCGGCGGAGACTGCCGGGGACCGCTCCGAGCGGGTCCGGTCTGTCGAAAGAGGTGATCCGTACATGGCATGCTGCTCACCGGCCCGCACCGGCACCGGCCGGTGCCACACGCGCCCACCCGTCCCCCGAACAGTTCTGCCTAGGTGAACACCACACATGAGAGAAAAAGTCAGCTTTCCGAGCGTCGTCGGCCCCGAACTCGCCGGCGTGATCGACCTGCCGGAGGGCGAGGTCCGCGGCTGGGGACTCTTCGCCCACGGCTTCACCCTCGGCAAGGACTCACCGGCCGCCTCCCGCGTGTGCAAACAACTGGCCCGCGAAGGCATCGGCATGCTCCGCTTCGACAACCTCGGCATCGGCGACTCCAACGGCGACTGGGGCGACGGATCGTTCACCGTCAAGGTCAGGGATACGCTCCGCGCGGCGGGCTTCATGGCCGAACGCGGCACTCCTGTGGACCTGCTGGTGGGGCACTCCTGGGGCGGGGCCGCCGCCCTCGCCGCCGCCCTCGAGATCCCCGGTCTGCGCGCCCTGGCCACCATCGCCGCACCCGTCGACCCCAGCCACGTCGAACGCCAATACGACACCGTCCTCGACCGCGTCCTCAACGAAGGCTCGCACGAATGGTTCGTCGGCGGACGCACTCTCATCCTCAAACGCGCCTTCGTCGAAGACGTCCGCAAAGCCCACCTCCGCGACCGGATCAGTGAGCTGGACCTTCCACTGCTGGTCGCCCACTCCCCCACCGACACCACCGTCGACATCGACAACGCCGCCGAAATCTTCCAAGAAGCCCGCCACCCCCGCAGCTTCATCTCCCTCGAAGGCGCGGATCATCTGCTGACCACGCGGGGGCAGGCCCAACGCGCCGCACACATCATCAGCGCCTGGGCCGACCAATACCTCGACACACCACACCCCTAACCACACCGCCCCGCGCCACCAGCCCGCCGCCCTCGGCAGCCACCGACGAAAAAACCGGGCCGTGCAGACCAACCCACCCGGACCGACACACCAGGACACGAGGACACCGGGACACACGGACAGAGCCACACGGAAAACACCACGCCAAAAGGGAGGGGCCGGCCCTCAACAGGCCGGCCCCTCCACTCTTCACCCCGCGTCGTGCCGGGTGCCTACAGCGACGGCAGCGTCGCCACCGGGTCCACGCCCGGTAGCGTCGGCAGTTTCGGCAGGCCCTTCAGGTCCGGCGCCGGCAGGTCACCGCCGAGCACGATCGCGACCACCACGTTGACCGCACCGGTCAGCGTCGCCTGCAGAGCGGCGGCGGTCGCCTTCGCGTCCCCCGCCGTGGAGGCCTTCACCAGGGCGTCCACCTTGGTCTGCAGGTCCGCGGCCGCCTTGGCGACCAGCTCAGGCCCCGGTGCCGCCTGTACGCCGGCACCCGGCGCACCCGCCTTGTCGGTGGCGGCCTTCGCGCCGGAAGCCAGGCCGTCCAGCGCCTTCTTGACGTCGGCCGCGTGCTTGGTGGCCTCGTCCTTGGGCAGCTTGCCGTCCGGAGCCTTCAGCACCCCGGCCACCAGACCGGTCACCGGCTGCAGGACGTCGCCCGCCCCGGCCAGCGCCGTGTTCTGCTTGGCCAGCGCGTCCGCGCCCGGCAACGGGGCCACGGCTTCGCTCGACTCGCTGTGGGCCGGGGCGTCCATCACGGAGGAGAAGGCCGGGCCCGCCGCACCCAACGCGAGGGCACCGCACAGCGCGGTGGAGACAACCAGGCCGGCTTTCCGGGAAATGCGCATGAATCAATCCTTTGTCGCGGTTGACGAGAACTGCACACCGGCAACCGTGCGAGGAGTGAATACCGTACGCAATCGGAACAACACGAACAGCCGCGCCCGACCGGCGCAGCAAAACGGCCCTGACCTCACACTTCTCCGTACGGCCCGGGCGTGTCACCGATGCAGCCAAAAGAGCACACCCACCCCGCCACACCGACCACACCGTCCCGCACCACCAACACAACCAAAGTCCGACGGCCGCTCATTGAGCACGCCCCCTGCCCGGCCACGCCGGCCACCCCAGTCCCCCGCTCATCGATGAGACGGACCTGCCCGCCCGGGTTCACCACCTGCAGAACACTGAGCCACGCCAGGACGACGACGCTCCCCAGTCGCCCCCCGCCCGCCGGGCGAGTCCGTAGGGCTGACGCAGAGTCTCCTGGTCGGGAATGGCGTCGCGGTGGAGTGAGCCGAAGGCGCTATTGGCGAGGGGAATTGTCATTGCTCCGGACCGTGGCAGGACGGGCCCGCGATCCATCTGGTCGGCGAGTGCGCGGATATACGGGCGATTGCGCCCACCCATGCCGACGCCCCGACCGCCTGACGGTCAGGCTCCGGCGAAGTTCACCGATTCAACAGCATGACCGTCTGCACATACATCCCCGCGTCCGCCCACTGCCCGGGCCCCATCGCCTCATCGAGGTAGCAGAACAGCACGAGCGGCGCGCCGAACGCCTCCGCGTTCAACGCGGCGACCTTCATGGGCCGGTCCGGGTCGTCACGCTCGAACCCAACGCCTCATACCGCTGGGCGGCCGCGGCCGAGAAGCAGTCCCGGTACGGCGCAGCCAGCTCCGCCGGATACATCGGGTACTGCCGCTCATCACCCGGATCACCCGCCAGCGCCCGGGCCCTCGTACGCCTCTTCAACTCGACCAACGGCTCGCCGGCCACAACGTAGACATGCCACGGCTGGAGGTTCCCGCTCGACGGTGCCCGCGTCGCCGCGGCCAGCACGCGTTCCAGCACCTCTCGGGACACCGGCTGGTCACTGAACGCCCGCACCGACCACCGGCCGTCCACCGCTTCATACACATCCACGTCAACCCCGCCCTCTCACTCCATGGCTCGACCTACCGGCCGGCAACATCCTTCACCCGTCCCCGACCGCCGCCAAACAGCACCACCTCACCGTGCCTGCAGGCACGGTGCCCTTCCTCGCCCGCACCCCGCCGAGCCCGCCCCCTCCCCCATACCGCCGGCATTCCGCTCCTTCAGAGCTTGCCGGCCCGGCCTTCGCCGCCCGGGACGCGGCGGCGGGACTGCAGTTCCAGGCTCAGCGGAGCCGCGCGGCAGCCGAACGCGGCCGCAGTACAAGGAACGAAAGGGGGTGATGCAGGACGGGATGTCAGATGCCGGAGAAGGCAGGAGGCGCCCGGGTGCCGTCCTGGCCCGTACGGCCCGGTGACGCCACCACCAGGAACCCAAGCAGGACGTTACGTGCGAAGACAGCCCGGACGGCAGGCCCGCCCGATCCCGTGACAGCCGCCTGCGCATCCGGCCCCGCCGGGCGCTCGGCCCCACAGTCGTACCGGACCCGGGGGCTGGACGGCGCACAGCGTGCAGCCGTCGTCCGCGTTCAGGGCAACCGCCGCAGAGCCCGCGACAGCTGAGACCCCGCCAGAGACCGGGGCGGCATTACGAACCGGGGCGGCGTCACCATCCGGGAGGCTCCCGGCAGACGCGGAGACCTCGGCTGTCCGGACGGGGCCGGGAACCACGTCCGGGCCCGAACCCGCACGAGGTACAGCCGCCTCGGCAACCACACCGGGAACACCGGACGTTGAGCGGGTGTCAGCCGACCCGACGTACGCACCGGACACAGGCACCGAAGGCAGTAGCGGCAGCAAAACAGCCAGCAACACCACGACCAGCCCCGCAAACCGGCCACAAACACCCACACCGACAGCACGGACGGAACGGGCGGCGGAACGAGCGGCACGGACGGCGCGGGCAGCGGGGCGCATGCACCGCCTACCCTTCCCTCCCGTACTGCGTGCTTCACGGTGTGCGGAGCGCGCGACTGGGCCCGTTCGCCACCCCTCGACGCAGGCGTCCACCCAGCCTGCCCCACCCGGCCCGCCACTTCGATGGGGTCCCGTACCCATTTCCAGAGGCACGCACAAACCACTCCACCACCAGGCTGAGCGCCCGTCACGGGCCGGGTGCCGGCCGCGGCCAAAGGCGTGTGGCCGGTGCAGTGGTCTTGCGGTGCGGCAGCTGCCTGTAGTGCGCTACGCCCCATGAGGAACGTGAGGAAGAAAGGCGTTACCGCGCTCGGCGTCGTCCTGATCGCGACGTCCCTTCTCGGCAGCACGCCGTCCGAGTCGGCGGCCCGCCCGCACACCCCGCTGGGCGTCGACCTCGACACGGTGACGATCCCGCAACTGCAGGCGCGCATGGCGAAGGGCGCGCTGACCTCGTCGGCGCTGACAGCCGCCTACCTGCAACGGATCAGAACCATCGACCCCAAAATCCACGCGGTGCTGCGTACCGACCCGACGGCGCTGCGCCAGGCCGCCGCCAGCGACGCCCGACACCGGCACGGCGCCGTCCGCGGCCCGCTCGACGGCATCCCGGTCCTGATCAAGGACAACGTGAACACCCGCGGCCTGTCCTCCACGGCCGGATCTCTGGCACTGGCCGGGAAGCCGCCCGCCACCGACGCCGAGGTGGTGACCCGGCTGCGCAAGGCCGGGGCGGTCGTCCTCGGCAAGACCAACCTCTCCGAGTGGGCCAACTTCCGTGCCGAGAAGCCGACCTCGGGGTGGTCGGCGGTGGGCGGGCAGACCCACAACCCCTACGTACTGGACCGCAACCCCTGCGGCTCCTCCTCCGGTTCGGCCGCAGCCCTCGCCGCATCACTGGCGCAAGTGGCCATCGGCACCGAGACGGACGGCTCCGTCGTTTGCCCCGCCGGAATGAACGGCGTGGTCGGCCACAAGCCCAGCCTCGGGCTGGTCAGCCAGGACGGCATCGCCCCCATCTCCGCGGAGCAGGACACCGCGGGCCCCATGGCCCGCAATGTCACCGACACCGCCCTCACCCTGTCCGCCATCCGCCACGACGCCCCCGCCCCCTCCGGCAGCACGGGCGGCCGCACCGACGCGCTGCCCGGCCCGGCCGGCCTGCACGGCAAACGGATCGGCCTGTGGCGGCTGCCCCCCCCCCTCGGGTCCGACGTGGACGCCCTGATGACCCGCACCGCCAAGAAGCTGCGCGCGGCGGGCGCCCACGTCGTCGAGGTGACACCGCCGTACCAGAAACGGCTCGCCGAACTCGAATTCCCGGCGCTGCTCAGCGAGTTCCACCGCGACATCGACGCCTACCTCTCCACCCGCGACGGACCGCAGGACCTCGCCGCGCTCATCGACTTCAACCGCACGCACCCCCAAGAGCAGACCTGTTTTGCCGGACAGGAACTGTTCGAACAGGCCCTCACCGCACCATCGACCACCGACCCGAAGTACCGGGCCATGCGGGCCGAGCTGAAGGACCTGTCCCGGCGCTCCATCGACGAGACCATGACCGCCCACCACCTCGACGCCATCGCCTCGCCCACCAGCCCGCCCGCCTGGACCACCGACTGCGCCCGCGGCGACAACGACGTCATCCCCTCCTCCACCCCCGCTGCCGTCTCCGGATACCCCTCCCTCTCCGTGCCCGCCGGCTTCGTGGGCGAACTGCCCGTCGGCATCCTCCTGATGGCCGGAAACCACCAGGACGACAACCTGCTCTCACTCGGCGCGTCGGTGGAATCCCGCCTCGCCGCGTGGCGGGCACCCCACTACCTGCCAACGGTGGGCACTCACACCACCCCATGACCCGCAACACGCACACCCGCCCGGGCGGCTCGCGTGGCTCTGCGCGATGGTGAAGTGCCGGTCTCCACCGGGCCGTTCGAGTTCGTCGAGCACCGCTACGGCGAGGTCCTCGACGCTGATCCGCGAGGTCCCGTCGGGGTCGGTGAGCAGGGTGGTCGTGCCGCGGCGGTAGCCGCCGGTGCGGGTGCCCGGTTCCAGGACGGCCGCCGGGCTGAGGTAGGTCCAGTCCACGTTCTCGTGCTCGTTGCAGGTCCGCAGCTGCGTCGTGCTGGCGCCCGCGATGGCACGCCACCCGGCGGGGACATGGTCCGGGTCGTCGATCACCAACAGGCCGGGGCGCTTGGGTGACTCCAGGGGGCCTGCCCCGCCGACGACCAGCAGCCGGATGCCGGCCCGGGCCGTTGCGTCCAGAACGGCCGAGGTCAGGGGCGCAATCGAGGCCTCCCGGCCCGGGGCGGGCCGGATCGCGAGGACGGCGGCGTCGGCCTTGTCGAGTGCCGCGTCGAGGATCTCGCTGTGCTGTTCGCGGGCTTTGGCGTGCCGTTCGGGGGCGTTGGCGTGCTGTTCGGGGGCATTGGCGTCCAGCGTGACGGCAGTGACGCCGGGCGTGGTGGTTGCGAGCGGGCGCCGGGACGCGGCAGTGACGCGGTGTGTGCGCAGGACAGCTTCGGTGACCAGGCGTGAGCCGACCATTCCGGTGGCGCCGAGAACGGTGATGTTCATGCGAGAGGGCCTTTCGGTGCGCGGGATCCGGGGGTGATCTGCCCGGCCGCCAGTGCCACGAGGGCGAGGGCGAAACCGAGGAGCTGGAGCGGCTCGAGGCTTTCGCCGGCGACAAGCACGCCGAGGGCTGTCGCGACCAGGGGTGAGAGCAGTCCGAGCAGGGCGGTCGCCGTGACCGGCAAGGAGCGCAGGCCCCTGAACCACAGGGTGTACGCGAGCAGTCCGCCCACGCCGCCCAGCCACAGGTATCCGGCCACGGCCCGAACGCCGATGCCCCCGGGAATGCCCTCGATCAGCAGGGCCGGGGCGAGCAGCACCAGGCCGCCCGTGGTGAGTTGCCATCCGGCGAACCCGACCGCGCTGACGCCTTCGGGTCGGCCCCACCGCTTGGTGAGTACGACGCCGGTACCCATGGTCGCGGCCCCGGCGAGGCCGGCGAGGATGCCGAGCGGGTCGAAGGCGGCGTCGGGGCCCAGGACCACGAGCCCGACCCCGACGACGCCGACGATGCCCCAGACAAGGCGCCAGGGCGACAGCCGTTCGGGGAGGAGCAGCGCGGCGAGCAGGGCCACCAGGATGGGCTGGCTCGCCCCGAGGGTTGCGGCCACCCCGCCGGGGAGGCGTTCCGCGGCGATGAAGAGCAGCGCAAAGAACGCGCCGACGTTCAGGGTGCCCAGGACTGCGGCCTTCCACCACCAACTGCCGTGCGGCAGGGTGCGCGCGAGGAGCAGCCCCAGCAGGCCGGCCGGCAGGGCCCGTAGGAGCGCCGCGAACAACGGGGCGTCGGGCGGCAGCAGTTCGGTGGTGACGATGTATGTCGTGCCCCACACCGCGGGCGCGAACGCTGTGGCAAGTGTCAGTCCGGCTCGGCCGGCTGCGGGCGTGTGCGCCGGCAGCGATGGTGCCTGCGGGCTTGTCGTCGTGGTCACCACGCCACTGTGGGCCGCACCCTATCCATGAGTCCAACGAATGGTTTTCATGGCATCAATCGTGCAGCATGATGAATGCATGGAACTGCGACAACTGCGCTACGTCCTGGCCGTGGCCGAGACCCGCAACTTCACGCGTGCGGCCGCCCAGTGCCATGTGGTCCAGTCCGCGCTGAGTCACCAGATCAAGGCGCTCGAGGCCGAGATCGGCGTGCGCCTGTTCGCGCGCACCAGCAGAAGAGTCGAACTCACGGCCGCGGGTGAGGTGTTCCTGCCGTCGGCGCGGGCCAGCCTGGAGTGTGCCGAACGCGCCGCCGCCGATGCAGCGGCGACCGCCGGTGAGCTCCGGGGACCGGTCACCCTCGGCGTCATCCCCACGGTCACCGCTCTCGACATTCCGCGGGCACTGCGGGCCTTCCACGAGGCCCATCCCAAGACCCGCATCTCGCTGCGCACGGCCGCCAGCGACGAACTCGTCTCCGCCATCGAGGCGGGCACCGTGGACATCGGGGTCCTCGGGCTGCCCGAGACGGAAACCCCCACCGGTGTGCAGGCGTTGAGGCTGTCCAGGCAGCAGCACGTCGCGGTCGTTTCCACCCGGCACCGGCTGGCCGGACGGAAGAGGCTGCGCCTGGCCGACCTTGCGCGGGAGACGTTCGTCGACTTCCCGGCCGGCACCCCCGGGCGCACGCAGACAGACCTCGCCTTTCAGGCTGCGGGCATCCCCCGCGACGTGACCTTCGAGGCGATGTCCACCCACCTGATCCTCGACCTCGTCGAGCAGAACCTCGCGGTCGCCCTCCTGCCGCCGGGCACCCTGCGGCGGGACACCCCCGTGACCGCCATCGCCGTGACAGGCGGCCCGACCCGCAGCGAGTACCTGGCCTGGAACAACTTCAACCCCACGCCGGCCGCCACCGCGCTGATGACCGTCCTGCACTCCTACCGGACCTGACAGCCGGGCCGGCCCATCACCCAGCCCATCACACCGCGAGAATGCCGCCGTCCACCGCCACATGACTCCCAGTGGCGAACGAGGAACGATCGCTCAGCAGCCACAACGCCGCCTGTGCCACCTCCTTCGGCTCCGCCATCCGCGTCTGGATCTGGCGCGCCACGAACGCCTCTTCCAACGCCGGCTCGGCCTCCACCGCCGCGGTGATCATTTCTGTGCGCGTCGTGCCCACCACAAGGGAGTTGACGCGGATGCCGTGCGCGCCGTACTCCGCGGCGGCCGCCTTCGTCAGCCCGAGGACAGCGTGCTTCGCCGCGACGTAGGGCGACGGCGCGCCCGTGGCGATCAGGCCCGCCGAACTGGAGGTGTTCACGATCGAGCCCTCACCTGCGGCCAACATGACGGGGATCTGGCGGCGCAGGCAGTTCCACGTCCCCCGGACATTGACATCCATGATCCGGTCGAAGTCGTCCTCCGGTAGTTCATGCAACGGTCCGAAGACGGAACCGGCATACCCCGCGTTGTTGAAGGCGCCGTCCAGGCCGCCGAAGCGATCCACCGCCATGGCCACCGCGCGCTCGACGTCCTCGGCCCGCGTCACGTCACCCACACTGCGGGCCGCCCGCCCACCGGACGCCTCGATCTCCTTGGTGAGGCTTGCGAGCTGGTCCTCGCGGCGCGCCATGAGGACAACCGCTGCGCCCTCGTCTGCGAACAGCCGTGCCGCAGCGGCTCCGATTCCACTCGATGCGCCGGTAATCATCACAGTCCTGCCGGTCAGCAGGCCGGCGCCATCCGCCGGAGATATTCGATCGCTCATGGCGCCGAGTAAACCGAAAGATGACCTGCCACACCACCACAATGAGACAACAACCAGACACAACGGGGAAGTTGGCGCCCGCAAGGTGGCAACCGGCGGCGCCTCCACAGCGGCGGACCGGACCGAAGTCGAGCGCGCCGTATGCGCCCTGTTTGCCATCGGCCGTGCTTCCGACGGTGCGTTCGTCGGCTGGTGCGGTCTGACCCCGTGGGACCCGGGCAACCGCAGTGCGTCGCTGGGCTACTGCCTCAACGACGCGATGTGGGGCCACGGTTATACCTGGGAAGCTGCCCATGCCTTGCTGCGATGGGCATTCGAGGCACTGGATCTCAACCGGGTTCAAGCCGAGGCCGATACGCGCAACGTGGGATCTGCCCGGGTCCTGGAGAAGATCGGGTTCGTGCGGGAAGGGACGCTGCGGGAAGACTGCGTCGTGAACGGCGAGGTCTCCGACTCGTGGATGTTCGGGCTACTCAGGCGCGAGTGGCGGCCGACGACGGTGCCGGCCCCGGACTCCTGGGGCCCCACTTGCGCCACTTCCGCTCCAGGTGTGGCCGCGGCGGCCTTCGGGAGCCGCGGGCCGACCCAGACTCCGTGTTGGGCTCTCCGCGAGTGCTGGGGAACGGGGCCCTTTCGTCTCGGCGGACGCCTGCACGTGAACCGACACGACGTCACTGCTGGCCAGTTGCCCGCGGCTGGCGTCGCGCAATTCCCCAGGAGCCCAGGCCGGGCCCGGGCCCCAGGCATCGTCTGTCAGACTGCTCGGGTGATCGTCAGACTCGCGCAGGAGCGTGACTTCCCGAGCTTCCTTGCCCTCGCTGCCCAGGTCGAGCACTGGTTCGGCCCGATGGTCGAGGAACCCGGCTTCCATGACGCGGTTAAGGATCACATTCGTCGGTCCATGGCGCTCGTCGCCGTTTCCGCAGGTCCAGGCATCCTCGGCGGCTTGTTGTTCGGCGCGAAGGCGCCTGTCTTTCACGTCAATTGGTTGGTTGTTTCGGAAGAGGGACGTGGCAACGGGGTCGGTCGCGCGCTGATGGACGCGGCATCACGCAAATTCGTGCGGGGGCCAGGCACCATCGAAGTGGTCACCTTCGGAGCCGACCATCCAGGCGCCGTCTCCAGCGGTGCTCGCGTTTTCTACGAGTCACTGGGCTTCACACCCGCTGAGACGGCAGCACCAGGGCCGGAAGGTGGGTCACGGCAGATCTATCGCCGGCTCATCTCCTGAAGCACGCGCCATTGGTATGGCAACGATCTGCCCGAGGCTGGGCCCTGCGATTCTCCCAGCCAAGGGTTCCGCGGAGATCTGGTGCCTGGTCGACTCGCCCGAGTGTCCCGCTCGGGAACACGCGCCTCCGGTCAGGCCCCCGCCTCCCCCGCAGCAACTTCGAAGATGTCGGGGTCGTCGAGCAGTACGCGGGTCAGGTCCGCGAAGCGCTCGTGCAACTTCGCCTCGTCGCGGGGGTGTTGGCCGTACCCCCAGGAGACATTGCGGTCCTGGCCGATGGCCTCGGCTTCGTCTGGGTTCCACCAAATGCCGCCGAACTCGCTGCAGAAATAGGGCTGTCCGGCGTACGGGACGGACCAGGTGGTGTCGGTGACTCGTCCTGCGGGTTGCTGAAGGCGCATCTCGTCGTCGTAGACCCCGTCGATCACGAGGGGAACCCCGACTCGCCGCCCCTCCCCCGGGCCTTCGGTCTCGCCGAGGGAGGTGAACGACAGCACTCCATCCGTACCCTCGGCTTCGAGCAGCGACTCCACCCGGTTCGATCGGCGCGTGCGCATCGTCCGGGCCGCCTGATTGGGCCGGTACCCCAGTTCCTCGACGGCGGCCTCGACCTTGCGCACCACCTCCGACCGCACCGTCGGATCCTTGCGCAGGAAACGCGAGACCGTCTGGTGCGAGACCCCGGCCAACTGCGCGACCTCCCGGATCGTCGGCCGCTTCTTCTCCCGACCCGCGCGCGACGCCGGCACCCCCTCCGCCATGCCTGCCACCTTTTCACGCCGGCTCGCGGGCCGGAACCCTTAGTCCAACCGGTGGCCCTCAGGCCATCGCGGGCCACACCACGCGCGTTCACCTGGATCGGCTAACCAAAGAGACCACCACACGCATACGGCGCGATCGTGGAACCATGCCCCTCTGGTACCGAAGACACCGCCGGCCCCACACACCGGACACCCAGCAGGTCGAGCACCCCGACCTGCACCACACCGCAGTCCTCGAGCACGACATCCTGGGGATCGAACCCGAACCGGGAACGCCCGCGGCGTACGCCGCCGCCCTGTCGCTGCCCCTCGACAACGACGCCTGCCCGCACGAGGACGTCATGGACGTCGTCCTTCTCGGCCAGGGCCGGTCGACCGGGATGTGCGCGGGCTGCGACATCGACATCGTCGAGACCGACGAAGGCCTATGGGACCGCCCCTGACACCGGCGAGGCACTGCCACGCTTCACCGTCTTGCCCGCCTTCCGACGCAGACGACGCTCCCCACACGGCCGCCCAGGAGCGGTTCGCGCGTTGCCGCCACGCCGTCACCGCGAACCGCCGAATAAGGCACAAAACGTAACTACAAGTCCCTTTTGTCGTTCCATAGACGCATGCCCCGTTTTCGTAGTCGACTACTGGACACGCCTTTGCCTCGTTTCAGCGTGATCGTTCCCGTGTATCTCGTACAGGCGTACCTTCACGCCTGCCTCGATTCGGTGCTCGGCCAGTCCTACACCGACCTGGAACTCATCGCGGTCGACGACGCCTCGCCAGACGCCTGTGGCGAGATCCTGGACGCCTACGCGGCACACGACCCGCGTGTCACGGTCGTCCACCTCCCGCAGAACGTCGGCCTCGGCGAAGCGCGCAACGCCGGTCTCAAGCAGGCGAGCGGCGACTACGTCGTCTTCCTCGACAGTGACGACACCCTCGCCCCTGGAGCGCTCGCCGCCATCGCCGACCGCATCAAGGCGACGAGCGGGCCGGACATCCTGATCTACGACTACGCCCGTGCGTACTGGGACGGCAGTCTCGTTCGCAACCAGTACGCGCGCCTGCTCGACGAGTCGGGCCCGCAGACCTTCTCGCTGACCGACCGCCCCTCGCTCATGCGCCTGTTGATGGTCGTCTGGAACAAGGCGTACCGCCGCGAGTTCCTCTCCAAGAGCGGGCTGACCTTTCCTCCCGGCTACTACGAGGACACCGCCTGGACGTATCCGGCGCTGATGACAGCGGACTCGGTCGCCACCCTCGACCGGGTCTGCGTCCAGTACCGGCAGCGGCGTCAGGGCAACATCCTGTCCACGATCAGCACGAGACACTTCGATGTCTTCGACCAGTACGACCGGGTCTTCGCCTTTCTCGACGAGCGCCCCGAACTCGACGCCCAGTGGCGGCGGGTGCTGTTCCGTCGGATGATCGACCACTTCTGCACGATTTTCACCACCCGCGGCCGGCTGCCGCGCGGCAGCCGCGCGGAGTTCCTCCGGCGGGCCCGCGCCCACTACGCCCGTTACCGCACGCCGGGTGGTCCGGTGAAGACCTCGACCCGGCTACGGCACGGTCTCGTCCGGCTGGGCGCGCACCGCTCGTATCGCGTCATCACCGGCACACGCGGGGCCCGAGCACACGCCATGCGCCATCTCAGACGCGTGGCCCACGCCACCCGCGGCGCGGCGCTGCAGACCCACTACCGCATCCAGTGCCGGCTGCCCGTCAAGCACGATCTCGCCGTCTTCTCGGCCTACTGGAACCGCGGCTACTCCTGCAGCCCTGCGGCGATCGAGTCCACGGTGCGCGACTTGGTCCCCTCGATCCGTACGGCCTGGATCGCGCATCCCGCCTTCACCCACACCGTGCCCGAGGCCACCCACCTGCTGGTCCCTGGCACGTTCGGCTACTGGTCGGCGCTCGCCCGCGCCAAGTACCTGGTCAACAACGTCAACTTCGACCGCAGGCTGCGCAAGCGCGCGGACCAGGTCCTTGTCCAGACCCACCACGGCACACCGCTGAAGAAGATGGGCCTCGACCTCCAGGAACACCCGGCGGCGGGCGGCAGCATGGACTTCGCGACCCTCCTGGAGAACGCCGACAAATGGGACTACAGCCTGTCGGCGAACCGGCACTCCACCCTCACCTGGCAACGCGTCTATCCGGCCGGGTACACCACCCTTGAGTACGGCAACCCGCGCAACGACGTCCTGGCAAAGGCGACCGCGGCCGACCGTGAACGTGCCCGCGAGCTCCTCGGCCTCCCCGCGGACGCGACCGTCTTCCTCTACACACCGACCCACCGCGACTACCAGCGCACCCAGCGGCCCCGCCTGAATCTCGCCCTTCTGGCGCGCCACCTGGGGCCGTCGTACGTCTTCCTGTCCCGCACCCACTATCTGGCGACGACGGACGAGAACGACACGGACCCCCACCCGCGTGTCATCGATGTGTCGGAGCACCCCGCCGTCGAAGAACTCTGCCTGGCCTCCGACGCCCTGATCACCGACTACTCGTCCTTGATGTTCGACTACGCGGCCCTGGACCGTCCGATCGTCCTGTTCACCGACGACCGCATGGCCTACGAGGCCGCCCGTGGCACCTACTTCGACATCCGCGCCTTCCCGCCGGGGCCGGTCGCCCAGTCCCAGGAGGGACTGATCGACATCCTGGCCACCGGCCACTGGAAAGGCTCACGCGCCGCCCGGCTCCGCAGCGCCTTCCGCGAACGCTTCTGCCCGCACGACGACGGGCAGGCCACGGAGCGGGTGGTGCGCAGGGTGTTCCTCGGAGAGCCGGTGGAGCCGCCGTCACCGCATCCCGTACAGGGCGAGCTCCGGCGCGACGCTCCAGCCGAGGTGCGTTCTAACCGCCCCCAGCCCCAGGAGTCCTGATGCCCGTGCACATAGCCGCGCCGCCGTCGAGCAGTCTCCTGCCCTCCGCTCAGTGATGCCACAGACATCGTCATGGGAAGTACACGTGAAACTCTTCAAAGCACTCGCCAGGCCACAAGCCGTCAAGCCGGCGGAGCCGGCGAAGCCCGCGGAGCCGGCTGCCGGCGCCGCCGACACCGAACAGGTCCTGCGTGCGCTCCAACAGCAGACCAAAACGCTGACCGCCGCGCTCACGGGCCTTCGCAAGCAACTCGAGCACCAGCCATATGTGATCGCCGAGTTGATGCGCCGCTACAACCACCTCATCGACGGCGACATGCCCATGCCGGTGCTCGGCGCCAATTGGGCCGCGATCGCGCCGACGGTCCTGTTCATCGTCGACGAGGTGATGGGCCGGCCGGCCCGGCGCACCATGCTGGAGTGCGGATCCGGCGCGTCGACGCTGTGGACGGCGGCGGCGCTCCGCAAGTGCGGCGAGGGGCACGTGACCTCCATCGAGCACGACCAGGAGTTCGCCGAGGTGACCCGGCAACGGCTCGTGGACCACGGGCTGGAGTCCTGGGCGACGGTCGTCGACGCTCCCCTGGTCGACACGGAGGTGCCGGGCCTCGGCACTCAGCCGTGGTACGACCTGTCCGGCCTCGGTGACCTGGCCGAAGTCGACCTGCTCTTCATCGACGGGCCGCCGCGCCCGACGGCGCCGCTCGCCCGCTACCCCGCGATGCCGCAGCTGCTGCCGCGCATGGCGAAGGGCGCACTCGTCGTCCTGGACGACACCAACCGCAAGGTCGAGCGCGACATCACGAAGATGTGGGCGGCCGACGGCGCCTTCGACCGGCCCGTCACCTTCGTCAAGGACGTGGCCCGTTCCACCGTCCTCCAGCTCGACTGACCGGACACGAGATCCGGACGGGTCGACCTCGCTGATCACGTCGGCGCGACACGGCGCCCCGAACGTCAAAGAGTCCCGAACGTCAAAGACAGGACAGCAATGCGTATCTCGGTGATCGGCTGTGGCCACCTCGGAGCCCCTCACGCCGCCGCCATGGCGGAGCTCGGGCACGACGTGATCGGCGTCGAACTCGATCCGGCCACGTGCCGGGTCCTCCAGAGCGGACGTGGCGCCTTCTTCGAGAAGGGGCTCGACGACCTGCTCCAGAAGTACGTGCCCACCGGCCGGCTCCGGTTCACCAGCGACCTCATGGAGGCCGCCGAGTTCGCCGACCTGCACTTCATCGCGGTCGGCACCCCGCTGAGCGAGGACGGCCAGAGCTACGACATGGAGCAGGTGTTCGGCGCCGTCAGCGCGCTGGCGCCGCTCCTCACCCGGCCCTGCACCATCGTCGGCAAGTCGACTGTCACGGTCGGTACCGTGGCGCGCATTCAGCAGATCATCGCGGAACGTGCCGTGGACGGCGTCGACCTGGTGTGGAACCCGGAGTTCCTTCGCGAGGGGCACGCCATCGAGGACACGCTCTGTCCCGACCGCATCGTCGCCGGGGTCACCAGCGCCGAGGCCCAGAAGGCCATCGAGTCGGTGTACGCGCCGATCCTGGCCCGCGGCGAGGTGGAGCTGATCGTGACCGAGCCGGAGACGGCCGAGGTCATCAAGTCGGCGGCCAACTCCTTCCTGGCCACGAAGATTTCCTTCATCAACGCGATGGCCGAGGTGTGCTCGCTCGCCGGAGCGGACGTGAAGACCGTGGCCCATGGCATCGGTATCGACCATCGGATCGGGCACGCCGGCATGCGTCCCGGAATCGGCTACGGCGGCGGCTGCCTGCCGAAGGACCTGCGGGCCTTCACCCACCGCCTGACCGAGATCGGCGCCACGACCGCCGTCGCACTGCTCCAGGCCGTCGAGGACGTCAACCGCGGTCGCGTGGACGCCGCGGTCGACCTTGTGCAGGAGGCCGTCGGGGGCCGCGGTCTGGCCGGTGTGCGCGTCGCGTTCCTCGGCGCCGCTTTCAAGGCGGGAACGAGTGACATCCGCAATTCGCCGGCGCTCGAACTGGCCCGTCGGCTGGTCCGGGCAGGCGCCCATCCGGTCATCCATGACCCGGAGGCCCTGGAGACAGCCCGGCGGGTGCACCCCGAGCACACCTATGCCGACACCCTCGCCGAAGCCCTGGACGGGGCCGAGGTCACCGTCCTGGCGACCGAGTGGCCCCAGTTCAGCGAGGACGCCACCCTGCCGGCATCGGCCGCCGCGACGGTGGCGGCGCGGCGGCTGGTGGACGTCCGCACGTGTGTCGACCCGCTCGACTGGGTCGGGGCGGGCTGGACGGTGTGGCAGCTCGGCCGACCGGTGCGGCGTCCCCGCCCGTGAGTCACCACGGCGGGGCTGTCGACGTAAAGGGCTCGGTGTAGCCATGGCCCTTCCGGTGTCACGACGCGCTCCGCATCGTGACACCGGACCGGCCTCAGCGGGTCACTTCCCGAAGACGATGTCCAGGACGTGGGACATCCGAACGTCGTAGGTGTGCCCCGCCTTGGCGACGCCTTCGGCGCGGTTGTACTTCCAGCCGTTGTTCACGCCCTGGTAGTGGCGGTGGTGAATCTGCTCGTTGCGCTCGATGCCCGCGCCCACCACGCTGTGCACGCGCCATTGCGTGGTCTGCCAGTCCACCATGTGCGGCAGCACGGTCCACTTCACGGTCGTCCCGCCACGAGCGCGATGCCGGTAGTCGACGAAACGTCGCTGCCGCAGGGGGTTCATGGGCTCCCGCGTCGCCTTGGCGATCCAGTAACCCTCGTAGGTCACGCCACCGATCTCCGACTCCGCGACGTGGTCGAAGACCGGTCGCGCGTCGTTGGTGAGGACCAGTTCGTCGATGTCGGCATTGATGACGCCGGCCGCCCTGGTCAGATACCGGAACCTGCCGTGCTCCAACAGCGAGTACTGGCAGTAGTCGGAATCCCAGACATTGTTCGGTCCCGCATTCGGCCCCCAGGGGAAATTCCAGTCGACGACCACCGCGGTCGTGATCCCGTCCACCGATGCGATGACGTCGGCGATGTCGCGGGTCGAGTACTTGGTGGAATTGTTGTCGTAGAAAACAACCCCGGTCACGCCGTGCACGATGTGGTAGTACTGGAGGAAATCCCGGATCCAGACGAGATCGTTGTCCTTGGATTTCGTAATGATCGTCCGCTGCCCGGCGAACAGGTCGGACTCGTCCGGCGCAATCACCGAACTGAATTTCGCCCCGCCGAGGTCGAGCGTCAGATGCCGACCAGGAGGGGCGCCGACGATTCTGGATCGTTGGGTGCGCCCCCAGTCGCTGAGCGAGAGCCTTTCGGAGACGTCGCTGCCGTCCACGCGCCAGTCGGCACGCTCGAGTTCGGTCCGCAGGTTGTGCATGGGCGGCCCGGAGAGCCATACGTCGTCCCCCTGCCGGAACGCGTCGTAGAACAAGGTCCGGCTGTCGAACTTCTCCAGGTAGTCGGGCTGCCGGTCCTCGGGTTTGCGCGGCGGCTCGCGGCGGAGCGCGCCATCGGCCGGCAGTGTCATTCCGGTCGGCTGCACGACCTTGACGGTCTTCTCCTCCGCCCGCGACGCCGAACGCCGCAGGTCCCACGCCTCCCGGGCACTGCGGATCGGCCCGAGGAATTCCTCGAGGGTGAACGGACCCGTACCCCGCGTCAGCCGACCACGCTCCGACTCCAGTTGAGCGACCCGATGCTTGAGTTCCGAAATCTCCGACCGCAAGGTGTCGGCAGGGTCCGCTGCGCGAAATGCACTGGCATGTTCGACGGCCTCAGTCGCCATCTTCCACTCCCGTTCACGGTGCGCCCTCTCGGTGCGCCCCATCTCACCGGACCGACAGGTCCCGAAGAATTCCGCATGTTTGACCAAACAGCATATCTCCGGGCGAACCCTTCTCCTTGGCGACGCTGCGGCATGGGATATTCACATTTACCACGGTCGGACATGGGCGGTTCGGGTCAGACTTCCTGGGTCTGCTCCAGCATCCGGTCGACGACCCGGGCCGCGGCCTTGCCGTCATCCAGGTCGCAGAACTGGCGCTGGAATCGGGCGAACCGGTCCTGGTGTGCGTTGTGCACCTTCTCAATGTCACGGATCGCCTCGATCAGCTCCTGCGAGGTCCGTAGCAGCGGCCCTGGAGAATCGACCTCGAAGTCGAAGTAGAAGCCGCGAAGGGTGTCGCGGTAATGGTCCAAGTCGTAGGTGAAGAACAACATCGGCCGCTTGAGGTGCGCATAGTCGAACATCACCGAGGAGTAATCGGTGACCAGAAGGTCGGCGACCAGGTAGAGGTCGGCGATGTCCGGGTACTCCGAGACATCCCACACAAAGCCATCACCGGCCTGGGGGACGACGTCGACAATGTTGGAGTGGCGGCGAATCAGCAGGACATGATCCACGCCGAGCTGTTCCCGAGCCTCGGCAAGGTCGATCTTGAGGTCGAATCGGAACTGGCCGAGACTGTGCGCCTTGTCGTCACGCCACGTCGGGGCGTACAGCACGACCTTCTTGCCGTCAGGCAGGCCGAGTTCGCGGCGCACCCGAGCGGCGATCTCCTCCTGGTCGGGCGCGTAGAGACGGTCGTTGCGGGGGTAGCCTGCCTCGAGAATCTCGCCCCGGTAGGAGAAGGCACGGCGCAGGATCGGGGTGGAGAAGCGGTTGGAGGAGACAAGCAGGCTCCAGTTGTCCGCCTCGAGGGCGAGTCGGTTCTGGTACTCGCGGTCGAAGTGCAGGGTCTCGATGTCGTGGCCGATCTTTTTCAGCATCGTGCCGTGCCAAGTCTGGACGATCACTTGGCCGGGCCGGCGTTCGATCCACTCAGGCAGGTGCCCGTTGGTGACGATGTAGCGACTGGTCGCCAGGGCTTCGAACCATTCGCGGCCCCACATTCGGATCTTCACGGCCCTGTCGGGCAGTTCGACCTGGCCGTCGCGGACCGCCCACAGATGCTGCAGCCCCGTGTCACGCCGCATCAGTTCCTCGTACATGGCGCGGGGGCTGTCGGAGAATTGCTTGCCGTTGTAACTGAGGTAGAAGACCTGGTCGCGCAAGGGCTCGTTCGCGCGCATCGGCCCGTAGACCTCACGGCGAAGCTGCAGCTGACGGTAGGGGCCGCGCTCGTCGTCGCCCAGCTCGGAGCGGCAGTTGAGCTGAGGGAAGTCTTCCCATCGGCTTTCCAGCCAGTAGCGGCGACCCTTCAGTTCGCTGTGCAGGGGAAACTGTGGCAAGGCGAGGCGGTCGATGACGAAAGGTGTCCGCGGTTCGCCTTCCTCACCAACGAGGAAGAGGTTCCAGCGCCCTGCCTTCAGCGGCAGGCCGCCGCTTGCCCCGCCCATGACGGATGGATCGAAGGCAGCGGTGAAGGTGCTGTCGGGACGCCAGTCGATACACCCCAGGCGCTCGTCCGCACGTCCACGAGCGCGCAGGACCAGCTCTTTGCCGATGTCCTGCTGCCGCGCCCGGCCAGAGAAGACAATCTTTCCATCGAGTTCGGCGACGCGGTCGATGATCGCACGCCGCTTCCTGCTGGTGATCTTCAGATAGCCGTTGGCTCCCGCCGTGACGGCGATCTCGGCTCCCTCGCCGGCCGCGCCGAACTCCTCGGCCAGGTCAGTGCCCAGATCCGCCAGACCTTCGCGAATCACCGTGGAGAAGCGGCGCTCTGCACCGTGCTCATTCGTGGCAACCCATTCGGTGCTCCAACGGCGCCTGCCCAGGCGGGTACCGCCCGCGTCCGGGTCGGCGAGCAGCGCGACCTCCGCGAGTGGGACGGTGACGGCGATCGCGCCACCCCGGCAGCGTCCGGCCACCTCGGCCGGATAGTCCAAGCGGTCGCCTGTGGCACGATTGGTCAGCCGCAGCGACATACCCTCCTCTGGGCGCAGTTCGGTCCGCAGTTCTCCCTTCACCCGCAAAACGTCGCCGTCAAACCAGTGGTCCGTGATCAGGGCGCGGACCCGCTCGACGCGGATCTTCAAGGCACCTCTGACGCTTTGGGGCACGATCCGGTGGTCGGCGTCCACCCAGCGCACCGGCGGGTAGTTGGCGGCGGCGGCGCCGCGCGTCCACACCGCGCCGCGGCGCAGCAGGCCGGCTGCGTACACGTGGATACCGACGTGCCACAGTCCCTCCTGCCAGACACCGCGTCTCCGGAACCGCTCGGGGTCGATCTCTACGCGCCAGCCGGCCCAGTCGTAGTTGTTGGACTTCTGGCCGGAATCGGTGGTGGCCTGCGGGTGGTGGACGCCGGCAGCGGGCAGCAGAGCACGGCGCCTGCTGCCCTCCCGCTTGAGCTGGATCGCCTTGACGCTTTGGCGGCGGGTGGGCACGTCGATCCTGCTGATCCAGGCGTCACCCTCCAGGACGAGCTTGCCGCCACTCCACTCGACGTCGCGCAGCGGGGAGCGCAACACCAGCTCCTTGTCGATACGCAGGGCCGCCTTGGGCAGCGTGACACCGCGGTCCGTAAGCGGGGTGAACTCGGCGTACTTGTGGCGCAGTCCGGTGACGGTCAGCGGGTCCTTGCGCCGCCGGGAGGCGAGCAGCGCGAGGAGTTCCTCCATGGCGTGCTTGCGTACCAGGACCCACTGCACTCGCAGGACGGCGGGCAGGCCGAGCACCAGTTTGGGATCGATCTGACCGAGGAACCGGTTTGCCTCCTGCAGAAAGGCCTTGCGGAACTCCGCGTCACCGTCGGGCAGGACGCGCAGGAAGAGCCGGAGGTCGTCGCGCAGCACCCGCTCGTCGTAGGCCCTTTTGAACTTCCGGGCGCGTCGGTCGGGCAGCGTGGCCAGGAAGGAGGAAACAGCAAGGACCGCGGTGACCCGGTCTCGGATGGCCTGCGGCTCTGTACGGCGCTGGGTGATCGAGGGGGCGGCCTCCCCCTCGCGCAGCCGCCAGTAGTAGACGGGGTCGCCGACGATGTCGACGGCCTTGGCCCGGTAGTAGGCAGGCAGCACGACGGGGATGTCCTCGTGCAGTACACCCTCCGGGAAGCTAAATCCGTGCTTCTCCCAGAAGCTGCGCCGATAGACCTTGTTGCAGGCGATCCGGTCGGCGATCAACCGCGAGTCGTCGGCGATGTGCACCCGGCGGCGCAGGTCGCCGGACAGCATCCCCAACAGCGGCACCTGCCACGTCTTCTCGCCTCGCAGATGATGCACGTTCCCCGTGGCGAAGTCGGAGCGGGACTCGTCGAGGCTCCCGACCATGGTCCGGTAGGCGTCGGGCGGTACGACGTCGTCGCTGTCGACGAAGGCGATGTACTCGCTGGACGGCGCGGCGTTCGCGAGGCCGGTGTTGCGCGCCGCGCCCAGTCCGGCGTTCTCCTTGCGCACGAGGCGGAAGCGCCCGTCACGGGCCGCGTACGCGGCGGCGATGGCGGCGGAGCCGTCGGGCGAGCCGTCGTCGACCATGACGACCTCGAGGTCCTTCATGCTCTGCCCGGCCAAGGAGTCCAGGCAGGCGGGCAGGTACTCCTCCACGTCGTAGATGGGGACGATGACACTGAGGCGGGTGTTCATCGGGCGCGTTCTTCCTTTGCTGCCGGCGGGTGCGGGGTACCGGTGGCCACACGTGCGGGCCGGGTCGGGGCAGGTGCGGCGGGGCGCAGTTCGAGCGGCGTCACCGGCACCGGGGTGGTGTCGTCGAGGAACACGCGGCGCACGACGCGTTCGGCGGCGCGGCCGTCGTCGAACTCGCAGAAGCGGTGCCGGAATCCGGCCCGCAGCGCGGAGGCCTCACGGCTGTTCCAGACCCCGTCGGTGAGCAGCCCCTCCAGGTCGTCCTGGGTGCGGGCGACGGCACCGGGCGGTTCGTGCAGCAGGTCGAAGTAGGTGCCGCGGACGGCGGAGTACGTGTCCCAGTCGTCCGCGTAGATCACGATCGGCCGGTCCAGGACCGCGTAGTCGAACATCGCGGAGGAGTAGTCGGTGATCAGACCGTCGGCGGCCAGGTAGAGGGTCTCGACCCTGGGGTGTCCGCTGACGTCCCTGATCCCGGCGACGGGTCCCGCATCGCCGTACTGCGCTGCGGAGTTGTAGAAGTAGTGGCCGCGGACGAGCAGGACCGTGTCGGGGCCGAGGGTGTCCGCGAGCCGGGCAAGGTCGAGCCGGGGCACGAAGGAGCCCTCGTACTCGCGGTGTGTCGGCATGTAGAGGAGTGCGGTGACTCCTTCGGCGAGGCCCAACTCCCGGCGAGCCCAGTCCACGTCGGTGGCGGTGGCGCGGGCCAGCACGTCATTGCGCGGGTATCCGGTCTCCAGGATGGTGTGGGCCGAAGGGTAGACCCGCTCCCACACGGCCGTGGAGAAGGTGTTGGACGAGACACCGAAATCCCAGCGGTCGCAGCGCCTGAGCAGTGCCTCGAAGTCCATGTCGGTGGAGGCCGGGTAGCGTCGCTGGTCAAGCCCCATCGTCTTCAGCGGGGTCCCGTGGTGCGTCTGGACGTGGATCTGGCCCGCCCGTTTCACGACGGAACCGGCGAAGTTGACGTCGTTGACGAAGTACTTCGCCCGAGCCATCGCCGTCCAGTAGGCGCGCGAGCCGACCAGGACGTACTCGGTGCCGTCCGGGATCCGGCTCACGCAGTCCGGCCGGACCAGCCAGACGCGGCGGACGTGCGGGGCGAGTTCGGCGAGCCGATCGGCGATCGCGGCCGGGTTTCCGGTGACGCCGCGGCTCCAGTACGAGGAGAAGACCGCGAGATCGTCCTCGATGGGCCGACACAGCTCGGCCCTGTAGTGGGCGGCCATCGCGGCGCGCTTGGCGCCGTGGACCGCTCCCCCGGCCCGGCGCCGGGCGGCCCGGGTCGCCCGCACCGTCTCGTGCAGGCCGCGCATCACCGGGTGGACGTCCCGCTCGAGCAGTGCATAGCGGTAGCCGCGTCCGCCGCCGGGCCTGCGGTGGCCGTCGGGCCGGCGCCTGCGGTAGTGCCGGGCGGCCTCGTGGAAGAACTCCGCCTTGTCCCGCTCGGGCAGCCGGCCGGGCTTGCTGTAGATGGTGAGGTAGTGGTCGACCATCTTCTCGAACAGCCGCCCTCTCCAGGGCTCGAGTCCCGGGTGGGCGTCGAGGTGCGCGAAGAGGCGGTCGTACTGGCCGAAGACGTCGAAGTGCTTGCGGCTGGTGGTGCCGAGGATATTGCCGCCCTGACGGCGCTGGCGGTACTCGATGCACACCCGGTCCAGGACCGCGATCCGCTCGGCCGTGATCAGCGCGGTGAACGTCCACGGGACGTCCTCGTAGTACCCGGCGGTAAAGGTGAAGCCGTGCTCGTCGAGGAAGGCGCGCCGGTAGGCCTTGTTCCAGACGACCTGGAGCAGTTCGAGCAGGCTGGGGCGGTCCGCGAGCGCGAACACGTCGGCGCCCTCCTCGGCAAGGAGGTGGGCGACGCTGCTGGGCCGTCGGCTGTCGTCCCAGTAGGCGCGCGTGTAGTCGAAGACGAGGAGGTCGGGATCGGCTGTGGCGTCGAGACGGGCGGCCATCGCCGCCAGGGCGCCCGGGGCGAGGGTGTCGTCGCCGTCGAGGAAGACGACGTAGTCACCGACGGCCCGTTCGAGACCGGCGTTGCGGGCCCGGCCCAGACCCACGTTCTCGTCGAGGTGCACGGCACGGACGCGGGGGTCGGCCGCCGCGCATGCATCGAGTACGGCGCCGCAGCCATCGGGCGAACAGTCGTCGACGGCGATCAACTCGAAGTCCCCGTACTGCTGCGCCAACACCGAGTCCAGACATTCCCGCAGGTACCCCTGCACGCGGTAGACGGGGACCACGATGCTGAAACGCGGCATGGACAACGGCTCCTATCTGTCTACTGACCGGTGACTATATAGCTCTATCACGGGCAAAATGGCGCATTAGGCCATCAAGCTGTATTTGAGGCCGGCTTCGCCGATTGAAGAGGGGCACAGGAGGGTTCCTCGTGGGCGCCCCCTCCGTCCGGCCCGGTGTATCCACCGCGTCCCGCGATGTCTACGGTGGTGCTGGGAGTGCCAGGCCTCGGGAAACGACAGGAACCTGAAGGGCCGACAGGAGACGGGCGGAGTGCGGGCCATGGGGGACGAGCGGGCGAGCGGCGCCGGGCATGGGCGGGTGATCGCCGGGCGGTATCGCGTCGTCGGGCGGCTCGGCAGTGGCGGGATGGGCACCGTGTGGCGGGCCGTCGACGAGCGGTTGGGGCGCGAGGTCGCCGTCAAGGAGCTTCGGTCGTTCGACGGTGTCGACGGGCTGGATCCGGCCGAGCAGCGGTTGCGGATGCAGCGCGAGGCGCGGGCCGCCGCGCGGGTGCGGCATCACGGGGTGGTCGCCGTGCACGATGTCACCGAGCACGAGGGCCGTCCGGTGATCGTGATGGAGTTCGTCGACGGTGAGTCGTTGCAGGGGCTGTTGCAGCGGCGGGGCTCTGTCGACCCCCTTGAGGCGGCTCGGATCGGTGTCCAGGTGATGGACGCGCTCGCGGCCGCGCACCGCGCCGGGGTGTGGCACCGGGACGTCAAGCCCAGCAACATCCTGCTCGAGCGCGGTGGCCGGGTCGCGCTCACCGACTTCGGGATCGCCGCGCTCCAGGAGCCGGGTGACGGTGCTGCCACCCGCATCACGCGCAGTGGTGAGCTCGTCGGCTCGCTGGACTACCTCGCGCCCGAGCAGGCTCGCGGGGGTGAGGTGGGGCCCGCCGCGGATGTGTGGGCGCTGGGCGCCTCGCTGTACTCGGCCGTCGAGGGGGCGCCGCCGTTCCGCCGCGCCTCCACCTGGTCGACCATCGCCGCGATCGTCACCGAGCCGCTGCCCGAGCCCCGGCAGGCCGGGCCGCTGGCGCCCGCACTTGCCGAACTGCTCGACAAGGAACCGGAGTTGCGGGCCGATGCCGTGCGTGCCGCGCAGCTGTTGCGGGCCACCGCCGCGGGCCAGCCGTTGCCGCCCCCGTCGCCCGACACCGTGCGTCTGCGTCGCCAGCGGGGTGAGCAGCAGATTTCGGGGGCCGGTCCCGATGGCCTCGTCGCCGGGGCGTACCCCGCGTACGACTCCCCGGCGCGCCCCGGGCCGGGCGGCGCGCCGACCGTCACCGCTCAGCAGCGCGGCACCACGCGCCGTCGTGGGGCCGTCGCCGCCGCGGTGGCAGCTGTGCTGCTCGTCGGTGGCGCGGTGACGTACCTGGTGACCAGTCGGGGGAGTAGCGCGGCGGGGCCCGCCGCCCACGGCACCACGTCGGCGACTTCGCCGGCGCGCACCCCGTCCGATGAACCGTCCGATGCGGCGTCCAACTCACCGTCCGGCGGCCCTTCGGCCTCGGACCCCGCCGACGGCTCCCCCAGCGCCTCCCCGAGCGACGCCCCTTCCCCCGCCTGCACCCACATCGACGGCGGCAAGTCCAACTGCCGCGTGTGGCGGTCCGCCACCTCGTACGATTCCCGGCACCGCCCCGTCGGCACCATCCACCCGGGCACCAACTACTTCTACTGCCAGGCCAAGCTCACGCAGCGCGAGACGTACGGCAAGTGGACCAATGTCTGGTGGGCGAAGACGGACGACGACACCGGCAACGCCGGGGTGTTCGTCAGCGACGTCTACCTCACCGGCGGGCGGAACGACCGGCCCGTGCCGGGGCTCGCGGTCTGCTGAGCCGCCGGCGAGAGCCCCACCGGCACACCTCTATGAGGCATCCCCATTGGTCATAGAATCGACGTGTGACGAACGACGATTCCGCATTCGCAGCACTGGGCGCGCTGGGTGATCCCGTACGCCGTCGCCTCTATCGCTACGTCGCCGCCCAACCGGACGACGTAGGGCGTGACGCGGCCGCCGAGGCGGTCGGGGTCTCACGGTCGTTGGCCGCGTTCCATCTGGACAAGCTGGTCGAGGCGGGGCTGTTGGCCGCGTCGTCGCGGCGGCTGTCCGGGCGTACGGGGCCGGGTGCCGGGAGGCCCGCGAAGGTGTACCGGCGCGCCGAGGGCGAGCACTCGATGTCCGTTCCGCCCCGGTCCTACGACTCCGTGGGCCATCTGCTGGCCTCGACCGTGGAGAACGCGGGCCTGGACCGGGAGTTGCAGGATGCGGCCCGGGCCGCGGCTGCGGCGCAGCCGGACATCGACTCCAACGATCTGGTCGACGTGCTGGCCGAGCGTGGTTACCAGCCCTTCTGGGACGAGGGAACGCTGCGCCTGCGCAACTGCCCCTTCCATGCCCTGGCCGAGGGATTCCCTGCCTTGATCTGCGGGATGAACCTCGCACTGCTGGAGGGGATCGCACCCGAGACCTGGCGACCCGTCATGGACCCGTGTCCCGGCGGATGTTGCGTGGCACTCTCGCGAAGTTCCGACTGACCCGTCCGTCGGCACCCCGGCCTGCTTCTAAAACAAATACTCGTTGACTATAGAAGAGGGCTCGGCCATGCTGAGCCCATGACTGGCTTTCATTTGGCGCAGGTCAACATCGGCCGCCTCGTCGCCCCGCTCACCGGACCCGAGCTCGCCGACTTCGTCGCGCAGCTTCCCGAGATCAACGCACTCGCCGACGGCAGCCCCGGATTCGTCTGGCGCATGGTCGACGACGCCGGGGAGGACGCGACCGGCTTCCGTCCCGACGGCGCCGACGACATGATCCTGATCAACTGCTCGGTGTGGGAGTCGATCGAAACGCTGCGGGCGTTCACGTACCACAGCGATCACCTGCGGGTGCTGAGCCGGCGCCGCGAGTGGTTCCAGCGCATGGCCGAGGCGCACCAGGCGCTGTGGTGGGTGCCGGCCGGCCATCGTCCGAGCGTCGCGGAGGCGATGGAGCGGGTCGCGCTGATCTGTCAACACGGCCCGGGGCCGGACGCGTTCACCTTCCGTGCCCCCTACCCGGCTCCGGCCGCGACGGCCGGGAGGTGACGGCGCGGGTCAGAGAGTGATCGTCACCGCCGATGCGCGGTCGCTCCACGTGAGGTGCCGGTCGGCCACACCAAAGCCCTGACCGCAACGCCCGCACCCCCTGCGTACGCGCCCCTCAAGCCTTCCGTTCAACTCGACACCTCCGTCAACATCCGCCACCCCGGCGCATAGCGCCCATGCAGGACCAATGACGCGGCGCCCACCGCGCCCGCCGTCTCCCCGATGAGGCTGGGTTCGACCGTCACACCGCCGAGCGCGCGGACCACCGACGTCGTGTTGACGACCTTGTCGATCTCCTCGCCGAGCAGCTGTTCCACGCCGACCAGCGCCTCGCCGCCCAGCACCACCCGGCTCACGTCGAGGAGCGCCACGGCGCCGCGCACCGCTTGCCCCATCCGGCGGCCCGCGAGCCGCACCACGTCGCAGGCTGCCGCGTCCCCGGCGCGTGCCGCGCGGCGCAGCAGTTTCCAGTCGGCGCGCACCGCGGCGGGATTGCCGGTGAGGCCGATGCGGCGTGCGGCGGAGGCGCCGTGTCGGGCGTACAGGTCTTCGACCAGGGCGGCGGGGTTGCAGTAGGGGCCGAGGCAGCCGTTGCTTCCGCAGTCGCAGCGGCGGTTTCCGGGTTCGGCCTGGGCGTGGCCGATCTCGCCCGCGTTCCCCGAATCTCCGCGCAGCACTTGACTGTTGAGCATGATGCCCGCGCCGATCCCCGCGCCCATGTACAGATACAGGAAGCCGTCCGCACGGTCCTCGCCGCCGATCCAGCGTTCGCCGATGGCCGCGGCCGTCGCGTCGTTGTCCATCGCCACCGACATGCCGGTTTCCTGCGCGAACATGTCAAGCAGGGGTACGCGCCGCCAGCCGTCGAAGTTCGGCGGGTCCACCACCGCGCCCGCCTGGGCGTCGATGGGGCCCGGCGCCGCGATCCCGAGGCCCAGCAACCGACCGCGGTCGATCGCGGCGCGCTCGGGCAGGCGCAGCGCCGCGCGCGCCACCCGGTCGACCACCTCGGCGGGATCGCTGGGGCGCGGCAGCGCGAAACGGCGGCTGAGCAGCACCGATCCGGCGAGGTCGACCAGGACGATCACGGCGGCGTCCGGGTCGAGGTGCACCCCGAGGGCGTAGGCGCCGTCGGCGCGCGCGGTCAGCAGCGTACGGCGTTTGCCTCCACTGGAGGGTGCGTGTCCGGACTCGGCGATCAGGCCCTCGTCGAGCAGGCGGCGCACGACGTTCGACACGGTCTGGTTGGTGAGGCCGGTCAGCGGGCCCAACTCGACGCGGCTCACCGGCCCTTTGGTCCGGATGGCGGCCAGGACGACGGCCTGGTTGTAGCCGCCGACCCTGGGCAGGTTGGTGCCGCCGCGCGCCATGAGGTCCCCTCCTTCGAGCAGGTCCGCCCCGGCGGCCTCGCCAACTCGTGGCCGACGCACCGGGTTTCGGCGTCGAGATTATGCAACAGGCGTTGACTTAGTCCATCCATTGGATTTAGGTAATCCACAACGCATCACACAGCACCGCGCACCACGCCCGCACCGTCGGCGACTTCCGCATCGTCGCTCGACCGGTGCACCGCAACACCTCTGGTACCGCCTGCAGTTGAGCGCCCCACGCCGGGCGCCGAGCCGCCACATCCTGGAGGAATCCCTTGCGCAAGAAACTCTTCGCCGCCCTCGCGGTCACCATCGCGACAACGTTGTCTGCAACCGCTTGCGGGGGCTCCGGATCCTCCGCGGGCGGCGACTCGATCAAGGTCGTCTACTGGCAGCACCTGGACCAGAACGACCACAAGCAGCAGAAGTTCCTCGCCTCGATGAAGACGTCGTTCGAGAAGGCCCACCCGGGCAAGAAGGTGCAGATCGTTCCGGTCACGGCCTCGGAGAACGACTACTACACAAAGATCCAGCTCATGATGCGCTCGCCCTCGACGGCGCCCGACCTGGTCTACGAGGACACCGCGCTCATCAACTCCGACATCGCCAGCGGTTACCTCAAGCCACTCGACGAGTACGTCGGGAAGTGGGCCGACTGGGGCAAGTTCGCGAAGGCCGCCAAGTCCGCCGTCTCCTCCCCCACCGACGGCAAGACCTACGGCGTCCCGGACGACACCGACACCCGCGGCATCTGGTACAACCAGAAGCTGCTGAAGAAGGCGGGCATCAAGACGCCTTGGCAGCCGAAGAGTTGGCAGGACCTTCTGGACACGGCGCGGACGCTGAAGAGGAAGCTGCCGGGTGTCATTCCGATGAACCTGTACACCGGCCAGGCCGGTGGCGAGCAGTCCACCATGCAGGGCTTCGAGATGCTGCTCTACGGCACCGATGCCGCCGGTGACTCCCTGTACGACGCCAAGAAGAAGAAGTGGATCGTCGGCTCGCAGGGCTTCAAGGACGCGCTGAAGTTCGTGCACACCGTGTACGACGAGGATCTGGGCCTGGACAAGTCCACCGCGCTCGGCCCCAACGCGGGCACCGAGGTCGGCACGAAGCTGCTGCCGAAGGACAAGCTCGCCATGAACATCGACGGTTCGTGGATGGCCAACAACTGGCTGAAGACCGGTCCTGCCCCGTGGCCCGACTGGTCGAAGTCGATGAAGTCCGCCGCCATGCCGACGCAGCACGGCCAGGCGCCCGGCAAGGTCAGCATGTCGGGCGGCTGGGCCTGGTCGATCCCGGCGAAGGCCAAGAACCCCGATCTGGCCTGGCAGTTCGTCAAGGCGATCAAGAACAAGGACAACTCGGTGAAGTGGAACATCATCGAGTCCACGACCGCCGTGCGCACGGACGTCGCCGCCGACCCGAAGTACCTCAACGCCACCCCGACCAACAAGTTCTTCACCGACCTCGTGAAGTACACCCACTTCCGCCCGGCGCTGCCGAAGTACCCGCAGGTGTCCAACGCCGTCACCAAGGCCATGGAGTCCGTGACCACCGGGCAGGCCTCGGTGGACGAGGCCGCCAAGACCTATGACCAGGACCTGGGCACGGCCGTCGGTCCCGACGCCACCGTCAAGGGCGCGCGATGAAATCCGCCGTCGCCACCGCCGGTCCCGGGGAGCGCGCGGCCGCCCGCGCCCCCGCCGGTCGCTCACTGCTGCGCGGCATGCCCCTGCTGCCGTCGGTCGTCCTGCTCGCCGTGTTCCTCGCGGGACCGATCCTGTACTGCGTCTACGACGCTTTCACCGACGCCCAGTTGACCGGCGCCGCCGAGACGAACTTCGTCGGCCTGGACAACTTCACGCGGGCGCTCGACGATCCGAACTTCCTCAACGCCCTGTGGCTGACCCTGGTGTTCGTCGTCGGCTCCGCCGTCATCGGGCAGAACACCCTCGGACTGAGCCTCGCCGTGCTGGCCGAGAAGGCGACCAAGCCGCTGCGCACGCTCACCAACGGTGTCGTGATCGCCGCCTGGGTGCTGCCCGAGGTCGTCGCCGGCTACCTGATGTACGCGTTCTTCTACAAGCAGGGCTCGCTCAACGACGTCCTCGGCTTCCTGGGACTGCCGCAGCAGAACTGGCTGTACACGCTGCCGATTCTCGCGGTGTGCCTCGCCAATGTGTGGCGCGGCACCGCCTTCTCGATGATGGTGTACTCCGCCGCGCTCAACGAGGTGCCGCGCGAACTGGTCGAGGCCGCCGAGATGGACGGCGCTGGTGTGTGGCACCGGCTGTGGCACGTGACGCTGCCGGTCATCCGCCGCACCATCATGACCAACCTCATGCTGATCACCCTGCAGACGCTCTCCGTCTTCGGGCTGATCTACGCCATGACGCGCGGCGGCCCCGGCAACAAGAGCCAGACCCTGCCGGTCTTCATGTACCAGCAGGCCTTCCAGAACAGCATGATCGGCTACGGCACGGCGATCGCACTGGTGCTGCTGGTCGTCGGCGCGCTGTTCTCCGTCGTGTATCTGAAGCTGCTCAAGGTGGAGGAGGACTGATGGCCACCACCGATCTGCTGCCCGCCGCCGAGGCCGGCCGCGCTGACGGCGGCGCCCGCCCCACCCCCGCCACGGGTACGGCGCGTCGCCGGATCCGCCCCGGGCGCATCGTCGTCCATGTCGTCCTGCTGGTGATCAGCCTGCTGTTCGTGCTGCCGCTGGTGTGGATGGTGTTCGCGGCGTTCAGCTCGACGGCCAGCTTCGAGCTGAACGTGCCCGCGCCGCCGACGCTCGACAACTTCCACGCGATCCTGAACGCCGAGACGACGTACCGTCCGCTGCTCAACGGGTTACTGCTGTGCGGCGGGGCGACCCTGCTGTGCGTGGTCGCGTCGATCCTGGCCGCGTATCCGCTGTCGCGCTACCGCTCCCGGCTGCGCCGCCCGTTCCTCTACACGGTGCTGTTCACCACCGGGCTGCCCATCACCGCCGTGATGATCCCCGTCTACAGCATGTTCGTGCAGGTCGAGCTGATCGACTCGATGTTCGCGACGACGCTGTTCCTGGCGGCGTCCGCACTGCCCATCGGGATCTGGCTGATGAAGAACTTCATGGACGGTGTGCCCATCGTCCTGGAGGAGGCCGCCCGGATCGACGGCGCGAACGCCATGCAGTCGCTTGCCCGTGTGGTGCTGCCGCTGATGTGGCCGGGTGTCACCGTCGTCACCGTGTTCACCTTCATCAGCATGTGGGGCAACTTCTTCGTGCCGTTCGTGCTGCTCCTGTCGCCGGAGAAGCTGCCGGCGTCGGTGAGTGTGTTCACGTTCCTCAGTGCCCACGACCAGACGCAGTACGGGCAGTTGGCGGCGTTCTCCCTCGTCTACACGCTGCCCGTGGTGATGCTGTACCTGCTGCTGACCCGCAAGCTGGGCGGCGGGTTCGCCCTCGGCGGTGCCCTCAAGGGCTGAGTTCGCATTCGCGGGACGAGCCAACTCATCTCCCGTGCAGCCAGTCCTGTTCAACGCTCTTCGAAAGGTGTTCTGTGCACTCCGACCGCGACATCGTCCAGCACCGCCTCCGGCGCGTCCTCGACGAACGCATCCGGCCCGCCGTCCACGCCACCTCCGTCCCCCTGGAGATCGGGATCTGGCAGGTGCCGGGCGAGCCGGTGCCGGTGGCCGAGGGCCTGGCCGCCGACTACCGGCCCGTGGACGTGGGCGCCGCCTGGGGTCCCGCCTGGACCACGAGCTGGTTCAAGGTCAGCGGCCGCGTCCCCGAGGAGTGGGCCGGCCGCCGTGTGGAGGCCGTCGTCGACCTCGGCTTCGGCACCACCGAGCCGGGCTTCTCCGCCGAGGGCCTGGCGTACCGGCCCGACGGCACGGCCGTGAAGGCGCTCAACCCGCGCAACACATGGCTCCCGGTGGCCGAAACGGCCGTCGGTGGCGAGGAGTTCGTGTGTTACGTCGAGGCGGCCGCGAACCCGCTCGTCATGCACTCCGGGCCCGAGGACCGCACCTTCGCGATCACCCCGCTCGGCGGCCGTGCCCCGTGGCTGGACGAGGAGGGTGCCTCCAACGGTGAGCCGATCTACCGGCTGCGCCGCCTCGACCTGGCCGTCTTCGACGCGGAGGTCTACGACCTCGTCCATGACATGGAGGTCCTCGACCAGCTGATGCGGGAGCTGCCCGAGCAGTCGCCGCGCCGCTGGCAGATCCTGCGGGCGCTGTCGTCGGCGCTCGACGCCGTGGACCTCCAGGACATCAGCGGCACCGCGGCCGCCGCCCGCGAGATCCTCGCCCCCGCGCTCGCCGCCTCCGCCGCCAACGGTGAGCACCGCATCTCGGCGATCGGGCACGCCCACATCGACACGGCGTGGTTGTGGCCGCTGCGCGAGACGGTGCGCAAGGTCGCGCGCACCGTCTCCAATGTCACCCAACTCATGGACGAGCACCCCGAGTTCCGTTTCGTGATGTCCCAGGCCCAGCAGCTCGCCTGGCTCAAGGAGCACCGGCCCGACGTGTACGAGCGGGCGCAGGAGAAGGCGAAGACGGGGCAGTTCGTGCCGACGGGCAGCCTGTGGGTCGAGCCGGACACGAACATCACCGGTGGTGAGGCGCTGGCCCGGCAGTTCATCCACGGCAAGCGGTTCTATCTCGACGAGTTCGGCGTCGAGACCGAGGACATGTGGCTGCCGGACACCTTCGGCTACAACGCGGCGATGCCGCAGCTGATGAAGCTGGCCGGGGTGCGCTGGTTCCTCACGCAGAAGATCTCGTGGAACACCACGAACAAGTTCCCCCACCACACGTTCTGGTGGGAGGGCATCGACGGCACCCGTATCTTCAGCCACTTCCCGCCGGTCGACACGTACAACAGTGACCTGTCGGGGGCCGAGGTCGCGCACAGTGTGCGCAACTTCCAGGACAAGGGCGCGGCCAACCGTTCGCTCGCCCCGTTCGGCTACGGCGACGGCGGCGGCGGTCCGACCCGGGAGATGCTGGCGCGCGCCGAGCGGCTTGCGGACCTGGAGGGTTCGGCGCGGGTCGAGATCGAGAAGCCGGGCGACTTCTTCGCCAAGGCGCTCGAGGAGTACTCGGACGCGCCGGTGTGGGTGGGCGAGCTGTACCTGGAGTTCCACCGGGGCACGCTGACGAGCCAGATCGCGACCAAGCAGGGCAACCGGCGCAGTGAACACCTGCTGCGCGAAGCGGAGTTGTGGGCGGCGACGGCGACGCTGCGCACGGGGGCGGCGTACCCGTACGAGGCGATCGACCGGCTGTGGAAGACGGTGCTGCTGCACCAGTTCCACGACATCCTGCCGGGTACGTCGATCGCCTGGGTGCACCGCGAGGCGGAGGAGACGTACCGTCAGGTCGCGGCGGAGCTCGGCGAGTTGATCGAGTCGGCGCAGACCGCGCTGGCGGGCCCCGCCTCCGACGACGGCTCGCGGGTCGTCTTCAACGCCGCTCCGCACGCCCGCGCGGGAGCCGCCGCCCTGGGGGCGACGGTGAGCCGTGAGCCGGCGGCGGTCACGGTCGAGGCGCAGCCCCGGGACGGCGGGTACGTCCTGGACAACGGCCTGGTCCGGATCGTGATCGACGACCGGGGTCTGGTCACCTCGGCGTACGACATCGAGGGCGAGCGCGAGGCGCTGCCGCCGGGCGCGGTGGCGAACCTGCTCCAGCTGCACCAGGACTTCCCGAACCAGTGGGACGCGTGGGATCTGGACGCCTTCTACCGCAACACCGTCACGGACCTGACGGCGGCGGAGTCGGTGACCGTCGTGGACGGCGGTGTGCGGGTCGTGCGTGCCTTTGGTGACTCGCGCATCGAGCAGACCCTCGCGCTGGCGCCGGGCGCCCGTCGGCTGGACGTCGACACGGTCCTCGACTGGCACGAGACGGAGAAGCTGCTCAAGGCCGCGTTCCCGCTGGATGTGCGGGCCGGGCACTCGACGGCGCAGGTGCCGTTCGGGCACGTCGAGCGGCCCACGCACACCAACACCAGTTGGGACGCCGCGAAGTTCGAGGTGTGCGCGCACCGCTTCCTGCACGTCGGCGAGCGGGACTGGGGCGCGGCCCTCGTCAACGACTCGACGTACGGGCACGACGTCACGCGTGATGTGCGCGAGGACGGTGGCACCACCACGACGGTCCGGCTGTCCCTGGCCCGTGCGCCGCGCTTCCCGGACCCCGACACCGACCAGGGCACGCACCGGCTGCGCTACGCCCTGCTGATCGGTGCGGACGTCGACGACGCGGTCCGTGAGGGCTACCACCTCAACCTGCCGGAGCGTTCGGTGTCCGGCTCCACGGAGGTGGCGCCGCTGGTCGCCGTCGACAACCCCGCGGTGGTGGTCGAGACGGTCAAGCTCGCCGACGACCGTTCGGGCGACGTCGTGGTCCGCCTGTACGAGTCCCGGGGCGCCCGCGCCACCGCCCTCCTCTCCCCCGGCTTCCGCCTCGCGTCGGCGACAGCCACCGACCTGCTGGAGCGCCCGCGGGCCGCCGATGAGCCCGCGTGCGACGTCACGGACGCCGGGGTGCGGCTGCGCCTGCGGCCGTTCCAGATCCTGACGGTGCGGATGGCGGCCGGGCGGGACTGAGGACGCCGCACATGCGTGACGGGGCCCCGCGGACGTGACTGCGGGGCCCCTTTCTTCCGAAACACTCGGCTTTCTTCCGAGCACTCGACTTTCTTCCGAAACACTCGACGACCAGGAGGTCACTCGACATGGAGGACAACGACCGTCAGGCACACAGCCGTCGCGGCATGCTCAAGGCCTCGGTCACCGTGGTCGGTGCGGCGCTCGGCGGGACGGCCGCCGGTGCGGGCAGTGCCGCCGCGGCCGGGGCGGCGCCCGAGCGGTTTCCGCGCGGCCCCGCGACCTTCCCTATGGGTCCGTTCAACAAGAGCGGGGCGAACCCGATTCTGCGGCCCGAGCCCTCGCACGAATGGGAGTCGGCGTATCTCTACAACCCCTGTGCCCTCGTGGTGGGCGGCAGGATCGCGTTGCTCTACCGGGCGCAGAACAAGGCGAAGAGGTCCAGCATCGGGCTCGCCTGGAGCAAGGACGGCGTCACGTTCGAGCGCAGGGCGGAGCCGGTACTGACACCGAGCGAGCCGTACGAGTTGCCCGGCGGGTGCGAGGATCCGCGGGTGGTGCACATCGGAGACACCTTCTACATGACGTACACGGGGTACGACGGGACGAGCGCGCTGTTGTGCCTGGCGACGTCGAACGACCTGGTGCACTGGAAGAAGCACGGGCCGCTGTTCCCCGAGTTGCACGACCCGATCCACGGTGACAAGCCGTGGAACAAGTCGGGTGCCATCCTCAGCACCCCCATCGACGGCACGTACTGGATGTACTTCGGTGAGTCCAATGTCTTCTGGGCGCGGTCGAAGGACCTGATCCACTGGGAGACCGTCGGGAACGACGATCCGGTGGCGAAGCCCGTGCACCCCTGGGAGGGGTCCCTGATCGAGCCCGGTCCGCCACCGCTGCGCACGGACGACGGGCACATCCTGCTCGTCTACAACGCCCGGTCGGACGGCAAGGGCGGGTACACCAAGGGCCAGTACTCGACCGGGCAGCTCCTCATCGACCCGGCCGACCCGACCAAGGCGGTGGCCAGGCTGGAGCGGCCGTTCCTGGTGCCGACCTCGGCGGACGAACAGGACGGCCAGGTCAATCATGTGGTGTTCACCGAGGGGTTGGTGAGATTCCGCGACGCCTGGTTCCTGTACTACGGCATGGCGGACTCGGTGCTAGGGGTCGCGGTGTGGCGCCCCGTCCGCACGGGCTGAACGGTCACACCTGTCATGCGGCCTTGCGGTCGGATTCTCTGGTGGTGTTCGCTTCTCGGCCGCTCCGCTCGTCACCATGGACGAGACGGAGATGACTCCGAAGGTGTCCGGATCCCGGGCGGCTCACGCCGCCCATACGGTCTTCTATGCGGTCCATGCCGAGCAGGAGCAGTGCCATGGCCGGCAGGAGCAAAAGAGCCACGATCAGCATCGGTGGCTTCCTTTCCTCGACTTCTCACTTTTCGCCTGCCCTGCGCACGGACCTCCATGAGCGCGATGATGTGATGATTCCGTAACGCTATGGATTGCCGTTGATATCGCTATCTGGGCGATTCTCCGGGATGGGTGGACCGACACTCCGGCCCGCGCACCACCTGTGGTGCGCGGGCCGGAGTGTGGGTCGGGGCCCGTCAGTGGGTCGCACCGAGTTCCGCGTCCTCCATGCGGGACTCCTCGCGGGCCTCCTCGATGTTCTCCAGCACGCGCTCGCGCGGGAGTTTCACGCGCAGCGCCAGCAGGTAGACGAGCGCGGTGAGCGCGAGGTTGGCGACGAAGCCCCAGCCGAGGCCGATCCAGCCGAGGCCGCCGTCGTAGTCACCGATCCGGCTGATCACGGCGAGGCCGACCAGCCACGGCAGTACCCAGGTCGCGCCCGACTTCCAGTCCATGCTCGGGGCGTGTCCCTTGTCGAGCGCCTGGAAGACCGCGAGGAGGACGAAGCCGATGCAGATGGTGAGGAACAGCTTGTAGTTGGTGTTCCAGCCCGCCCAGTACACGATCAGGTTCGCCGAGTAGAGGCCGAGGAACGGGATGATGTCACCGCCGGGGATCCGGTACGGGCGTTCGTGTTCCGGGATCTGACGGCGCATCACGGCCAGGACGAGCGGCCCCGAGCCGAAGGACAGGACGGTGGCCGAGGTGATGAAGCCGACCAGTTCCTGCCAGCTCGGGAAGGGCAGGAAGACGATCAGCCCGAGAACGAACGTCACGGCCAGGCTGACCAGCGGCGCACCCTTGGGCGTGGTCTTGGCGAGGCCCGCGGGGGCGTTGCGGTTGCGGGCCATGGCGTAGGAGATGCGGGCCGTGACGGTGGTGTAGATGAGACCGGTGTCGGCCGGTGAGATCACCGCGTCCACGTAGAGGATGTACGCGAGCCAGCCGAGGCCGATGGCGCTGGAGATGGCGGCGAGCGGGCCGAAGTCGTTGGCGAAGGCCAGGTTGAGCCAGCCGTGCGAGTGCTGGAGGTCGCTCTTCGGGACCGCGCCGAGGAAGGCGACTTCGAGGAGTACGTAGATCACGCCGGTGAGCAGGACGGAGCCGATGACGGCGAACGGGACGTTGCGTCGCGGGTTGTCGGTCTCCCCCGCGAGTTCGACTCCCTGGCGAAAGCCGAGGAAGGAGAAGGTGATGCCCGCGGTGGAGATCGCCGTGAAGATGCCCTTGGCGCCGCCGGGGGCGAAGCCTCCGTACTCACTGGCTCCGAGGTTGTGCCCGTGGAACGCGGTCACGAAGAACGCCACGATCACCAGCGCGATGGCCAGCAGTTTCCACCAGACGAGGACGTTGTTGACGCGGGCGAACCAGCGGATGCCGTAGTAGTTCAGCAACACGAAGAACGCCATGGCGACGACCGCGACGGCATAGCCGAGCGTGGTCAGGGTGTAGGCGCCGTTGGCCTCGTGGAAATCGGTGAAGTGCGCCCACTTCGTGGCGTATTGGAGGGCGCCCTCGACCTCGATCGGTGCCACCGTCGCGGCGGCGATCCAGGTGATCCAGCCCATGGTGTAGCTGGCGAATGAGCCGAAGGAGAGGTGCGGGAAGCGCACCACTCCCCCGGAAACCGGGAACATGGTTCCCAGTTCGGCGAAGCACAGCCCGATGAGGAGAATCATCACGGCGGCTATCGCCCACGAGAAAATGGAAGCGGGCCCGGCTATCTTCGCCGCGTTCAACGCGCCGAAGAGCCAGCCGGACCCGATGATGGATCCCACGCCCGCGAAAAGCAGGCTGATGCGACCCATGTCTCTGCGTAGCGCTGTTCGTTGCTCCGAGGACTGCCCCGAAGACTCAGTCAGCGTGGCCATCACCACATCCGTCCCTGATCCGCGGCCCGCTCTTACGAGGTCGCTCGCTTGATCTGCTACTGGGCGGCCGTCTGCCCCGCCCACCGAGATCCATGCAGCATGAATCTTGTTTTGCCAAATGATGGGCGGGACAAGGGTGTTGATTGATGTGGTGACGGACCGGCGTCAGCTGTCCTTGACCGGCGCCGCCTCCTTGGTTGGTGCCACGCTGTTCGCCTCGTCCTTGGCCATGTCCTTCGTCATGTTCACGGGCGCCGCTCCGGGCTCCTCGCCGTTCATCACCCGCTTCGCGGTGACGCGGTCCAGGGCGCCCTCCCAGCGGGACACCGCGAACACCGCCACGCAGTTGCCCAGCAGGTTGGTGGCGACCCGCATCGAGTCCATGATCCGGTCGACGCCGAGCAGCAGCGCGACCGCGGCGGCCGGGATGACCCCGAGCGCGGAGGCGGTCGCGGACAGCGCGAGGAACGCCGAACCGGGCACACCCGCCATGCCCTTGCTGGTCAGCATGAGCACGAGGACGACCGTGACCTGCTGCCCGAGGGTGAGGTCGACTCCGACGGCCTGGGCGATGAAGAGAGTGCCGATGGAGAGGTAGATGGAGGCGCCGTCGAGGTTGAAGGAGTACCCCGTGGGCAGCACGAGCCCGACCGCGTCGTCCCGGCAGCCCGCCGCGCGCAGCTTCTGCATCATGCGCGGCATCACGGTCTCGCTGGACCCGGTGCCGAGGGCGAGCAGCAGTTCCTCGCGGGTGTAGCGGACGAACTTCCACAGGCTGAGGCCGGTGACCGCCTTGAGCGCGAGGCCGAGGAACACGAGGAAGAGCAGGGCGACGCCGTAGCAGACGGCGATCAGCTTTCCGTACGTCGACATCGCGCCCACGCCGTACTCGCCGACGAGGTGGGCGGTGGCACCGAAGACCGCGAGCGGGGCGAGCTTCATGATGTAGCCGACGATGGTGAACACGACGTCCTGGGCCTGCTCGATGAAGGGCAGGATCTGCGGGACCTTGCTCTGGCCGAGGTGGAGCAGCGCGGCGCCCACCAGGCAGGCCAGGACGAGGACTTGGAGCAGGGAGTTCTCCGCGAAGGCGCCGACGGCGCTGTCCGGCAGGGATTCCAGGATGAACTGGGCGGTGGACGGCAGGTGTCCGCCGCCGGTCTGCTCGTCGACGGCACCCTTGTCGAGGGTGGCGGGGTCGACGTTCATGCCGGCGCCGGGCGCCAGGAGGTTGCCGGCGAGCAGCCCGATGACGAGAGCGACGGTGGTGGCGACCTCGAACCAGATCAGCGCCTTGACACCGATCCGGCCGAAGGCCTTGAGGTCACCGGCCTTGGTGATGCCCGCGACGACGACGCAGAACACCAGGGGCGCGATCATCGCCTTGATGAGCCGGACGAAGCCGTCGCCGAGGGGCTGCAGGGCCGATCCGGCGTCCGGCCACAGGCGTCCCACGAGGACACCGAGCAGCAGGGCGAGCAGGACTTGAGCGAAGAGACTGGTGCGCAGGAGACGGCCTGCGCGGCGTGCGATGTTTCCGTTGGCGTGCGCCATGGGGCACTCCTACATGGGCGGACATTCTGCATGGCGGAAGATCAATTCCGCGATGCATCACTATCGTTGACGCCCCACCGGCGCGGAAGACCTCGGATCGACCCGATGGAGATCTTGGAGATTGCTCCCGAACCCACGTGCGAACGGCGCGCTCGACCGCCGCTCAACTGCCCTTTCGCAGGCCGATGTAGGGCTCGAAGGCGTCCAGGAGCAGTTCCCGCATCCGCGCCGCGTCCATGTCGCCCGTCCCGGCGAGTGCCTGGATGGCCAGGCCGTCGACGAGGCCCGTGAAGCGCGCGGCCAGGGCCTGCGCGTCGACGCCCGCGGCCATGCCCTCGCGCTGGCAGGTGCGCACCAGGTCAAGGACGACGCCGCGCCAGCGGGCATGGACGCCGCGCTGACCCTCCCGCAGGCTCGGGTCGAGGATCGCCTCGTTCCACGACTGCACCCACACCGACCACTCGTCGGTGTCCTCCTCGGTGGTCGTCAATTGCACCTCGATCAGGCGGCGCAGCTTCTCGACGGTGCTGTCGGCGGTCGCGAACTCGGCTTCCAGGCGGGTGTGGAAGCGGTCCGCGTAGAAGACGAGCGCGGAGCGCAGCGCGTCGTCCTTCGTCGGGAAGTAGTTGTGCACGGTGCCGGTGCTCGTGCCGCAGGCCTCGGCGATGTCGGCGACACGCACCCTGTGGAAGCCGCGGCGGGCGATGAGCCGGGCCGTCGCCTCCAGGATCTGCGTGCGGCGCAGCTCGGCGTCCACGATGTCGGCGCGCCTGCGGGGGCCATGCGTTCCGTTCGCCCCGTTGCGCGGCGCGGGCGGCCGTCCGACGCCGGTCCGCAGATAACGCTGTGACACCTTGCCGACCTGGGCGATGGCGGCGATCTCGGTGTCCCGCAGCCGGCGGTTGCCGCGCAGCGCCTTGGACAGGGCGGTGGGGTCCATGCCGACGCGGCCCGCGAACTCCCGCTGGCTCATGGGTGCGCACAGGACGACCTGGCGGGCCCGCTCGACGAGCGTCTCCTCGCCCTCGCTGTCGGGGCCCATGCCGGATCAGCCTTCCGCTTGCGCCGGGAGTGATGCGATGACTTCGTCGGCGGCGCGCACCCCCGAGGAGAGGGCGCCATCGATGTAGCCGTTCCACACACTAGCCGTCTCCGTGCCGGCCCAGTGCAGCGTCCCGGTCGGTGTGCGCCAGCCGTGACGTGCGTAGCCGGTCCAGGCCCCGGGGGTCGCGTACGCCTCGTATCCGCCACGTGCGTACGGGTCCTGAGACCAGTTCTTCTCGGTGTAGTCGAGGGGTTCCGCCGCCGCGTCCCCGACGACACGGGCGAGGCTCGCGAGGGCGGCCTCCCGGCGGGCGGCGGCGTCGAGGCGGCTGAAGTCGGTGAGCCGGTCGCCGTAGACGAAGCCGACGAGCACCCCCCGCGCGGCGTCCGCCGGCGAGTTGTCGAAGACGACGCCGAGCGGCCCGTCGTCGTAGAGCGTGGCGATTCCGGACAGGCCCGCCGCGCGCCAGAACGGGGTGTCGTACACCGCGTGCACCTTGGCGACCCGGCCCATCGGGCTGTGCGCGAGCCAGCCCTCCCTGCTCACCGGCAGCGCCGGGCTGAAGGAGACGGCGCGGACCGCGGGCGGCGGGAGCGCGACGACCGCCCGGCGGGCCTCGTACACGGTGTCCACGGTGTGCACGCGCACGCCGCCCGCGTCGTGCTCGATCCGGCGGGCCGGGGAGCCGAGGCGGATCCGGTCGCCGAGCAGTTCGGCGATCGCACGGGCCGGTCCGGCGGCGCCGGTGGCGAAGCGGCTGTCCTGGGCGCAGCCGCCGGTCTCCATGAGCTGCTCCCAGCCGCCGGCCGCGGCGACGTAGAACAGCACGTGGAACAGCGAGATCTCGTACGGCTCCGCGCACCACACACCCTGGACGGCGAGCGCGAGCCGGCGCAGCGCGGCCGGGTCGTCGGTGTGCGCGCGGAAGTAGGACTGTGCGGTCTGCGCGTCCCATTCGGCGAAGCCGGGGGTGCGCCAGGGCTCAACGGTGTCCACGGTCCGGGCGAGTGCGTCGAGGGCCTCGGTGACGCGTGTGTACGAGGGGATTCCGGGCCCGTCGGCGGGGGCCACCCCGAGGTAGGGGACGGTGCTGCCGTCCTGCCACACCTCGATGTGCTTTCCGGTCTCCCAGGTCGGGAAGGTGGCGCAGCCGAAGCGGGCGGCGAGAGTGTGCAGTCGGGTCTGGGTGGGGCCGATCCACTGTCCGCCGTGGTCGATGCGCAGGCCGTCGGCACGGGACTCGGTGAGAACCCGGCCGCCGACCCGGTCCGCCGCCTCGATGACGGCGAAGTCCGTGCCGTGGTCGTGGAGTTGGAGGGCCGCGGCGAGACCGGCGTAGCCGCCGCCGACGATGACGACCTCGGTCTCGACCAGGTTCATTTCGGTCTGTTCCCACATGACAGGAGAGCATGTCGCAACACTGATCATTCAGTCAATGTTGCGGTCCAAGCGGTCCGGGACCCTTGACATGCCGGGCGTCGAGCGCATCATTGACCATCGCGTCAGTATTGCGATCCCCGACCCCGGACAGGGAGTTCGACCGTGCCGGACATCCCACGCACCACCGCCGACGAAGCTTCCGGCGACATACCTCGGCAGGGCTTGCGCGCCAACGCGCTCGGCATGACGACGAGTCTGATCCTGTCGGTCGCGTCGGCCGCCCCCGCGTACAGCCTCGCGGCGACGCTCGCGTTCATCGTGGCGTTCGTCGGCTTCCAGGCGCCGTCGATCGTCGTGCTCGCCTTCGTGCCGATCCTGTTCGTGTCCTTCGGCTACGCGGCGCTGAACCGTCAGGAGCCGGACTGCGGCACGATCTTCACCTGGGCGAGCCGGGTGCTCGGCCCGCGCGTCGGCTTCATGGGCGGCTGGGCCATCATCACCTCGTTCGTGCTGGTGCTCGCCAGCCTGGCGCAGGTCGCGGGCCAGTACGTGTTCATCCTCTGCGGCGCCGAGGGCATCGGCGCGGACCCGTCGAGCCCCTGGGTGCTGCTTGTGGGGCTCGGCTGGATCGGCCTGATGGGCGCCGTCTGCTATCGCGGCATCGAGGTGGCGGCGGCCGTCCAACGCGCCCTGCTGTTCCTGGAGTTCGGGATGCTGGCCGTGCTCTCGGTGGTCGCGCTGGTGCGTGTCTACAGCGGGAGCGCCGGGCCGGGGGCGCACCGTCCCCGGCTGTCGTGGCTGAACCCCTTCGAGATCCCCTCGCCGAGCGCCTTCGTCAGCGGTCTCGTGCTGATGCTGTTCATCTACTGGGGGTGGGAGACGGCGCTCACCGTCAACGAGGAGACCACCGACCGGCACCGCACACCGGGCCGGGCCGCCGCCTGGTCCACGCTCACACTCCTCGGGCTGTACCTGGTGGCCACCGTCGCGACGCTGGCGTTCGCCGGCATCGGCACGACGGGGATCGGCCTCGGCAACCCCGACAACTTCGGCGACGTGTTCTCCGGCATCGGCCGCGCCGTCTTCGGCGACAGCGGCCTCGGGACCTTCCTTTGGCATCTGCTGGTCCTGATGGTGCTGTCGTCGGCTGCGGCCTCCACCGAGACGACCGTCCTCACGCTGGGCCGCACGATGCTGGCGATGGGACGGCGCGGCGCCGCCCCACGGGCGCTCGCGAAGGTGCATCCGCGGTACGCGATCCCGCAGGTCGGCACCGTCGCCGTAGGCATCGCGGGCGCGGTCTGCTACATCGTCATGAACTTCCTCAGCGACGGTCAGGTGATCGGCGACGCCGTGTCCTCCTGCGGCTTGATGATCGCGTTCTACTACGGGCTCACCGGGCTCACCTCGGCCTGGGCGTACCGGGATCAGTGGCGGCGCAGCGCCGGGGACCTGTGGCTGCGGGTCGTGCTGCCCGCGATCGGCGGCCTGGTGCTGATCGCCGCCGGGCTGTGGAGCCTGCGCAACGACTGGGACCCGGCGAACAGCTACACCTCCTGGACACTCCCCTTCGCGCCGCACTGGCACATCGGTGGTGTCTTCCTCATCGGCGTCGGCACGCTGCTCCTGGGCTGGCTGCTGATGCTCGGCTACGCACGGGTGGCCCCGGAGTTCTTCGAGCGCACGGCCGACCGGGACGCGCCGGCGCCGACGCCGGACCCGCGGGAGGCCGTCACGCGCTGACACCGCACCCGAGCCGTCGCACCATCGTCCGCCGAACGACCGACGACGCAGGAGTCCGCCATGCCCCTCCCCGTGCCCGACCCCTCGGAACTGACCGCAGAGCAGCAGGAGTTCGTCCGGCTGGCCCGCGACTTCGCCGCCACCGAGATCCGGCCGCTCGCCCGCGCGGTCGACGACGCCGCCGTCGAGTCACCTCTCGACCTGTGGAAGAAGGCGGCCGCGGCCGGCCTGACCGACTTCATGATCCCGGCCGGGTACGGCGGGGGCGGTGTCACCGATCTGGCCACGCAGGCGCTCGTCCAGGAGGAGCTGTGCCACGGTGACATCGGCATCGGCAATCTGCTGACGTCCAACGGCTTCTTCGCGGCCCCGGTCCTCGCGCTCGGCACCGACGCGCAGAAGGAACGGTGGCTGCGCCCGCTCACCACCCCCGCCCCGCCGCTGACCGCGCTCGCCGTCACGGAGCCCGACCACGGCTCGGACGCCGCGGGCATCCGCACCCGTGCCGTGCGCGAGGGCGACCAGTATGTGCTCAGCGGTCAGAAGACATGGATCTCCAACGCCCCCTACGCCGACCGGTTCGTGGTGTTCGCCACGGTCGATCCGGGGCTGCGCTCTCATGGTGTCACGGCCTTCGTCGTCGACCGGGGCGCACCCGGGCTCTCCGTCGGCCGACCGATGCGCAAGATGGGACAGCGGGCCATCGTCAACGCCGAGGTGTTCCTCGACGGCGTACGGGTCCCGGTCGCCGACCGGCTCGGCGAGGAGGGGCAGGGTTTCTCCGGGCTCATGCGGACCTTCGACGCCTCCCGGATCCTGATCGGCGCCTCGTGCACCGGACTGTGCCGGGCGGCGCTCGACCTCGCGGTGCAGTACGCGCGCGAGCGGGTGCAGTTCGGTGTGCCGATCATCGAGCACCAGTCGGTCGCCTTCCGCCTCGCGGACATGGCCACCCGCGCGGACACCGCACACCTCGTGACGATGCGTGCCGCGCGCCTGCACGACCGGGGCCTCACGGTGACCTCCGAGGCGGCGACGGCGAAGCTGGTCGGCTCGGAGAACGCCATGTTCGCCACGTGGGCCGCCGTGCAGACGCTGGGCGGCAACGGCTATTCGCAGGAGTTCCTCGCCGAGAAGTGGCTGCGGGACGCCAAGCTGGAGGAGATCGAGGAAGGCACGTCCGACATCCAGCGGCTCATCATCTCCCGTGCGCTCGCCGCGTCATGACGACCCGTCGGACGCTCGACGTGTTCCGCACCCCGCGCTCCGTCGCCGTGGTCGGCGCCACCGACAACCCCGCCAAGTGGGGCCACTGGCTCGCGCGCGGCGCCCTGGCCGGGCGGCACCGGCGCCGCGTGCATCTCGTCAACGCGCGGGGCGCGAGGGTGCTCGGACAGCCGAGCCACCCGTCCCTCGACTCCCTGCCCGAGGTGCCCGATCTGGTCGCCTTCGCGGTGCCCGCCGCCGCGCTCGCCACCGGGGTCGGGCACGCGGTCGCCCTCGGGACCCCGGGGCTGCTCGCCGTCACCTCCGGCATCGAGGACCCCGCCGCGCTCACCCGGACCGTACGGGCCGGCGGCTCCCGACTGGTGGGGCCGAACTGCCTGGGCCTGTACGACGCGTCGGCCGAACTGGAGCTGGCCTGGGGCCGGTTCACCGCGGGCTCGCTCGCGGTCGTCTCGCAGAGCGGCCAGGTCGGACTCGAGATCGCCCAGTTGGCCGCGGCGGCCGGCGTCGGTGTCTCCCGGTTCGTCAGCGTGGGCAGCCAGCTCGACGTGGACGCCGCCGAGGTGCTCGCCGATCTCGTCGACCACGACGCCACCCGTGCCGTCGCCCTCTACCTGGAGAGCTACGGCGACGGCGGGTCACTCCTCGACGCCCTCGCCGCACTGCGCGAGGCGGGCAAACCGGTGCTGCTGCTCACCGTCGGCGCCAGTACGGCGGCGCGCCGGGCCGCCCGCTCGCACACCGGCGCCATGGGTTCCTCGCTGCGGACAGCGGCGGGCAGGGTGCCGTGGCGGCGGACACCGCCGCGCGACTCGGCCTGGAGGTCACGCGGTTCCCGACCGCCGTCCGCCGTGACCTCGGGCGTCATCTGCCGCCGCACGCCGGACGGACGAACCCCGTGGACCTCGACGGCGCGGGCGAGCGGGACCTGTCGACGTACGCCTCGGTCCCCGCGTGCCTGGCGGAGGCGGAGGTCGCCGACACGATCGTGCTCAGCGGATACTTCGGCAGCTACGGCCGGGACATCCCCGCGCAAGCGGCGGCTGAGTCCGCCGCGGCGCGTGCCCTCGGCCGCCTCGCCGTGGACAGGGCGCTGCCCGTCGTCGTGCACTCCATGGCCGAACACACCCCGCTGACCCGCGAGTTGGAGGCATCCGGTGTGCCGACGTTCACCGACGTCGAGCGGGCGCTGCGGGCCGTCGCCACGGCACACCGTCTGACCGGGCCGCCTCGACACCGCCGCACACCGCGACACCCGGCGCCGGGTGGTGCTCCTGTCGGTACGGGATACCTGGCCGCGCGGCGCCTGCTGGGCGTGGCAGGTGTGCCGTTCCCCTGGGCCGCCGACATCCCGCCGGGCACCCGTGACCCGGTGGCCGCGGCGGCCTCCCTCTCGGCGCCCGTCGTCCTCAAGGCCGACTGGCTCGAGCACAAGACCGAGCACGGGGGTGTGGCGACCGGGCTGTGGGATCCCGGCGCGCTGCGGGCCGCGTACCTCGACATGGTCGAGCGCCTCGGACCGCACCGCTACGTGGTCGAGGAGATGGACCGGCGCCCGGACGTGGTGGAGGTGCTCGTCGCCGCCCGGCGGGACGCGTCGTTCGGCCCGGTCGTGGTGGTCGGCGCGGGCGGGGTCCGCGCCGAACTCTCCCGCGACCTGGCCCTCGAGCTCGCGCCCTGCTCGCGGGCCACCGCGCTCGCCATGGTGAGCGGCCTGCGGACGGCGCCGCTGCTGCACGGGTGGCGCGGTGGCCGTCCCGTCGACGTGGAGTCCCTGGTGGACCTCGTCGTCACCGTGTCCGAGGTGATCGCCGGCCGTGACGACATCGAGGAGGTCGAGCTCAACCCGGTACGGGTCGCTCCGGACGGCGCGCTCGCCGTGGACGCCGTGGTCCTTGCCGCCGGGGCCGCCCGGTCCGGGACAGCGTAGGGTGAGCCGCGTTTCGACCGCACGGCATCCGCAGGAGTCCCCCTTGCCCGCTTCGCTCACCGACCTGTTGGAAGACGCGCCTGTCATCGCGAGCGTGAAGGACGAGGCAGGGCTCAAGGCGGTGCTGCGCTCGGACTGCAAGGTCGTCTTCCTGCTGTACGGCTCGCTGCTGGACCTGCCGGAGATCGTCGCCACGCTCAAGGACGACGGGAGGACCGTGCTCGTCAATGTCGACCTGGTGGAGGGCTTCTCCGGCAAGGACGTCGTCGTGCGGTACGTGAAGGAGCGGACGGCGGCGGACGGGATCCTCAGCTCGAAGGCGTTCATGGTGCGTGCCGCCCGCGAGGCGGGGCTGTTCGCCGTGCACCGGTTCTTCCTCATCGACTCGATGTCGTACCGCAACCTCGTGCCGCAGCTGCGGTCCTCGAAGGCGGACTGCGTCGAGATCCTGCCCGGCTGCGTGCCGCGGGTCATCTCGTGGGTCGTTGACGACATCGAGGTGCCGCTCATCGCCGGCGGTCTCGTCTGCGACCGCGACGACGTGTTCGCGGCGCTGAAGGCGGGCGCCACCGCCATCGCGTCGTCCAATGCCGACGTCTGGGAGATGTAGCGGGCCCGAAGCGGAAGTGAACAACCCTTGACACCCTCGCTCGGGTCGATCTAGGTTTGCCTTCCGAGCCCCGGAAAGGGCTCCCACAATCACATATCGGCTCCCGCCGCACGGCGGAAGCAGTTACTAGAGACCAGAGAACAGTAACTCCTCAGCGATTGAGGGTTGCTGTTCTTTTTTTGTGCCGTTTTTCGCCCGCGAACCATTCCCTGTACGAATACCTGCCACAACGAGGTGGACCGTGACCAGAGCGCGCAAATGGACGGGATTTCTGATCCTGTCGATGTCGTGCGGCATCATCTTCCAAGTCGCATACATTCGGTTCGTCTTTCTCGGTGCCACCGCCGAGGCGCTCCACCTTTCGTCGCAGGACTACGGCAACATCATCTCCGTGTTCGGTTTCGTGGCGATGGTGATGTACTTCGTGGGCGGCTGGTTCGCCGACAAGTTCTCGCCGAAGCTGCTGGTCGCGGTGGGTCTCGCGGGGACCGGCGTGCTCGATCTGTATCTGGCGCAGGCCCCGGGGTACGGCGGCACGCTCGTCGCGCACGTTCTCATGGCGGTGATGGGAATGGGGCTCTACTGGCCCGCTCTCGTCAAGGCCATCGGCATGCTCGGCGAGACCTCCGAGCAGGGGCGTCTCTTCGGATTCCTGGAAGGCATGCGCGGCATCACGTCGACCGTCGTCGGATTCGTCGGCACCGCGCTCGTGACGGGCGCGGTGAGCGAGGCGGCGGGCGTCATATGGGTCATTCGGATCTACGGAATTCTCGCCTTCGTGTTCGCGACGCTCGTGTGGTTCCTGGTCCGGGACGACAAGGAGAAACTCGCCGCGCTCGGCTCCAGCACCGTCACGTTGAAGCAGCTGTGGCGGGCCGCAAGGAACAAATACACCTGGCTCATCGGCATCACCGTCATGCTGATGTACTGCTTCTACACGACACTCGGCTATTTCTCGCCGCTGCTCGAATACCGCTTCGGCATCGCGGCCGGTCTCATCGGCGTCATCGGTGTCGTGCGCACGTACGTGTTCCAGTTCGTGGCGGGTCCCGCGGGCGGGGTCGTCGTCGACAAGGTCACCAAGTCGTCGCCGCGCTTCCTGCGCTGGATGTTCGTGGGCTGCGCGGTCGTCGCCGCGGTCTTCCTCGTCCTGCCGCACGAGGCCGCCTTCGGGTGGGTCGCGGTGGCCCTGATGTTCCTGCTGTGCCTGTTCGTCTTCGCCAGCCGTGGTGTGTACCTCGCGACCGTCGGCGAAGTGGAGATTCCCGAGAACGAGCGCGGTGGTGTCATCGGCCTGGTCTCCGGCATCGCGTTCCTGCCCGACGCGTTCCTGCCGTCGCTGTGCGCCTGGTGGATCGGCGACCCGGCCGCGAGCCCATCGGTGCCCGAGCGCGGCGGCGGCTACACCACGATGTTCGGCTTCCTGCTGGCCGCGGCGCTGCTCGGCCTGCTGTTCACCACCCTCACCACCCGCACCCGCCGCCGCGAACTCGCCGCCCGCACCCCGCGGCCGACCGCCCCGCGGACGGCCACCGACGCCCCCGCCCCCGCACTCTGAGGAAGGCCCTCGACTTCATGGACATCACCGACTTCCACCGCGACTTCTTCTCCCTCGACGGCAAGAACGCGATCGTCACCGGGGGCAACACCGGCCTCGGCCAGGCGTTCTCGCTGGCCCTCGCCAAGGCGGGCGCCAATGTCTTCGTGCCGTCCGTCGCCGACGACGACGGCACGACCCGCAAGCTCATCGAGGGCGAGGGCCGGCGGATGGAGTTCCTGGAGGCGGACCTGACCGCGCCGGGGGTGCCCCGCCGCGTGATCGAGGGGTGTGCGGAGGCCTTCGGCTCGGTCGACATCCTGGTGAACTCGGCCGGCATCTGCCGTCTCGCGGATGTCGAGGAGTTCGGCCGCGACGAGTGGGACCCGATGATCGACGTCAATCTCACGGCCCCGTTCGAGCTGAGCCGCGAGGCGACCCGCTTCATGGTCCCGCAACGTTCCGGGAAGATCATCAACATCGCGTCGATGTTCTCCTTCCTCGGCGGGCAGATGTCCCCCGCGTACGCGGCCACCAAGCACGGCATCGCCGGCTTCACCAAGGCGTACTGCGACGAGCTGGCCCAGCACAACATCCAGGTCAACGCCATCGCGCCCGGCTACTTCGCCACCAAGATCACCGAGCGGACGCGGGCGAACCCCGAGACCAACCAGCGGGTCCTCGACCACATTCCGGCGGGCCGCTGGGGCGACGTGGCCGACCTGATGGGGACGACGGTCTTCCTCGCGTCCCGCGCGTCGGACTACGTGAACGGCCATGTGCTGCCCGTCGACGGAGGCTATTTGGTCCGCTGAGCCGACGCCCGCACCCCCTCCCCACGCACATCGCTCCACGCACCACCCGAGACAGAGGTATCTCCCATGGCCAAGTCGCTCTCGAAGCTCAGCCGTCAGGACATCGTCGACCGGCTGACCGCGCTCCTCGACGCCGGACGGATCGTCACCGACGAGCAGCAGCTCAAGGAGGCGAGCGTCGACCGGTTCAAGAAGTACCAGTCCGTGCACGGCATCTACGACGGCCCGATCCCCGCCGCGATCGTCAACGCCCGCTCCACCGAGGACGTCTCGAAGGTGCTCGCCTTCGCCGACGAGCACCGCGTCAACGTCGTCGCCCGCACGGGCCGCACCGGCACCGAGGGCGGACTGGAGACGGCGGTCGAGGACACCATCGTGCTCGACGGCTCGGGCCTCGACGGCATCGTCTCGATCGACGCCGAGAACATGCGGGCCACCGTCCAGTGCGGGGTGCCGCTCCAGGTACTCGAGGACAAGCTGCGCGAGCGCGGCCTGACCACGGGACACTCGCCGCAGTCGAAGCCCCTCGCGCAGTACGGCGGCCTCGTCTCGACGCGCTCCATCGGCCAGTTCTCGACCCTGTACGGGGCGATCGAGGACATGGTCGTCGGCCTGGAGGCGGTGTTCCCCGACGGCTCGGTGGCGCGCATCAAGAACGTGCCGCGGCGTGCGGCAGGCCCGGACATCCGGCACATCGTCATCGGCAACGAGGGCGCCCTGTGCTACATCACCGAGGTCACCGTCAAGGTCTTCAAGTACCAGCCGGAGAACAACGAGTTCCACGGCTTCCTCGTCGACGACATGGCCACGGGCATCGCCGCGATCCGCGAGGTCGTCACGAACGGCTTCAGCCCGTCCGTGGTCCGCGTCTACTCCCCCGAGGACGCCCGCCAGCACTTCTCGCACTTCTACGACGGCAAGGTCGTCGTGGTGTTCGTCGCCGAGGGCCCCCGCGGCCTGGTCCGGGCCACCAGCGAGGAGATCGAGCGGGTCATGGCGCAGCACGAACACACCCGGGTCGACCCGCAGCTGATCGAGAACTGGTTCGACAACCTCAACTGGGGCCCCGACAAGATCGAGGCCGAGAAGCAGGTCATGCTGGCGAAGGCCGAACTCGGCTACACCACCGAGGTGTCGGTGGACTGGTCGCGCACGGTCGAGCTGTACGAGAACGTCATCGCCCGCATCCAGGGCGAGTTCCCGGCCGCCGACGACCTCGTGATGCTCGGCGCGCACTCCTCGCACAGCTACCAGACGGGCACGAACCTGTACTTCGTCTACGACTACGTCATCAACTGCGAGCCGCGCGAGGAGATCGGGAAGTACCACATCCCGCTCAACGCGATCATCGTGGAGGAGGCCCTGAAGGTGGGCGGCTCAATGGTCCACCACCACGGTGTCGGCAAGTACCGCGCGCCGTGGACGACGCGGGAGCACGGCAGCGCGTACCCGATCCTGGCCAAGCTCAAGGAGACCTTCGACCCCAACGGGATCATGAACAAGGGCACCATCTTCCCGTTGGACGCCTGAGCACACCCCCTCGGCGCGGGGCGGGCTCCGGCCCGCCCCGCGCGTCATCTCCCCCGACCGGCCGCAACCCTCAACGGAGTGGGCATGCCCAGCACCCGACCGCGCTACTTCGTGGCGATCGACAACGGATCGCAGTCGACGAAGGTGACCGTCTTCGACCAGCACGGCCGCGCCGTGAGCGAGGGCCGCCAGAGCCTGCGCCCCTACGCGACGCCGCGCCCCGGGGCGGTCGAGCATCCCGAGGACGACCTGTGGACGTCGATCGCCGCGGCGAGCCGCCGGGCGCTCGCCGCGTTTCCGGGTGACACGGCGGACATCGTGGGCGTGGGTCTGTGCACGATCCGGTTCTGCCGGGCGGTCCTCAGGGCGGACGGCAGCCTCGCCCAGCCGGTGATGAGCTGGATGGACGAGCGGGTCTCGCGCCCGTACGAGCACACGGACCCGGTCGCCACGCATGTCACCACGTCGTCCGGCTACCTCACGCACCGGCTCACCGGACAGCGGCGTGACACGGCGGCGAACTACGCGGGCATGTGGCCGCTGGACCCGGACACCTGGCGGTGGACGGACGACGAGACGGAGCTCGCCACGTACGGGATTCCGCGGGCGATGCTGTTCGACCTGGTGCTGCCGGGCGAGGTGCTCGGGCAGGTGACCCCCGAGGCCTCGGCCCGCACCGGGATCCCCGCCGGGTTGCCGGTGGTCGCGACCGCCAACGACAAGGCCGTGGAGGCGCTGGGCTGCGGACTGCGCGGCTCGGACACCCTGCTGGTCTCGCTCGGCACGTACGTCGCCGGCATGACGACGGGACCGCGCAACGTTCCCGACGCGAGCGGATTCTGGACCAACTACGCCGCCACCCCGCACGCGTACCTGTACGAGAGCGACGGTGTGCGGCGCGGCATGTGGACGGTGAGCTGGTACCGCGACCTGCTGGGCGAGGAGGCCATCGCCAAGGCGCGCGCCGCGGGCGTTTCCGTGGAGGACCACCTCAACGCGGAGGCCGCGAAGGTACCGGCGGGCAGCGAGGGGCTGCTCACCGTCCTCGACTGGCTCGCGCCCACCGACGCCCCGTACCGCAAGGGCGGCATCCTCGGGTTCGACGGACGCCAGGGCAGGTACCACATCTACCGCTCGATCCTGGAGGCGCTCGCGCTGACCGTGTGCGAGGCGGGCGAGCGGATGTCGGCCGAACTGGGCACGGAATACCGCCAGTTGATCGTGTCGGGCGGCGGCTCGCACTCGGATCTGATGATGCAGATCTTCGCCGATGTCTTCGGTGTCCCGGCCCGCCGTTCGGAGGCGGACAGCGCGGCGGGGCTCGGTGCGGCCGTCTGTGCGGCGGTCGGCCTGGGGGTGCACCCCGACTTCGACAGCGCGGTCGCGGCGATGGTGCGGCCGGGCGAGGAGTTCGTCCCGGACCCGGCACACCATGCGCTGTACCAGCGGTTGGCGCAGGTGCACCGGGATGTGCGCGGGCACACGGACGGCATCTACCGGCGGCTGCGGGACATCACGGGGTGAGCTGGGTCGACGGCTCCGCCGCCGGGCGCGTCCGCACGTCCTGCGGATAGATCATGCGGTCCGGGATACGGTGCCGTTCGCGCCGGGCCAGGAACCAATAGAGGACGCCCGGCAGTGTCAGTCCCACGATCCACGAGATGTCCGCGCCTCCCAGGCGGGCGACGAAGGGGCCGGTGAACAGGTCCGTCGCCATGAACGGGAGTTGGACGACCAGGCCCACCGCGTACGACACCAGGGCGGGCACCCGCCAGGAGCCGTAGCGGCCGTCGGGGTCGTTCAGGGCCGGAATGTCGTAGCGCTCCTTCGCGACCAGGTAGTAGTCCGCGAGGTTCACCGCGCTCCACGGGGTGAAGAAGGCCAGCACGATGAGCAGGAACGTCGAGAAGGTGTTGAGGAAGTCGCCCCGCCCGGCGAGGGCGAGGGCGGCGCCCACCACGATGATCGCGGCGATGTAGCCGACCCGCCCGCGCGGCGAGAGCCGGTGGGGCACCGCGCCGCGCCGCCGCATCCCGGTCACACTCGTCACGGTCGACATGAACGCGCCGTACGTGTTGAGGACGGTGACGGTCAGTTTACCGAGGGCGATGACGAAGTAGAGCAGGGCCGCCGTGAGGCCGGCGCCGCCGAGTGACACCACATAGGTCACCTCGTGCCCGACGAAGGCCCCGCCCGCGGCCGCCGCGGCGAGCGCCCCGAAGGCCATCGACCACTGGGCGCCGAGCGCCGTCCCGGCCAACGTCCAGGCGAACGTCGCGCGGGCCGAGGTCGTACGCGGCAGATAGCGCGAGTAGTCGGCGACGTACGGGCCGAACGACAGCTGCCAGGACGCCGACAGCGACACCGCGAGCAGGAACGCGGGCAGGGCGAAGCTGTGGTCGGCGAGAACCGTGCCCATGTCGTCGTGCTGGAGGAGACGTACGCCGAGGTAGACGAACGCCACCCCGCACACCACTCCGGCGAGGCGCCCCAGGAAGTGGATCAGGCGGTAGCCGACGGCGGCGGCCACCGCGGTGACCACCGTGAAGATGAGGATGCCCGCGACGGGCCCGAGGTGGGTCAGTTCGCCGACCGCCTCGCCGGCGAGGACGGTGCCGCTCGCGGTGCAGCCGATGAACATGAACACCGCGAGGACCAGGGGCACCACGGCGCCGCGGACCCCGAACTGGGCCCGCGAGGAGATCATTTGCGGCAGGCCGAGCCGGGGGCCCTGCGCCGAGTGCAGGGCCATCACCGAGCCGCCGAGCAGATTCCCGACGAGCAGGCCGATCACCGCCCAGAAGGCGGTGGCGCCGAGCACCACCGCGAGGGCTCCGGTAACCACGGCCGTGATCTGCAGGTTCGCGCCCACCCACAGCGTGAACTGGCTGAACGCGGTGCCGTGGCGTTCCTCGTCGGGCACCACGTCGATCGAGCGCGACTCGACCAGGCCGCCCGAGGACTGCTCCCCCGTTGTCGGCATCGTGTCACCGGCCTTCGTGTGTCGCGAGCACCGTGCCGATGGCGGCGACGAGCGCGCGCAGTTCCTCGTCGGTGGTGATGAACGGCGGGCTGATCTGCACGGTGTTGCCGCGCAGCGGGCGGGTGACGAAGCCGTGCTCGACGAGTTCGTCGGTGACCGCCTCCGCGCTGATGTCGTCGACGAGGGAGACACCGCCGAGCAGTCCCGCGACCCGCGTCTCGACGACGGACACCCGTGTGCCCAGGACCCGCAGTTCGTCGGCGAGGACCTGTTCGAGCTCGGCCACCCGGGGCACCAGCTTCTCCTCGTCGAGGATGTCGAGGTTGCGCAGGGCCACGGCGCAGGCGGTGGCGTGCCCGGAGTAGGTGGCGCCGTGCCGGAACATGGGTGTGTCGTCGGCGTCCCGGTAGAACGGCTGCCAGATGTGCGGGGCGACGAGGACACCGCCGAGCGGCGCGTAGCCGGAAGTGACACCCTTGGCGAAGGTGATCAGGTCGGGTGTGAGCCCGTAGCGTTCGGTGGCGAACATGTGGCCCGTGCGGCCGAATCCGGTGATCACCTCGTCGATGATCAGCAGGATGTCGTGCTCGCGGCAGATGCGTTGCAGGCCTTCGAGGTAGCCGGGCGCGGGTGGGACGACACCGCCGGTGCCCTGGACGGGTTCGGCGACGAGCGCCGCGATGTGTTCCGGGCCGATCTCCATGACGGTGCGTTCGACGGCGTCGATGTCGTACGTGTCGACGCGTGCGGTCTCCGGGACCAGGGACTCGGTGCCGTATCCGGTCCGGTTGAAGTCGAGGCCCGCGATGCTCGTGCCGTAGGCGTGCAGGCCGTGGTAGGCGAACTCGCGGCTGAGGATCATGGTCTTGCCCGCGCGGCCCTCGCGCTGCCAGTGCCTGCGGGCGAGTTTGCAGGCGACGTCGATGGCGTCGCTGCCGCCGCTGTTGAGGATGACCTTGGGGTCGTCGATGGGTGACAGGGCGGCGAGGCGTTCGGCGAGGGCGACGGCGCGGTCGTTCAGGTACCGGCCGAAGACGTGGTACGTCTCCAGGCGTCGCATCTGGTCGTGGGCGGCGTCGGCGAGTTCGGGGCGGGAGTGGCCGACGTTGGCGTGCCACAGGCCGGCGGTGCCGTCGAAGAGACGGCGGCCGTCCGTGGCGTACAGGTAGCTGCCCTCGGCGCGCTCGATGGTCAACTGGCGTCCGAGGACGGAGGGGAGGTGCGCCTGGGCGCTCCACAGTGCGGGGCCGGACAGGACGGGCGGGTTCTCCTGGGCCATGGGTTTCTCCGTAAGGGTGGGGGGGGATCAGTGTGTGGTGCTGCCGCGTCGCCGGGAGCGTACGAGCACGTAGGTGACGAGGATCGCGGCCAGGCTCAGGACGCTCAGATAGAGCTGGGAGCGCGCGTCCGGGACGAGGAGCATGGAGCTGAGGACGACGACGATGGCGGCCAGGGTGGCCCAACTCAGGTACGGGTAGCCCCACATGCGCAGCTTGAGCCGGTCCGGGGCCTCGCGTTCCAGCTGTCGCCGCATGCGCAGTTGCGAGCCGGCGATGATCGCATAGACGAACAGACCGACGGCGCCTGCCGAGTTGATGATGAAGTTGAAGATGGTGTCGGGCGCGACATAGCTCATGGCGACGGCGATGTATCCGACGACCGTGCAGGCCAGGATGGCCTTCCAGGGGGTACCCCGGCGGCTGCGGTGGGCGACCCAGCGGGGCGCCCAGTGGTTGCGCTGGAGGGCGAAGAGCATCCGGGAGGCTGTGTAGAGACCGGAGTTGAGCACGGAGAGGACGGAGGTGAGGACCACGACGTTGATGACGGTCGTCGCCGCCGGGACGCCCATCTTGCCGAAGGCCGCCGCGTACGGGCTGGTCTCGACCGGGATCCGGTCCCACGGCGTCATCATCACCAGCAGCGTGACGGACCCGACGTAGAAGATGATGACGCGCCACACCGTGGAGGAGGTCGCCTTCACGACCGACTTCACCGGGTCGTCGGACTCGGCGGCGGCGATGGTGACGATCTCGGTGCCGACGTAGGAGAAGATCACGAGGACGACGCCGTGCAGGATGGCGGACAGGCCGTTGGGGGCGAAGCCGTCGAGGGCGACGTTGCCCACCGACAGCTCGGCGTCCGGCCACAGTCCGAGGGCGAAGAGAGTGCCCGCGACGAGGAACACGACGATCGTGACGACCTTGATGGAGGCCAGCCAGAACTCGGTCTCCCCGAAGGAGCGGGTCGACACCAGGTTCGTGGCCGTCAGCAGTGTCATCAGGACCAGAGAGAAGACCCATTGCGGTACGCCGGGTATCCAGAGCATCAGGAGCTTGGCGCCCGCGACTCCCTCGAAGGCGACGACACCGACCCAGAAGTACCAGTACAGCCAGCCGATGGTGTAGCCGGCCCAGCCGCCGAGCGATGTCCTGGCGTACTCCATGAACGAGCCGAGGGTCGGTGAGGCGGTCGCCATCTCGCCCAGCATCCGCATGACGAGGATGACCAGGAGGCCGCCGAGCGCGTAGGACAGGATGCTGGCCGGGCCGACGGTGTGGATGACGGCGCCGCTGCCGACGAAGAGGCTGGCGCCGACGATGCCGCCGAGGGCGATCATCCGGACGTGCCGCTGCCTGAGGGTGCGGGGTGCGTCGGAGGGCGGCTGCTCCGGGGCCGTTCCGTCGCCCGGATCGATCCTGTCGTTCTCGTGAGTTGTCCGCACTGTTGAGGGCCCTCCTGCAACATCGGTTCAGTGGGTCACGCAGGCGACGGGCCGTGATCGGCCGAAGCAGTGCGCAACTGTAGAACAGTTCTACTGTTCGGCACCAGAGGTCGCGGGGTGGCTACGATGACGCCATGACGGCACTTGACGGGCTGGTGGCCCAGCGGACCACGACCGCCCAGCAGATCGCCGACGGCCTGTCGGAGCGGATCCTCGGCGGGTCCTTCCGGCCGGGCGAGCGGCTGCGCGAGAGCGCCATCGCCGCCGAGCTCGGCATCGCCCGCAATACGGTGCGCGAGGCCGTCCGACTTCTCGAGCACGGCGGCCTGATCCGGTTCCAGGCCAACCGCGGGGCGGTGGTCATCTCCCCCACGCCGCGAGGTGTCGACGAGCTCTACACCGCGCGCGAGCACCTGGAGGCGGCGGCCCTCGCGGCGCCTCTCGACGCGGCCCAACTCGCCGCTGTGGAGGCGGCGTACGACCACCTCGTCGCGGTCACCGCGTCACTGCGGCGCGCGGACATCGTGGCCGCCGACCTGGCGTTCCACGGCGCGATCGTGGCGACGCTGGGCAACGCGCGCCTCGACGCGTTCTACGCCGGGCTCACGCGTGAACTGCGCTTCTATCTCATGGCGTTGTCCGCCCACGAACGCGAGAACGAGAACCCGCGCAGGCTGCTCGGCGAGCACGAGCCGCTGATGGCGGCGATCCGCGCGGGCGACGCGGAGCGCGCGCAGCGGGAGGCACGACATCACATCGCGTCCAACGGCGCGCGGGTTCAGGAGATCCTGGCGGCGTCCTTCGAGGGGTGAGCCACCGGGCGGGGCCGCGCACTCAGGGCTCCAACGGCTCCCGCTCGCCCCCGCTGGACTCCCGCACCTCCAGCCAGTGCGGCGCCACATGCACCTCGAACGGCGGGGGCTCCTGCGCGCGGACCCGGTCGACGAGACACTTCACCGCCAGCGCGGCGATCGCCGACTTGTCGGGGACCACCGAGGTCAGCGACGGGGTGCCGTAGCGGGCCTCCTCCGAGCCGTCGACACCGGCCAGCGCCACGTCGCCGGGGATGCTCAGGCCCGCCTCGTGCAGGGCGCGCCGGGCGCCGACGGCCAGCAGGTCGCTGAAGCAGAAGACGGCGTCCGGACGCTGGTCGGCCGGGAGTTCGGCCAGGACGCGCATCGCCCGGAGGCCGTTGCGCCGGTCGAAATCCTTGATCTGGGGTGCGAGGCGCGGGTCGTACGTCAGGCCCGCGTCGTGCAGCGCCTGCTGGAAGCCCTCCAGGCGCTGGCGGCTGGTCGCGGAGCCCAACTTGTCGACGCCGATCGCCGCGATGCGGGTGCGGCCGAGGCGCGCCAGGTGTGCGGTGGCCTCGCGGGCCGCCGCCACATTGTCGATGAGGACGTGGTCCGCCACCACCCGGTCGCCTTCGTAGCTGCGCTCGCCGAGGAGGACGAGGGGGAACTGGTCGGTGACGGGGGCGAGTTCGTCCGGTGAGACGCGCAAGGGCGAGAGGATCACGCCGTCCAGGAGCGAGGCGCCGACGCCGGTCGCGAGGCGGAGTTCCTCCTTGGTGTCACCGAGGGTCTCCTCGATGAGGACGGTGAAGCCGAGGGCCGCGGCCTCCGTGCGTACGTGGTGGGCGAGTTCCGCGAAGTAGGGCGTCGCCAGATCGGGGACGGCGAGGGCGATCAGTCCGCTGCGCCCGGTCCGCAGCCGGCGGGCCGAGGGGTTCGGCCGGTATCCCAGCTCCTGCACGGCGCACATCACGCGGGTCCGCGTGGCCTCCGACACCCGAGGCGCATCGCGTACAACGTTGGAAACCGTTTTGATCGACACCCCCGCCCGCTCGGCGACGTCCTTGAGCGTCACTGCTGCCACCGCCCGACTCCCCTCACCTGGTTATCGCTGAATTATGCACGTGCCGACCGCCATTGACAGCCCTGAATCCGGACCGAGTTCATCCGCGCCAGAGGGTTGACCGCGACGACACCCACTGGTTACAACGTTGGAATCCGTCGCCGTCGAGGTGCGTCGCAGCTGCTGCGCGTGGCCCGCGGTGCCCCACACGCCTGCCTCACCGAGAGGTCTCTCATGCCCGAGCCCCGATGCGGCCCGCGCCCCCGCCCCAGCCGCCGGGCCGTCCTGACCACCGCGGCCGCCGGGGTCGGTGCCGCGCTGACCGGCACGCTGTCCGGCTGTTCCACCGCGAGCGGCGGCACGTCGCGCGGTGTCACCCTCAGGTTCTCCTGGTGGGGCAACGACGACCGGGCCGCGCGCACCGAGAAGGCGGTGCGCCTCTTCGAGAAGGAGCACCCCGGCGTCACCGTCCGCACGTCGAACGGCGAATTCGGCGCGTACCTCCAGAAGTTGGCCACGCAGGCCGCCGGCGGCGGCATCCCCGACGTGGTGCAGCTCGACTACCGCCAGGTCTCCCAGTACGCCGGTGGTGACGCGCTGATGTCCCTGGACGACGCCATCAAGCGCGGCACCATCGAAACGTCCGACATGGACCACAGCTTCCTGCGCACCGGCACGTACCGGGGCGGCCAGTACGCCCTGCCGATGGGCCGCGGCATCACCGGGTTCGCCTACGACGCGAAGATCTTCAAGCGGGCCGGGATCGGCACACCCCGCCCCGACTGGACCTGGCAGGAGTGGGCCGAGGCCAACAAGAAGGTCACCGCGCTCGGCCTCAAGTCCCCCGACGGGCGTCCGCTGCGCGGCGCCAACGACGGCGGCGGCAACGAGGACATCTTCGAGGACTGGCTGCGCAGCCGCGGCGGGCGGCTCTACAGGAGCCAGACCGAACTCGCCTTCACCGAGGACGACCTCACCGAGTTCTGGACGCTCTACGACCGCCTCCGCAAGGACGGCGCCGTCGCCGAGCCCCGGGACACCGTGCAGGCCACGAACACCGAGATGTCCCCGATGGGCCGCCATCTCGCCGCCTCCGACTTCACCTGGGACGCGCCCTTCCCCGGCTATGTCGACCTGCTCGGCGACCAGGTGCACTACGCGCCCGTGCCCACGACCGACGGCCGGCAGGGCGCCTACTTCAAGCCGAGCATGCTCCTCGGCATCGGCGCACACTCCCCACACCCCAAGGAGGCCGCCCAGTTGGTGGACTTCCTGCTCAACGACACCCGGGCGGGCGACATCCTCGGGTTCTCCCGGTCCACCCCGCCCAACCGCACGATCGCGGCGCGCGTCGGCCGCACACTCAAGGGCGCCGAGCTGGAGATCTTCCGGTACGCGCAGACGATGGAGAAGTACGGCCTCGACGCACCGCCGACCGCCCCGCCACCCGCCGACCTGGCGATCCAGCCCACCTTCACCCGCGTGCACCAGCGGATGATCTACGGCAGGGCCACGCCCCGGCAGGCCGCGCGCGAACTCATCGACGAGGCCAACAAGGAGCTGAGGTCATGAGCGCACTCACCACCAAGGCGCCCGCCCCCGCGCACCAGGGTCCCGAGCAGCCGACCGCCGGGAAGCGGATCCGCCGCCGGACGCGCGAGAAGCAGTGGCCCGCCTATGTGTTCCTCTCGCCGTGGATGATCGGCGCGGTCGTGCTGACGCTCGTCCCGATGGCGGTGTCGCTGTACCTGTCGTTCACGGACTACAACCTGTTCGATCCGCCGAAGTGGATCGGCCTGCGCAACTACACCGACATGCTCACCGACGACCCGCGCTACTGGCGCTCGGTCGGCACCACGATGCTGTACGTCGTCGTGGCCGTCCCGTTGAAGCTGGGGCTCGCCCTCGGTGTGGCCATGCTGCTGAAGAACCTCAGCCGGGGCCGGGCCTTCTACCGCTCGGCGTTCTACGCCCCGTCGCTGCTCGGGGCGAGCATGTCCATCGCGCTGGTGTGGCGGGCGCTGTTCAACGACGGCGGGACCATCTCGCGCGGCCTCGGCGCGATCGGCATCCACACGGGCGGCTGGGTCGGCAACGCCGATCTGTCGGTGTACGTGATCGTCCTGCTGACGGTGTGGCAGTTCGGCGCGCCGATGGTGATCTTCCTGGCGGGGCTGCAGCAGATCTCGCCCGATCTGTACGAGGCCGCGGCGCTCGACGGGGCGGGCCGCTGGCGGCAGTTCGTCTCGGTGACCGTGCCGATGCTGTCCCCGGTCGTCTTCTTCAACCTGGTCCTCGAAGTCATCAACTCCTTCCAGGTGTTCACCCCCGCGTTCGCCGTCAGCGGCGGCGAGGGCGGCCCGGCGGACTCGACGCTGTTCTACACGCTGTACCTGTACGAGCGCGGCTTCACGGCCTCGCACATGGGCTACGCCTCGGCGATGGCCTGGCTGCTGCTGATCGCGATCGGCGTGGTCACCCTGATCCTGTTCCGGACGTCCCGGTCCTGGGTCTTCTACGCGGATGACACCGAGGGGGCCTCCCGATGAACATCGCCGCGAAGCGGTGGGTGCCGCACACCATCGCCGCCGTGTGCCTGTTGGTGCTGCTGTACCCGCTGGCCTGGCTGCTCGCCACGTCGCTGAAGCCCGCCGACGAGGTCATCGCCAGCCTCGACCTGTGGCCGAGCCATCTGGAGTGGGGCAACTACACGACCGCGCTCGACGGGGTGTCGGGCGTGCCGGTGAGCCGGCTGCTCGGCAACACCCTGATGATCGCCGGGGGCGCGGTCCTCGGCAATGTGCTGTCGTGCTCGCTGGCCGCTTACGCGTTCGCCCGGCTGCGGTTCCGGATGAGCAGGCCGATGTTCGGCTTCATGGTGGCGACGCTGATGCTGCCGCACCACGTCGTGCTGATCCCGCAGTACATCATCTTCAACCGGCTCGGCCTCACGGACACGTTCTGGCCGCTGATCCTGCCGAAGTTCCTGGCCACCGAGGCGTTCTTCGTGTTCCTCATCGTGCAGTTCATGCGCGGGATTCCGCGGGAACTGGAGGAGTCGGCGCGGATCGACGGCTGCGGCCCGTTCCGCACCTACTGGGCGATCACGCTGCCGCTCAGCCGGCCGGCGCTGATCACCACGGCCATCTTCACGTTCATCTGGACGTGGAACGACTTCTTCACGCAGATGATCTATCTGTTCTCGCCGGAGAAGTCGACCATCACGCTCGCCCTGCGCAGCTTCGTCGACCAGGGCAGCACCTCCGCGTACGGGCCGATGTTCGCGATGTCGGTGATCTCCGTGCTGCCGATCGTGCTGTTCTTCTTCGTCTTCCAGCGCTATCTCGTGCAGGGCATGGCGACCTCCGGGCTGAAGGGCTGAGACACCATGACCCACACACCTGTCGCGCCACGCGGCTCGGGGCGGCAACGCCGCGAGCCCGGTGAGGTGTTCGGCGGCGGCTTCGCGCTCTTCGCGGACATGCTGCTCGTCGGGCTGCTGACCAGCGTCGCCTGCCTGCCCGTCGTGACCGCGCCGGCCGCCTTCTCGGCGGCGTCGGCGACGCTGCGGGGCACGGCACACGGCGGCGTCCAGATCAGTGTCCGCGGATACGCCGGTGAGCTGCGCGCACGCCTCGGCGCGCGCTCCCTGCTCGCCGGGTTCGTCCCGCCTCTCGTCGCCCTGCTCCTGTTCCTCGACAGCCGACTGGTCGGCACCGGCCTGCCGGGAGCACGGGTCCTGGCGCCCGTCCTGCTGGTGCTCGCCCTGGGCGCGGCCGTCGTCGGGCTGCGGGCGACGGCCCTGGAGGCGCCGCATCGGCTGACCGCGCGGGAGGGGCTCATCCGCTCGCTCGCCGATCCGCGCGGCAGCCTGCTCCTCGCGGGCGCCGTGGTCCTGGCCCTGCTCCTCGCGTGGGCGATGCCGGTGCTCGTCCCGCTGCTGCCGGGACCGCTGGCGTTCGCCGCGACGGCCGTCGACCTCCGCTCCCCCACGGGCCGACCGGCGCCCTGACAACCCCGTTCCCGTCCTCAACAGCTCCCCACACCCACGGAGTTCTCCTTGTCCCACACCCACCTCGACGTCACAGGACACCCCCGGCCGCAGCTCGTCCGGGACCCCGACTGGCACGACCTCTCCGGTCCGTGGCGGTTCGCCCGGGACGACGCCGACCGCGGCCGCTCGGAGCGCTGGATGGATCCGGCTGTGACGTCGCCGTACGCCGACGTGGTGACCGTGCCCTACCCGCCCGAGTCCGAGGCGTCCGGGGTGCGCGACGCCGGTTTCCACCCCGTGCTCTGGTACCGGCGCACCGTCGACGTGCCCCGGCCCGCCGCGGGCCGCCGCCTGCTGCTGCACTTCGGCGCGGTCGACCACCGCGCCGAAGTCTGGGTGGACGGCCGCCTGGTCGGCCGCCACGAGGGCGGTCACACCGGCTTCTCCTGCGACGTCACCGACGTGCTCGACGCGGACGGCGAGCACGTCGTCGTGGTGCGCGCGGAGGACCAGCCGCTCGACGTCACGCAGCCGCGCGGCAAGCAGGACTGGCACCGCGACCCGCACGTCATCTGGTACCACCGCACCTCGGGCATCTGGCAGCCCGTGTGGCTGGAGGAGGTGCCCGAGCTGCATGTGTCGACGCTGCACTGGACACCCGACGTCGCGAACGCCCGCGTACGGTGCCGGGTGCGCCTCAGCCGGTGGCCCGCGTCGCCCGTGCACGTGTCGGTGTGTCTCACGCTTGGCGAGCGCGTCCTCGCCGACCAGCGGACCCTCGCCGAAGGACAGGAGACGACGTTCGACATCGCGGTGCCGGCGCTGCGCAACGGTCAGGACCTGGAGGGCGTGCTGTGGAGCCCGGAGCACCCGCACCTCGTGGACGCGGCCGTCGACGTCACCGAGGCGGCGGACGGTGCGGTCGTCGACCAGGTCTCCTCGTACCTCGGGCTGCGGGACATCGGCTGGGACGACGGGCTCTTCCTGCTCAACCACAAGCCGTACTTCCTGCGGCTCGCACTCCAGCAGGGCTACTGGCCGGGCTCGCACCTCGCAGCGTCGGCGGACGAGCTGCGCCGGGAGGCCGAACTGGCCAAGGAGATCGGCCTCAACGGGCTGCGCATCCACCAGAAGATCGAGGATCCGCGCTTCCTGTACTGGGCGGACCGGCTCGGCCTCGTACTGTGGGGCGAGATGCCATCGGCGTACGCGTTCGGCACGACCACCGTCGAGCGGGTGGTCGCCGAGTGGACCGAGGCGGTGTCCCGCGATCTGAGCCACCCGTCGATCGTCGCCTGGGTCCCCCTCAACGAGTCCTGGTCCGTACCCCATCCGGCGCTGGTGCCCGAGCAGCGCCACTTCATGGACGCCCTGTACCACCTGACCAAGGCCATCGACCCGTCGCGGCCCGCGGTCTCCAACGACGGCTGGGAGATCTCCGCCGCCGACATGTGGGGCGTGCACGACTACACGCAGCGCGCCGACGTGCTGCGTGAGCGGTACGGCCATGCGTCGCTGCGCCAGGGCGATTTCACCGAGCGGTGGCCCGGCGTCCGGCGTCTCACGCTGGACGGGGTGCGCCACGAGGGGCAGCCCGTGGTCCTCAGCGAGTTCGGCGGTGCCACCTTCGAACCGGCCGAGGGTGCCGAGTGGTTCGGCTACGACACGGTCGCCAACGACAAGGAGTTCGCCGAGCGGCTGTCCTCCCTGGTGGCGGCCGCGGTGGACTCGGGGCTCGCCGGTTTCTGCTACACGCAGTTCACCGACACCGAGCAGGAGGTCAACGGCCTGCTGACGGCGGACCGCACGCCGAAGCTGCCCCTGCCCGAGCTCCGGGCGATCCTCACCCGCACGCGCGGCTGACCCGGTCACGGCCGGTGGGGTGTCCTCGGACGACGTATCGTCCGAGGACACCCCACCGTTCCCACCCGACCGTTGACGCCCGACCGTTGACGCCCGCAGACCAGAGATCGAATACTGAGCCCCTGCCACTTGACAACGTTGTCTCGTGATTCGCGAAAGAGGTCCTGCCCATGCCGCACCACCTCCCGCGGCTCCATCGCCGCAGATTCCTCCAGGCCGTCGGCCTCACCGGTGCCATGGCCGCCCTTCCGGCCATCATCGGGGCGAACCCGGCGCGGGCCGCGGGCCGTTCGTCCGCTCTCCCGGACGACATCGCGGCCACCTACCACCGGGTGCTGCTCGACCACACCCGCTGGTCCGAGACCCAGTGGGACGCCGCGCTCGGCCACTACACGGCCAAGGACTTCGGGTTCGCCGTCGTCCTCGGCAACGCGGTCCTGCTGACGCAGGGCACGTACGACGCGGACCGGGCCGGCATCGACCGGGACACCCTCAAGGCGCGCACGCTCGCCACCATCCGGCACTTCGCGGCGTCAAACCGGCTCACGGGCGGCACCGAATGGGGCCGCAAGCTGTTCTTCGACACCACATTCCAGTCGTACTTCGTGCTCGCCGCGCGCCTCCTGTGGGGCGACCTCGACGCCACCACGCGCGACCGGATCGACACCATCACGCGCGAACAGGCCGCGTACACCACGTCCTTGGGAACCGGCGACGACCCCGACTCGGGCGACTGGACACCGAACGGCCTCAAGGGCGGCCACGTCGGCGACACCAAGCTGGAGGAGATGGGTCTGTACGCCCAGACCCTCGCGCCCGCCCTGGCCTGGGCCCCCGACGACCCCCGTCACGGCGACTGGGAGTCCGGCTACGGCACATGGTCGCGCAACGAGGCCGGACTGCCGCCCGCCGACCTGGCCAACCCGGCGCTCGTGGACGGCGTGCGTGTCTCGCGCAATACCGCGCGGAACCTGTACGACACGTTCATCGTCGAGAACCACGGTTCCTTCGGCCCGCACTACCAGGAGGAGTTGTGGCGCACCTCGGGCCGGAACGCCGCACACTTCCTCGCGGCGGGCCGACCGCTGCCCGAAGTGCTGACGAAGCAGCCGAACGCCGAGCCGCTGTGGCGCACGCTCCTTGGTGTCATGAGCGACGCCGGCGAACCGCTGATGCCGATGGTGAACGACCGCGAGCACCTGTACGGCCGGGATGTCATCCCGCTCGCGTTCTTCGCGCAGGTGGTGGGCGACCGGGCGGCCGCACGCGCCGAACAGGCACTGGCCGAACGCCTTGAGGCGTACCAGAAGTATCCGCCGGAGCACCGCCTGGCCAAGTTCTCCGGTGAGCCGAAGTACGAGCCGGAGGCGCGCGCCGAGCTGGCCATCAGCTACCTGCTGCACGTGTGGGCGGCCGAGGAGGGGCGCCACCCGGTCCGGCCCTACACCAAGGAGGAGCTGTTCGCCCATGCCTCGGGTGTCACGGACTTCGGCACCGGGCCCGGCCTCGTCTCGCACCAGACACGGTCCGCGTGGGCGGGCGCCGTCAGCAAGCCGGGTTTCGTGAAGTTCGCCTGGCAACCGGCGCACGACGACTGGCTGTTCAAGCTGAGCGGCGCGACCCCGATGTTCCTCCCCTCGTCCAAGGGCAAGGTCGCTCACCGGGCGGTGCGGCTCTACGAGTCGCTGCGCGACGGCTTCGACGGCAGCGCGAGCGTCCTCCAACTCGACGGCGGCTACGCGGGGTTCGCGACGCTGCCGACGGGCTCGGTCGTCTACGCGACGAGCGGGACCGGCGCGGGCGAGGGCCACCTGGAGATCCACAACCTCACGATGCCGGGCATGGCGGGGCTCGACGGGTCGCGCACGTACCGCTTCGAGGAGGGCAGCGCCACCGTGCGGGCCCAGGACGATTCGGGCCCGACGGCACGCGTCGACACGGTCGAGGTCCCGCGCACGGCGGTGCGGCACATCCGGATGCTCGGTGTGCGGCCCGACCCGGCGTACGGATACTCGCTGTTCGCCCTGGAGGTGCGCGACGGCGCGGACGGGGCGGACCTGGCGCGCGGCGGGACGGCGTCCGCGTCGTCGAGCGAGACGGGCAAGGGGCCGGGACTGGCCGTCGACGGTGATCCGGCGACCCGGTGGGCCGTCTCCAAGGCCGACCGCCCGCGCGCCGACAGCTGGCTCGCGGTGGACCTCGGCGCGACGCACGACGTCGACCGGGTGACACTGCGCTGGGAGGCCGCGGCGGGCCGCGCCTACCGCGTCCAGGGCTCGACGGACGGCGCGACGTGGGAGGACCTCGCCACCTGGCCGAAGCCTGAGGTGAGCAGTCGCGGCGGCTGGCTCGACATCGACGGCCGGGCCGGGCTCGTCGTCCGTGGTGGCACACATCCGCTCGCGGTGTACGGCGACACCATCATGGCGGCGGACGGCCCGGCGGCGCCCCTCGTGGTCGAGGGCTTCGCGGCCGCGTCGGCGAGCACTCTGCGCGACCGTGCCCGCACCCCCTCCCCCACCGCGAAGGCCGCCGACGCGCAAGTGGCCGTCACCGACGACCACTTGGCCCTCTTCAACCTGTCGGGCGGACGGATCACGACCACGGTCCACGTTCCGCAGTCCGGTGGCCGTCGCACGGTCTTCCAAGGCGACCAGAGCGTCACCGACGACGGTGTCACCTACCGGGCGGACCTCGCCGCGGCCGAGGCGGTGCTGCTCGCGCCCCGGTTCACGCTCGCCCCACTGCCGGGCGACCGGCTGCCCGCAGGTCTGCGTGTCCGCGTGGTCGACGGCGCCACCCTCCGCCTGTCCGGCGCCGCGTGCCGGGTCCGCGTCGAGGCGCAGGGGCGCACCGCCGTGGCCACGGTGTCCCGAGCGCGCGAGACGACGCTGCACCTCCCCGGCGCCACCGCCTTCCCGCTGGACGACCGGGCCCTCGGCCGGACCGTCTTCCCGACGAGCCCACTGCCCGAGGGCATGTCCGATCCGGCCGCCGCGGTGGACGGCGACCGCGGAACGTCGTGGCGGCCGGGGCCCGGCGGGCGTCTGGTCGTCGACCTCGGCGAGGAAGTCGCGCTGCGCAGCGTGGAGGCGGAGTGGACGGTCGGCGGCGCGCCCGCCGCCGAGGTGGAACTCAGCGCCGACGGTATCGACTACCGGGTCGCGGGCCGGCTCTCCGGAAAGCGCCCGGACCGGACGCTGTCCCTCACCTCGGCCACGGCCCGCTACGTCGCCTTCAAGGTGACCGGCGACCGGGCCACGGACGCGCGGCTGGTCCGGTTGTCCGTGCGCTGACCTGCGTAGCACCTTCTCCTGAGAAACCCGGCCGCCCATGTGCGGCCGGGTTCCTCGGCGTGCTCAATACGCGTGCGCAGCAACCCCGTTGAACCTCGGAAATCTCCGTACGACCCCTTGACCTCACTCGGGCGCCGCCCCCACAGTTCTCGTTAATGCGCATTACCTAATACGCATTACCAACCACGGACACCCCGAGGAGCGGCAGGCGTGGAGCAACCCAGGAAGCGGGCGAAGCCGGGGCGTGCCCCCGCACCGGCCGGCCGGAAGTCCCGTCCCCGGCAGGCCGAGGTGGCGCGGCTCGCCGGTGTCTCGCAGGCGACCGTCTCGCTGGTCCTGAACGCCCGCCGCGACGGCAAGGGCGCGACGATCTCCGAGGAGACGCGGCAACGGGTCCTCGACGCGGCGCGCAGCCTCGGTTACGTTCCCGACCCCGCCGCCCGCCGTCTGGCGGCCGCCCGCAACAACCTGCTCGGTGTCTTCAGCTTCACGTCGACGTTCCCGACGGATGTGCAGCACTCGTACTACCCGTTCCTGGTGGGCGTCGAGCAGGAGGCCGCCGCGCGCGGCTACGACCTGGTCCTGTTCACCGCGTCCAGCGGTGGCGGCCCCGACGCGCTCAGCAGGGTGCGGCTCGCCGACGGCTGCCTCTTCCTCGGACGACACGTGCCGCGCGCCGAGCTGAAGCGGCTCGTCGCCGACGGATTCCCCGTCGTGCACCTCGGGCGCAGGGAGGAGCTGGAAGGGCTCGCCTGGGTGGGCGCCGACTACGTGAGCGCGAGCCGTGACGTGGTCGCGCATCTCGCCGGGTTGGGGCACCGCCGCATCGTGCTCGTGCGCGAGGACGACGACGCGCCCGCCTCCACGGACCGTCAGCAGGGCTTCCTCGACGGGCTCGACGCGGCGGGGCTCGCGGGCGGCCCCGATGCCGTGCTGCGGTGCGCCGACCCGGTGGCCGAGGTGACGGTCGAGCGGGTCCGCGCCCTGGTCGCGGACGGTGTCACCGCGTTCGTGGCGGAGGAGACGGACACCGGTGCGGCGTGGCAGGCGCTGAGCGGGGCGGTGGCGGAGGCCGGGCTGTCGTGCCCGGGGGATGTCTCCCTGGCGCTGCTCGGCAGCCCGCCGCCGGAGCTGGCCCAGGGGCCCGTTCCGACCGGATTCGACGTGCCCCGGCACGAGTTGGGCGCGGCGGCGGTGCGTCTGCTGTCCGCCCAGGTGGCCGGCGAGGAGACGGACGAGCCGTTGGTGGCCTGCGAGTTCCGGACCGGTCTGACGGCCGGGCCCGCGCCCCGCCGCTGAGCCACACACGTACGGCACACACCAACAGCACACGCCCAACAGCGCACCCCCCCCCAGAGCACACACATACAGAGCGACCCGAACAGCACGAAGGAGTCACGTGTTTCCCGAACCGGAGATCCTCATCGTCGGCGGCGGCCTCGGCGGTGTCGCCGCGGCGCTTGCCGCCTGCCGCGCCGGGCGCCGCGTCGTACTCACCGAGGAGACCGACTGGATAGGCGGGCAGCTCACCGCGCAGGCCGTGCCACCGGACGAGCACCCGTGGGTGGAGCAGTTCGGCACGACGGCCTCGTACCGGGCGCTGCGCGAGGGCATCCGCGCGTACTACCGGCAGTGGTATCCGCTGCGCGGCGAGGCGTTCGCGCTGCCCGAGTTCAATCCGGGCGCGGGCCGGGTCAGCAAGCTGTGTCACGAGCCGCGGATCGCGCTCGCCGTCCTGGAGGGCATGCTCGCGCCGCACCGGGCGAGCGGACTGCTGACCGTACTGACGGAGCACAAGGCGGTGTCCGCCGAGTCCAACAACGATGTCATCACAGCGGTATCCGTGCGGGATCTGCGCACCGGCATCGTCCGCGGGTTCACCCCTCCCTACGTCATCGACGCCACCGAGACCGGTGAACTGCTGGCGCCGGCGGACGTCGAGCACGCCAACGGGGCGGAGGCACAGGCGGAGTTCGGCGAACCGCACGCGCCCGCCGCAGCACAGCCGGAAAACCAGCAGGGCATCACCGTGTGCTTCGCGCTCTCGCACCACGAGGGCGAGGACCACACCATCGAGCGGCCCGAGGACTACGACTTCTGGCGCTCGTACCGGCCCGACTTCTGGCCGGGCCCCCTGCTCGGCTTCGAGGCCCCCGATCCGCGCAGCCTGGAGCCGGTCCCCCGCACCTTCGAGCCGAACCCCGAGCAAGACCCGCTCGCCGTGAGCGCCGACCAGAGCGCGGACGCGGGAGACAAGGAACTGTGGGGCTTTCGCCGGATCCTCGCGCGCAAGCTGCACCGGCCGGGCGTCTTCGACTCGGACATCACGCTCGTCAACTGGCCTTTGAACGACTACTGGTTGAAGCCGTACATCGGGCAGGAGGCCGAAGCGCTGCGCGAGGCACGGCAGTTGTCGCTGTCCGTCCTGTACTGGCTGCAGACCGAGGCCCCGCGCGCCGACGGCGGCACCGGCTTTCGGGGTCTGCGCATCCGCCCCGATGTGACGGGCACGACGGACGGCCTCGCGAAGGCGCCGTACGTGCGCGAGTCCCGCCGTATCAAGGCGGTGACGACGGTCGTGGAGCAGGACGTCGCCATCGACTCCGTCGGCCCGCACGGCAGGACGCGCTACCGGGACTCGGTCGGTGTCGGCGGCTACCGCATCGACCTGCACCCCTCGACCGGTGGCGACAACTACATCGACGTCGGCTCTGTGCCGTTCGAGATCCCGCTGGGCGCGCTGGTGCCTCGGCGGGTGCGCAATCTGCTGCCGGCCGGCAAGAACATCGGCACCACCCACATCACCAACGGCTGTTACCGGCTGCACCCGGTGGAGTGGAACATCGGCGAGGTCGCGGGCGCGCTGGCCGCGCACTGCCTGGCCGAAGACGTCACGCCGCATCAGGTGCAGGCGGAGGACAAGCGGTTCGACGAGTTCGGGCGGCTGCTCGACCGGTCGGGCGTGCAGCGCCACTGGCCCGATGTGCGCGGCTACTGACTTTCCATCCGGTACGCGAACGCACGAGGAGGTGCGTACGACATGAGCACACAGATACGCGTCGGGATCGACGTGGGCGGCACGTTCACGGACGCCGTCGCGGTCGACGGGGCGACGCTCGACCTGGTGGGCCAGGTGAAGGTGCCCACGAGTCACCATCATGAGGACGGTGTCGCGCACGGCATCGTGCAGGCGCTCGACCGGCTCCTCGCGCAGGTCGACCGCACCCCTGCCGATGTGACGTTCCTGGCGCACGGCACGACACAGGCCACGAACGCGCTCCTGGAGGGCGACGTGGCGACGGTCGGGCTCGTCGGCATCGGCACCGGCGCGGGCGCGGTGCTGACCCGGCGGCTCGCCGCGCTCGGCAAGCTCGACCTCACCCCCGGCAAGAAGCTGCCGCTCGCGTACGCGCACGTCACGGACCCGTTCGACGCCGACGCGGTGCGGGCCGCCGTGGCCCGCGTACGGGAGGAGGGCGCCGAAGTCCTCGTCGCCACCGAGCCGTTCGGCGTCGACCGGCCCGACGGGGAGCAGGCCGTGCTCGACACGGCACGGTCCTCGGGCCTGCCGATGGCGGCGGCGCACGAGATCACGTCGCTGTACGGGCTGCACAAGCGGACCCGTACGGCCGTGGTGAACGCGGCGATCCTGCCGCGCATGCTGGCGACCGCGGAACTCGTCGACTCCTCGATCACCAAGGCGGGGGTGAGCGAGCCGCTGATGGTGATGCGCTGCGACGGCGGTGTCATGTCGCTGGCCGAGATGCGGCGCAGGCCGCTGCTCACCGTGCTGTCGGGTCCTGCGGCCGGGGTCGCGGGCGCGCTGATGCAGGAGCGGATCAGCGAGGGGGTGTTCCTGGAGACGGGCGGCACCTCGACGGACATCAGTATCGTGCGGCGCGGCAAGGTCGCGGTGCGGCACGCCACGATCCTCGGCAAGACCTCGTATCTGAACGCTCTTGATGTACGCACGGTCGGTGTCGGCGGCGGGTCGATGGTGCGGATCGGCGACGGGAAGGTGACCGGTGTCGGACCGCGCAGCGCGCACATCGCGGGCCTGCCGTACGCGTGCTACGCGACGCTCGACGAGCTGCGGGATGCCGAGGTCGCCACCGTGGCGCCGATGTCCGGCGACCCGGACGACCATGTGGTGCTCGACGCGGCGGGCGGCCGGTTCGCGCTCACGATGACGTGTGCGGCGAACGCGCTCGGCCGGGTCCCCGAGGGCGACTTCGCGCGCTGCGACCAGGAGGTGGCGCGGGCCGCGCTCGCCCCGCTGGCCACCCGGCTCGGCACCGATGTGGCGGGCGCGGCGCGCGCCGTGCTCGACGCGGGGGCGGCGCAGGTGCGGACGGTCGTGGACGCGATGGTCAAGGACTACCGGCTCGACCGCGACACCGCCGTGCTGGTCGGCGGGGGCGGCGGCGCCGCGTCCGTCACCCCGCACCTCGCGTCGATGTGCGACATGGAGGGGCGCATCGCCCGGCACAACGAGGTGATCAGCCCGATCGGCGTGGCCCTCGCGCTGGTGCGCGAGCAGGTCGAGCGGATCGTGCCCGGCGCAACGCAGGAGCAGATCCTGGCCGTGCGCGCCGAGGCCGAGCGGGCGGTCGTCGCGCAGGGCGCCGCGGCCGACGGTGTCGAGGTCGAGGTGACGGTCGACCCGCAGACCAGCACCGTGCGGGCCGTCGCCACCGGCGCCACCGAACTGCGCACGCAGGACCGGGCGCACCGGGCCGACGACACGGAGCGGCTGCGGGCGGCCGCCACCAGCCTCAAGGCACCCGGCGAGCGGGTCAGTGTGCTCGCGGGCACCGAGGCGTACACCGTGTACGGCACCGAGGTGAAGCGCCGCCTTCGGTCCGCGCGGCGCCCTGTACGGGTCGTGGACGCGGACGGTGTCGTGCGGCTCGGGGCGCCGGACGCGCGGGTGGAGACGACGACGGTGGGCGCGGCCGGCGAGGCCCTCGCGGCGCTGGTGCGGGACGCCACCTCCTACGGCGACGGCGGGACGCGGTCGCCCGCGGTGCGGTTGCTCGTCGGCGGCCGGATCGCCGATCTGTCGGGAGTGCTCGAACCGGACGCGCTGCTTGCCCTGGCGCGCAGCGAGTTGCGGGCGCGGGCGGCCGACGAGCCGGTGGTGGCGGTCGTGGAGTCCCGCGCATGAGCGGCGACGCCGGCCGGGGCCACGACCTGGATCTGGCGGTACGGCTACTCGCCGGCACCCCGACGCACGAGGGCCGGGACCCGCTCGTCCTACGTCAATGGGCGCTCGCCGCCGAGGAGTTCGGGGCGCGACTGTCCCCCGGCGCGATGAGCGCGCGGGTCGTCGAGCACCAGGACGGCGGGCTCGGCGAAGGGCTCCTCGCCCGCTACCGGTCGCGGCCCGCGCAGATCGAGCTGTACGTCGACACCATCGAGCGCGCCGAACGGCTCGTCGACGAGCGGGGCTGGCGCGCCTGGTTCCCCGAGGGTTCGGTGCGGGCGGCGGCGCTCGCCCACGAGCGGGCCCATGAACATCTCCACCACGCGCGCGTGCGAGCCGAGTTCAAGCGGGCGCTCGGCCACACGGCGCTGCGGATCGGGCGGCGCCGCGTGTTCGCACACGTCGCGGGCGCCGACGAACTGGCCGCGCACGCGTACGCCCGCGTCACCTGTGGCCTGGGCCGCAGTCCCCTGCTGCTCACGGAGGCCCTGGGCGCCGCCGTGACACCTCCCGACAGAGCCGTACGCCCCGACAGAAGCGAGAAGTGACATGGGTGTCGTCATCCTGCTCGTCATGGCGGCCGGAGTCGCCGCCATGCTGAGCCGCAAGCTCCCCACCGCGTTCGCGCTCGTGCTGCTCGCCGTGGTGATCGCCTTCCTCGCGGGCGCGCCGTTGACAGGCAAGAACAGCGTTCTGGACACCGTCCTCCAGGAGGGCGCCCCGGCGCTCGCCTCGACGATGATCGCGATCCTGCTCGGCTCGTGGCTCGGCAAGCTCCTGGAGGAGACCGGCATCGCGGGCACCCTGGTCCGCAAGATCGTCGAATTCGGCGGTGACCGGCCGGTGTTCGTGGCGCTCGGGGTGCTCGCCGTGTCGGCGCTCGTGGGCACGGTGACCGGGTCCGCGCCCGCGGCGATGCTCGCCGGACTCATCGGGATCCCGGCGATGATCGCGGTGGGTGTCCCGAAGGTGACGGCCGCCGGGACGATCCTGATGGGGATCGCCGTGGGCATCCCGTTCGAGCTGCCGGTGTGGCAGTTCTTCTCCACCGCCCTCGATCTGCCGATCCCGACGGTGCGCGGCTTCATGGTGAAGTTGTTCCCGTTCGCCCTGGTGGCGGCCCTCGCCTACGTACTGATCGAGTCGCGGCGGCGCGGCGTGGAGCACACGTGGTCGCTGCGCTCGGTGCAGGACAAGCCGCGGGCCCGCGCGCGCAAGCCGCTGGGCGACGCCCCCTGGTACGCGCTGCTGACACCGGCCGTCCCGCTGGTTCTCGCGCTCGGCTTCGAACTGGCCATCATTCCCTCGCTGTTGGCGGGTGTGCTGTACGCGCTGGTGACGACGACGCGGCCGCGCGAGATGAACCGTCGGCTGCTGCGCACCCTGTACGGCGGCTTCGAGGTGGCCGCCCCGCCGATCACGCTGTTCGTGGCGATCGGCATCCTGCTCGCGGCGGTGAACCTGCCGGGCGCGGTCGACGCGCTCGAACCGCTGCTGAAGTCGGTCAGCCCGCAGAACGCGGTGTTGTTCGTGCTCGTCTTCACCGTGCTCGTGCCGCTGTGCCTGTACCGCGGGCCGCTCAATGTGTTCGGCCTCGGCGCCGGCATCGCGGGTGTCCTCATCGCCACCGGCATCTACCCGGCGGTCGCCGTCCTCGGCATGGCGACCTCGTACAACCAGGTCTTCGGCGTCGCCGACCCGACCAGCACCCAGACGGTGTGGAGCGCCCAGTACGCCGGTGTCTCGCCGCAGCAGGTGATGGTCCGGACCCTGCCCTACGTGTGGGCGGTGGCGCTCGGCGGACTGTGCGTCACGGCCGCGACCTACCTCTGACATCAACGCAACCGAGGAGCTGACCATGCACCGTCGTACGTTCCTGCGCGCCGCCGCCGTCACGGGCCCCGCCGTGGCCCTCGGCGGGCTCCCGACCCTTCCCGCCTCGGCCGCGCCGGGCGGATTCCCCGACTACACCTACGTCCGCACGCTGCTCTCCCCCGCCGACCTGACGTACAACCCGACGGGCGAGATCATCTTCCCGACCGTGCGCGGTGTCTACGACAAGCTGGCGAAGCCGCTGGGCCGCTACTACCTGTACTACGCCCCGCACGACGCGCCCGGCGGGATCTGCCTCGCGTACGGGGACTCGCTGGAGGGCCCCTTCACCGAGTACCCGGACAACCCGATCGTGTCGAACGACTGGTCGCCGCACTACTCGGTCAGCCACGTCTCCTCTCCGCACGTCCTGTGGATGCCCCAACACCGTGAGTTCTGGCTGTACTTCCACGGCGAGAACACCACGACGCGGCTCGCCCGCTCGAAGGACGGTGTCCACTTCACGTACGACAAGGTGGTCCTGTCGACGTCGATGATGCCGACGGGCACCACCGAGACCTCGTACGCCCGGGTGTTCGCGCACGAGCTTCCCGCGCGCGGCGCGCACTACGTGATGCTGTTCATGCTGAACAACACGACCAACCACCGCGACATCTGCTGGGGTTGGTCCGCCGACGGCCGGAACTGGACCTTCGACCAGACGCCGCTCGTACGGCACTCGGACGTCGGCGCGGTCAACGTGGGCGGCCCGCACCTGCTCACGCGCGGTGGCTCCGCCTTCGTCGTCTACAACAAGGACAAGGAGAGCGGCGGCGACCTCATGATCACGGAGGTCGGCGCCGACTTCTCCCTCCGTAAACACCTCGGTGTCTTCTACGACTCCCATGCCTCGGCCCCGGAGAACGGCCGGGCGGCCGCTCCCTCGTTCGGCACCCAGAGCGGGGTGCCGTACATGGTGTACGAGGCCGGGGAGCGGCTCGCCGGGGCGATCGCGGTGGCCCGCGGCTGACGCCCGTCAGTCGCTCGCGGGGGCGGCGGCCGGGGTGTCCTGCGCGGATGCCGCCGGTGCCGCGTTCGGTCGGCGCCACGGGCCGCGGAAGAACAGGGACGCCGGGACGAACACGGCCATGCAGCACCCGCAGACGATCAGCCAGGCGCGCCAGCCGCTGGACTCGACGACGCGGGGCACGACGAGCAGCACCACCACGCCCATCGCCTTGGTGAGGAAGGTGAACACACCCCAGGCGGTGCCCTGGAGGCGTGGGTCGACGTCCTCGGCGTTCTCCGAGAAGTTCGCCATCCACGGTCCGTAGGCGCAGCCCATCACCCCGCCGAGGAGCGCCCCGGTGAGGGCGATGTGCAGGTGCGAGACGTCGTCGCGGCCGACCAGGCCCGCCAGGTACGCGGTGAGCAGCACGCTGCCCACGGTGCCTCCCACGCAGAAGGGCTTCCGCAGTTGCAGTCGGTCGGAGAGCCGTCCGGTGGCGACGAGCGTGACGATGTTCAGCGTCCAGAACGCCGCCATGATCTTCGAGGCGGTCGCGGCGTCGAGATGGAAGCTCTCCGCGAGCATCGTCTGCCCGTACACGACCAGCGTCACGTACAGCACCAGCCAGCACGCGATGCCGACGACGTGGGCCCAGATGTTCCGGTGCGCGAACAGGTCCCAGGCGCGGGTGGGCTTGGTGTGGTCGGCGCGGCCGAGGGTCTCCCGTTCGGACTGCACGATGCGGGCGCGCAGTTCGGGTGAGAGGTCCGCGATGTTGAAGGCGATCACCACGGAGAGGACGAGGGACACCGCGCCCATGATGACGAACTGCGAGCGCCACGAGTCGTCGAACAGCGGCAGCGTGAGGCTGGCGACCGCGGCGGCCAGGAAGCTCGCGCCGACCGGGCCCCAGGTCCAGAAGCCGAAGGCCTGGGCGCGGCCCATCCGCGGCGAGAAGTCCCGCACCAGCGGCGCGGTGCCCGCCATGGCCATGCCGTCGACGACCGACAACACGGCTCTGACGGCGAGGAGTTGGCCCGCCGAGTGGACGGTCGTCATCAGGAAGCAGCAGCCCGCGGTGAGCATCAGGAGCGGCACGATGAGCCGCACCCGGCCCACGGTGTCGGTGAGCCGCCCGCCGACCATCGACGCGACGGCGCCGGCGACGAGCGCCAGGGCGGAGACACCGCCGTAGGTGGTCAGGGAGATGTCGAGGTCGTCGAGGAGCAGCGGCACCACGGGCGCGATCTGGCCCTCGTAGGAGGCGATGAGGACCGCGAGGACCGCCATCGACAGGATGCGCATCCGCTGTCCTGCGTCCGGGTACTGATCGAGCTCGCGCACCCGGAAGAGCCCGGGGCGCGGGCGCCGCCCGGTCACTCGCCGATCCCACCGAGTCGTACGTGCCCCTTGATGAGGTTTCGGGCGATGGTGCGCTTCTGGATCTCGTCGGTGCCCTCGAAGATGCGCAGCAGCCGCAGCTCGCGGTACCAGCGTTCGATGGGGAGTTCCTTCGTGTAGCCCATGCCGCCGTGGATCTGCAGGACGCGGTCGACGACCTGGTTGGCCATCACGGCGCCGTTCAGCTTGGCGATGGAGGAGGCGTGCCGGGCATCCATGCCCTGCTGAGCGCGCCAGGCCGCGTACAGGGTGAGCCACTTCGCGGACTCGATCTCGACCTGGGAGTCGGCGATGTGCCACTGGATGGCCTGGTAGTCGGCGATGGGACGGCCCATGGAGTGCCGCTGGCGGGCGTAGTCGACGCCCATCTGGAGCATGCGCTCGGCGGAGCCGATGGCGCGGGCGGGGATGAGGTAGCGGCCCTGGCCGATCCACTGCATGGCGAGCTGGAAGCCCTTGCCGACCTCGCCGAGAACGTTGCGGCCGGGGACGCGCACCTCGTCGAAGACGAGGGAGGCCGGGCCCCACTGGCCCATGGTCTCGATCGGTTCGGACTTCCAGCCCATGTCGCGGTCGACGAGGAAGCAGGTGACACCGCCGTCGGCGCCCTTGTCGGGGTCGGTGACGGCGAACACCATCACGAAGTCGGCCTCGTTGCCGCCGGTGATGAAGGTCTTCTCGCCGGTGATCAGCCAGTCGTCGCCGTCGCGCACGGCGCGGCTGCGGATGTTGCGGGCGTCGGAGCCCGCACCGGGCTCGGTGATGGCGAAGCAGGAGCGGCGCTCGCCCTCGATGGTGGGCATCAGGTACTCCCGCTTCTGCTCCTCGTCGCAGGCGTAGAGGATGTTGTCGGCGCTGCCGCCGAAGCCGAAGGGGACGAAGGTCCGGCCCGTCTCCATCGCGATGATCGCGGACATGACGGCGCCGAGGTTCATCCCGCCGTACTCCTCCGGGGTGTTGACCCCCCAGAAGCCCGCCCTGCGGGCCTTGGCGCGCAGTTCGTCGACGACGTCGGGTTCGACGCCCCGCTGACCGGCCCGTTCGTTGCGCAGCACGTCCTGTTCCAGCGGCATCACCTCCTTGGTGATGAACGCGCGCACGGTGTCCCTGATCTGACGTTCCTCGGTGGACAGCGAGAAGTCGACCATGGAAGTGCCCCCTCAATCGCGGAACGGGAAGCCCGGGAATCCTGGAACGGGAATCTAGGAATGAGTTCAAGTTGCCCGCGCCCCGGCGGTGGGTCAAGAGGTCGGAACGAGTTCAACCGGCCTTCTGGCGCTCACAATTGCCTGATTCTAAAATTTGGTTCGGTACGACAATGGGTGCGCAGGGGGTGACGACCGGATGACACGCAAGGCGGAGCGGATCGCGGCCAAGGACAATGCCTGGCAGTGGAGCCGCACGGAGCAGACCCGCCGCAACCTGCTCGACGCCGCCCGCGAGGTCTTCTGCGAGCAGGGGTTCACCGACACGGCGATCGTCGCGGTGGTCCGCAGGGCCGGTTCCAGCGTCGGCAGTCTCTACCACCACTTCGGCGGCAAGACGGAGCTGTTCGTCGCCTTGTGGGAGGACTACGAGAACTCCCGCGAACGGGAGGCAGCCGAGGCGGTGGCCGCGGCGCGGGCGGCGGGCGAGTGCGATCCGCTGGAGCTGTTCCTCGTCGGCACCCGCAGCTTCCTGGAGGGCTGCTGGCGGCGGCGCGATCTGATCGAGCTGTGGATGGACGGCGACGGGCCGCCCGGTTTCGAGCTGATGCGCCGGGCGCGCGGACGCGAGTGGATCCGGCAGAACTCGGTGCTGCTCGAAGCGGGCAGCGAACCCGTGGACCGGCTGGTGGTGGGCGTCCTCACCTCCGTCATCGGGGAGGCGGGCCGGGAGATCGGCACGTGTACGCGCAAGCGGGACGCGGACGCGATCTGTCACGCCACGCTCGCGCTGATCCGCCGCCTCGACCCACTGCACATCGATCCGCTCCGGATCACCGACCCCCGTATGCACCGACGTACGACGCACTGAAGGGAACACACGTGGCACAGACCGAGGACGAGGCGCCCTACTTCACGCGCACGACGGCGACCGCGGACATCGCGGACTCCGTCGCCTCCGCCGACTCCGCGGAAATCTTCGTGCCCGAGTCGCACGCGCGCGGCTGGTGGGCGCCCGACACGGTGCACGGCCGGCTCCTCGGCGCGCTCGCGGCGCGGGCCCTTGAACGCGAACACGCCGAGGAGGGGCTGCACTTCGCCCGGCTCACCGTCGATCTGTTCCGCACCGCGCCCTTCGCCCCAGTCGGTGTCACCACGCAGCGAGTGCGCGACGGGCGGCGGATCCGCGTCGCCGACGCCGTCGTGCACGGCGGCGACGGGAGGCCACTGGCGCGGGCGAGCGCCGTACTGCTGCGCACGGCCGCACCGCCGCCGGGACACATTCCCGCGACGGGCCCGTGGGACGCGCCGCCGGCCCAGGAACTCCTTGCCCCGCACGGGCGCACCCAGTTCCTGCGGTTCGACGAGGAGCTGCGGCCGGTACGGGAGTGGAGCGGCGATCAGCGGCGGCGCTCCTGGATGCGCGACGCCCGGCCGCTGGTGGGCGGGGAGGCCCTGTCGCCGCTGGTCCGCGCCGCGCTCGCCGCCGACACGGCAAGCCCGCTCGCGCACGCGGGCGACGATGGTCTGCGCTACATCAACGCCGACTACACCCTGTCCCTGAGCCGGCTCCCGCTCAGCGACGAGATCGGCCTGGAGGCCACGGGACACACGGCCGAGGACGGCATCGCCGTCGGGCACTGCACGCTGTACGACGCGGCGGGCCCGATCGGTTACTGCACGACGACGGCGCTCGCGAATCCCGCGCCGGAGCACTGACCCCTACAGTCCCTGCACCTGAGCGTACGAGAGGGTGTCGCCGGTGGGCCGTCGTCCTTCGCGGACGGCCCGCGCGGTGGCCACCGCCGCGCCGAGCGCCCTGCGGTAGAGCAGCGATCCGAGGCTGACGCGGCGGACGCCGAGCGCGGCGAGTTCGTCGAGGGTCGGACCGGTGGGTGAGTAGAGGATGTTGAGGGGGAGTTCGAAACGGGAGGCGATGGCGCGGATCCGGTCGGGTTCGGCGAGCCCCGGCACGAACAGGCCGTCGGCTCCCGCCTGTTGGTAGGCGGTGAGGCGCCGCTCGGTGTCTTCGTGGTCGGATCCCTGACCCAGCCAGTAAGTGTCGGCGCGGGCGTTGACGAACAGTTCGGGGACGGCCGCCTTGACCGCCGCGATCTTCGCGGCGTGCCGGTCGACCGGGGTGAGGCCGCCGTCCGCGCGCCCGTCCTCCAGGTTGATCCCGGCGGCGCCCGCGGCGCTCAACTCCCGGGCGAGCGAGGCGACTTCCTCAGGGTCGTCGCTGAACCCGCCCTCCATGTCGACGGTGAACAGGAACGAGCCGCGCCCGAGTCGGCGGGCCAGGGCGAGCGTGTCGTCGGCGGTGACGCCCGCGCCGTCCGGGAGCCCGGCCGCGGCGGCCACACCGAGGCTGGTCGTCCCGACGGCCTCGAACCCGGCGGCCACGAGCGCGGCGGCGGAAGCCGAGTCCCAGGCGTTCGGCAGCAGCAACGGCGCGTCCCCGCGGTGCAGGCGGGCGAAGGGGGTGACCGAGGGGCGCCGGTGCGCGAGGGCGCCGGAGGCCAGCGCCATGGCAAGGTCCCGGCCGGGGCAGACGCGCGGCGGCGCTCCGAAGGCGAGCGGCGCGTCGGATTCCGTGGGGGCGGCGGCCGTGGTGTCGAGGAGGACGAGGTCCCCTGCGGCGACGTCCGTACCGGCGACGCGGGTGTCGCGGGCCGCGACACGACGCAGGGTGCGGACGGGCGGGTCGTCACGCAGGGTGTCGCGGAGCAGGCGCTCGATGGGGTGGGCGTCGGCGTGGTCACCAGCGTTGGCGTGCCGTACGAGGGCGGCGGTCGCGTCGTGGGCCTGGACGAGGAGGCAGATGCGGGCGGCGGCCACTTCTTCTTGGGAATCGTGTTCCTGGGGGTCCTGCGGCTGCCCGGACGACGCCAGCAGCTCGACGAGGCGCGCCACCGCCGCGTCGGCCTCCGGGGCCTCGCCGCCGAAGTAGCCGGGCTCCACGGCTCCGACCGCCTTCGCCACGGCGGCGGGTTCGCGGTAACCCAGTGCCTCGGCAAGCGTGCTCACCACGTACGGCGCCACATCCTCGGCCGCGGGCCAACGGGTGGCCGCCGCCCGCAGCCGCGCCACGTCGAGGCGGGCCAGTTCGGCCTCCACGAGCGCGCGACGTCGGGCGTGCGCCGCGCCCCAGCTGAACCGGGGCACCTGGGCCCGCAGCCAGGCCAGGGACGCGCCCACCTTCTCCTCGGCGTCGGACGGCACGTCAGGCACCTCCGGCACCAGGCCCGGGTCGGCCAGCGCCGCACGCACGTCCTCGTAACGGGAGATCTCATGCACGGTTCGGTTCATGCCACCGACGCTAGGCGCGGAACACTTCGGGCCCGGCCGAAGCGTCACCGCACATCGGCGGCACCACGTGTTCCCCGGGCCGACCGAGGCCCCGGCCGCTACGCTCGGCCGATGTACTCGACCGAGCTGTCCCAGCACGTGAACGCCCCACGTGCCGCCGTCTACCGGGCGCTCATCGACGCGGACGCCGTCGCGCACTGGCGGGTGCCCGCCGGGATGACCAGTCAGGTGCACGAGTTCGAGTCCCGCGAGGGCGGAAGGTTCCGCGTCTCGCTCACCTACGACGCGCCGTCCGAGAGCGGCAAGTCGGCCTCGCACACCGACACGTACCACGGCCATTTCGCGCGGCTCGTGCCCGACGAGCAGGTGGTCGAGGTGCTCGCCTTCGAGTCCGCCGATCCGGCGCTGCGGGACACGATGACGATGACCACCACGCTCATCGAGGCGAACGGCGGCACCGAGGTCCGGATGCGACACGAGGGGATCCCCGACGTCGTGCCCGCCGACCAGAACGAGTTGGGCACGCGGATGGCGCTGGAGAACCTCGCCCGGCTCGTGGAGACGGACCCGCGCTTCGGCGGCTGAGCCTGCGATGGGTCCGGCGTTACTCCTGACGCCGTCAGCGCAAGGCATCGTCGAGGCTGCTCATCAGGTGCGCCACGCGCGCCTTCCCCCGTGGCGCCGCGGGATACCGGCTCAGCAGGTCCACGAGGACCGGGGTGGCGCGCCGCCGGGCTTGTTCGACGGACCGCTCCCCCGCCTCCGGGTCGCCGCCCGCGGCCAGTTCCGCCACGCGGGCCGCGCAGGCCGCAGCCCGCAGGATGTGGCCGACCTGGGTGGCCTTCGCGATCGGGTGCAGATACGCGGCTGAGGCGGCGTCGCCCGCGGCGCGTGCGGCGAGCCGTACGGCTTCGGTGTCCGCCTCCGCGGCGGCGCGGTGCGCGTCGAGCGCGGTCACCCGTTGCAGCCGCGACCGCTTCGCGCCGTCGACGAACTCCCGGGCGGCGTCGACGGCCGCGCGCGGCCGGGTGTCGTCCGGTACCGCCGCCTCGAACACGGGGAGCACCTGCTCGGCGCTCTCCACGGCGTACCGTGCGACCGCGCGCAGCTCGTCCATGGTCAGGTCGAAGTCCCCGGTCACGGTCGTCGTCGCCATGTCCCGATCCTCTCACCGCGCCGCGGCGGGTCCGCAAGCCCTGACGGGGTCGGGCCCTTCGCCTCTGTTCGGCGCCCGGCTGCCCGGGCGACCGTAGGGAGGGTCGGGAGTGGAGTGTCCGCGTGCACCGCAGCGCGCCCGCCCTTCCCGAGGCCGCCCGGCGACGTCACGCCTGGCATCCACGGAAAGGTTCCCCTCAGATGGCCACGCGCGAAGGACGACGCTTCTCCCTGCCCAGGCGGAACCCGGACGGGCCGCACCCGGAGGGACCGACCCCAGCCGGGCCGAACCCCGACAAGCGGCGCCGCAAGGACGAACGCACCCGCAAGCAGCGCATCATCCGCCGGTGCGTCTGGGGCATCGCGCTCCTCCTCGTCGTCTGTGTCGGCACGGCCGGCTGCGCGTACTGGCACCTGGACCACAACGTGTCCGGCATCGACCTGTCCAAGGTACTGACCGACGCCGACGACTCCGGCGAGCTGAACATCCTCGTGATGGGCTCGGACTCGCGCTCCGGTGACAACGGCGACCACGCCGGCGGCGACACCGGCGGCACCTCGCGCTCGGACACCACGGCCGTCGTACACATCAACGAGGACCACACCAGGGCCGAGACCGTGTGGATCCCGCGGGACACCCTCGTCGACATCCCCGCGTGCACCGACAGCGACGGCGACACGGTCCCCGCTCAGCAGGACGCCATGTTCAACTCCGCGTACGGCGAGGGCGGCCCGGAGTGCACGGTGAAGACCGTGGAGCAGATGTCCGGCCTCGAGCTGAATCACTACGTGGAGCTCGACTTCTCCGGTTTCGTGGATTTCATCGACGACATCGGCGGTGTCACCATCACCACGACCGAGGACATCGACGACCCCGACAGCGGCTTCGACGAGCCGGCCGGCACCCATCACCTCGACGGCGACGAGGCCCTCGCCTTCGTCCGCACCCGGCACGGTGTCGGCGACGGCTCGGACCTGGACCGCATCACCCTGGAACAGCAGATGGCCACGGCCGTGATCGACCAGGTGAAGGGCCTCGATCTGGTCACCCACCCCAAGCAGGCCTACGACCTCGCGTCCGACCTGACGAAGTCCCTGACCACGGACACGGGCCTGGACTCCGTGAGCTCCCTGCTGGGCCTCGGCAAGAGCTTGACCGGCATCGGCGCGGACGACGTCACCCAGGTGACCCTGCCGACCGAGACCGCCCCCAGCGACCCCAACCGCGTCGCCCCCGAGGAACCGGAGGCGGGCCAGGTCTGGAACGCACTCAAGAACGACCGACCCATCCCCTCCTCGGTCGTGCACGACCAGCGCGAGAACCCGGCCAACTCCTCGACGTCGAAGTGACGCGTGCCAACGTCACGTCTCAAAGCGTCTGCCGACACAAGGTCACTCTCCGTAACATCACAACGTGGACGGCGTACGGATTCCGTCCCTGAGGGACTCGGCCGCGCGCGCGTACGCGTGCACCAAGGGGCGGCGGTCGTCGGCGCGCAGGGCCAGGACGAAGCGGCTGGGTGGGACGCCCTGGACGGGGCGGGTGACGACGCCGCCGAGGGTGACCAGCGGCACATTGCCCGCCGCGAGCAGCACGACGCCGAGTTCCGCGGCGAGCGCCTCGTACGTCTCCTCGGTACTGGCCACCTCCGCGCCGACGACTGCGGGTCGCCCGCCGCGGGACTCGGTGGCGAGCCAGTAGTCCCGCAGCGGCCCGGCGCTGTCGGGCAGCGCGAGGAACGGCTCGTCGAGGAGGTCGGTGAAGTCGACCGTGTCGCGGCCGGCCAGCGGATGCGTCTCGGCCATGGCGACCAGGCGGGGTTCCTCTGCGACCGGCACCCATCGGTAGCGCTCCTGGTCGGGCAGCGGCAGCCAGACGAACGCGACGTCGCTCGTGCCATCGGCGAGCCCCGCGGTCGAGTCGTCCCAGGTCACCTGCCGGACCCTCAACCGGGTGCCGGGATGCTCGGCGGTGAAGCGGGAGCGGATCGCCGGCAGCATGCCACCGCGCCCCGGGCTCGTGCTCATCCCCACCACGAGGTCCTTCGCCCGCTCGGCCACCACCTGGGCGACCGTCGCCTCGGCCGCCTCCCACTCGGCGACCATCCGCAGGGCGTGCGGCAGCAGCGCGGCGCCGACCTCGGTCAGCCGCACGGCACGCCGGTCGCGCTCGAACAGTGCGGCCCCCACCTGCTTCTCCAGCACCCTGATCTGCTTGCTCAGCGCGGGCTGCGAGACGTACAGGCGCTCCGCCGCACGCGTGAAGTGGAGCTCTTCGGCCACCGCCGTGAAGTACCTCAGGTCCCGCCCGTGAACGTCCATAACCATCGGCTATCACAGCAAATCTTGGACGGGCAACTGGATTGCACCGCAAGGTAGTTCACGGACGGGCCGCCGACAGCGGCGGCCCGCGGGCCGAGGGGGAACACCATGAACAGGGTTTGGCTGGTCACGGGAGCGAGCAGCGGGTTCGGCCGGGCCATCACCGAGGCGGCGGTGGCCGCGGGCGATGTCGTGGTGGCCGCCGCGCGGCGTACCGCGCCGCTCGACGACCTGGTCGCCGCACACCCGGACCAGGTGGAGACGCTGGCGCTGGATGTCACCGCGATCGACGACGTGCAGGCCGCGGTCGACGGCGTGGCCGCCCGGCACGGCCGGATCGACGTGCTGGTCAACAACGCCGGCCGCGGCATGGTCGGCGCGGTCGAGGAGGCCACGGACGCGGAGCTGCGGGACCTGATGGACCTGCACTTCTTCGGACCGGCCGCGCTCACCCGGGCCGTGCTGCCGCACATGCGCCGGCGCGGCTCCGGCACGATCGTCCAACTCACCAGCATGGGCGGGCGGTTCGCGTTCGCCGGGGTCGGCGCCTACTGCGCCACGAAGTTCGCCCTGGAAGGACTCTCCGAGGCGCTGGCCGCCGAGGTCGCGCCGCTCGGCATCCGGGTGCTGATCGTCGAGCCCGGCGCGTTCCGGACGGGCTTCGCGGGCTCCGCAGACCTGACGCCTGTAGCGACGCTGGAGGCGTACCAGGACACCGTGGGTCCCGTCCTGTCCGCACTGCCGGGCGGCAGCGGCCAGGAGCCGGGCGACCCGGCACGGGCCGCGGCCGCGATCCTGACCGCCGTGGACGCCGACGAGCCGCCGCTGCGCCTGCCGCTCGGCAATGACGCGGTCGACGCGATCACCGCCCAAGCCGACGGTTTCCGCGCCGAGTTGGCCGCCTGGGAGAAGCTCGCCCGCTCCACCGACTTCGAGTCGTGACGCGGCGCCCCCGACAGGACCTCAGCGCACGACGTCGAAGACGTTCTTCTGCAGCCCGTTCGCGTACGCCTCGTGCTCGACGAGCTTCAGGTGCTGGGTGTCCTTGTCGGTGGCGCTGAACAGTCGCTTGCCCGCGCCGAGCAGCAGCGGGAAGACCAGCAGGTGGTAGCGGTCGATGAGGCCCGCGTCCGAGAGGTTCTGGTTGAGGGTGGCGCTGCCGTGCATGATGATCGGGCCGCCCTCGGTCTCCTTCAGCGCGGCGACCTCGTCGAGCGAGCGCAGGATCGTCGTCTCGCCCCAACCGGAGACCAGGTCACCGGACTTGAGGGTGGTGGACACGACGTACTTGGGCATCGGCTTGTACTCGGCGAACTCCTCCATGCCGGGCCACACGGGGCTGAACGCCTCGTAGCTGACCCGGCCGAACAGCATCGCGGTGGCCTCGGTCTGCTCCCGGCCCTTGATCTCGAACGCCTCGGGCACGAAGTCGACGCCCTTGAAGGTCCACCCGGAGTTGCGGTAGCCGGGCTCGCCGCCCGGTGCCTCCACGACTCCGTCGAGGGACACGAAGGCCGTGCTGATCAGCGTACGCATGTCGGATCTCCCTGGTTTTTCACTCTTGTCGGTCGGCTGTGCACCAACCAACACTCATGGACCGGCGGATGTGGCAGAACTCATCGGTATACGGCGGGTCGCGGACCTCAATCGGTCACCCGGGGCGTCTCCGCGTCGACTCCCGCTCCCTCAAATGCGCCCGTGTGATGCGTGGCGCGACCGGCCGCGTACCGGCGATCAGGGCCTGAAGGATGTCCAGGAGCGCGCCCGAGCTGCCGACCGGGTCCAGTTCGAGCGCGGAGATGGTGGGACGGGCGTTGCGGGAGTGCTCGGAGTCGGAGCCCGCGGCCACCATCACCCGGCCGGGCACCGCGACCCCCTGGGCGACGAGTCCCTCCTGGACGCCCGCCGCGTGCCGGCCCGTCAGGCAGAAGACGGCGTCGGGCAGGCCATCGGCCGCGATCCGGCGCGCGAGGTCGACGCCGCCCTCGACGCCCGCCCGCTCGGCCAGTTCGTAGAGGCGGGCGGGCATGCTCCGCTGCGCGCACCACGCCCTGTACGCCGCTTCGTGCTCGTCGTTCCAGGCATTCGCGTCGGTCCCGCGGACGAGGGCGACGCCGCGGGCACCCCTGGCCTCCAGGTGGTCGAGAACCAGGCGGGCCGAGGCCGCGTCGTCCTCCGACGCCCAGTACGGGAAGTCGGGGCGGCCGGGGGCGCTGCCGTAGGTGACGTAGGGGATGCCGCGCTGGTCGAGGAGGGCGAGGACCGGGTCGTCGCGGTGCGGGTTGGTGACGATGTAACCGTCCATGGAGAACGTCAGGGGTGGCACCGGCGCCCGGGTCAGGTCGGGCACCAGCATCAGGCTCAGGCCGCGGGCGAGCGCCTGGGAGGCGGCGGCGCCGACGAACTTCTCGAAGACGTCGACGCCTTCGGGCTTGTAGTCGCCGAGCGCGTCGAGCGAGCGGAGCACGAGGCCGACCGCGCCCATCGTGGAGCTGCGCATGCCCCGAGCGAGCGCGTCGGCCGCGTAGCCCATCTCGTCGGCGACCTCGCGGATGCGCTCGCGGGTGGCGGCGCTGAGCGTGCCCTTGCCGTTGAGGGCGTGCGAGACGGCGGTGATCGACACACCGGCCCGGCGCGCCACGTCCTTGATGGTGATGCCTTGGGCGCGTGCCATGCCGCCGCCTCTCATGGTGGCCGATCGGTTTCGGCGAGGCATTGTATAAAACGTTTTACGTTCCTAGCGTGATCGGCGCCGCACCGACACATGGCCCCGTGGACGACACATCACCCCGTGGGCCCGGAAGGAACATTCGTGGATCTGCACACCCTGACCACCGACACCGTCGACCCGCGCGAGCGCGGCGCGCTGCTCGGCGGCCGGTTCGGCGGCGAGGTCCGCCGCGTGAGCGCGCTGTACCTGGAGCACTTCGCGGCGCTCGGCCTGCCCGCGACGCACGTGCGCGAACTCGCCGAGCGCAGCCACGAGGCGCTGCGTCAGTGGGCTCCAGGGCTCGCCGAGGAGTCGGACGCGTGCGCCGACGCGGCGGGCGTCGAACACTGGCAGGTCGCCGCCGTCGGCGCCCGCACGGAGATCCTCGCGCTGTGCCCACCGGCCGGTGAGGGTGAGTGCTCGACGGCCGTATACGCGCCCGGGGGTGCGGCCCCGCAGACCGTGCAGACGTGGGACTGGCACGAACTCCTCGTCCCCGACGCCCTGTTGCACGAGCTGACGCCTGCCGAGGGCCGCACGGTGAAGCTGTTCACCGAGTTCGGCGCCCCCGCCAAGATCGGGGTGAACGGCGCGGGCCTCGGCGTGCACTTCAACATCCTCTTCCACCGCGCCGACGGCGAGGGCGGCGGCGTCCCCGTGCACGCGGTCGCGCGCCGGGTCCTCGACGAGGCCGACAGCCTCGACCAGGCCGTGGAGATCGCCGGTTCGGCGCGGGTGACCGCGTCCACCTCGCTCACCGTCGTCACCGCCGAGGGCGCCGCGAGCCTCGAACTGTCCCCGCGCGGCCTCGCCGTGGTCCGGCCGGGCGAGGACGGCTGGCTGCTGCACACCAACCACTTCCTGGACCCGGAACTCGCGGCCGGTGATGTGTGCCCCGGTGACTCCTCGACGGCCGAGCGCCTCGCCCACCTGCGGGCGGTACGCGCCGCGCTGCCCGGGCTCGCGCCCGCCGAGCGGGCCTCGGCGCTGTGCGGGAGCGAGGGCGCCGACGCCGTCGTGTGCATGCGCCCTGACGCCGCGAAGCCCACGCACGAACAGTGGGGCACCCTCTTCACCGTCGGTCTCGATGTCGCGGGCGGCGCACTCGACTACGCGGTCGGCACCCCGGCCCACGCCGCCACCCAGGGCTTCAGCCACTTCTGACACCGCCCGCTCGGCGTCGCCGCGGCGGCGGCGCTCGTCCTGGCGGTGTGCGCGTGGGGGCTGCGGGAGACGTTCCGGGTGCCGGCGGCCGGGCTCGGAGAACGCAAGACTCGCACGTCGACCGAGTTCCGCAAAAGCCTTGCCAAACATTCCGCGCACCTGATCTCATGCTCAGCGATTGCCAACAGTCCAATTGTTGTCAATAGAACGGCCAGCGCGGACACGGCGAGTCCGATCGTGCCGGGAGCTACCTCCGGGACGACTACGTCGGCGACGTCGCCGCCTTCCACCACGATCTCGGTCTTGGAGCGGTGGCGGTGCTGGGCCACTCCTTGGGCGGCGTGAACGCCTATCAGTACGCCGCCCGGTGGCCGGAGCGGGTCTCGGCCCTGATCGTCGAGGACATCGGCGCGGTCGTGGACAGCGACTGGTCCTACACCTTGGACCTGCCCCGTCGTGCCTCGTCGCGCGAGGAGTTGGTGGAATCGCTGGGCTCGACGGCCGCCCACCTGGAGTGTTCCTTCCGCAACGCGGGCGACGGGTGGGAGTACTCGTTCGGCATCGAGGACACGGTGGCCTCCCAGAAGGCGCTCAACGGGCGGCACTGGCAGGACTGGACGGCGGTGGCCTGCTCCACTCTCCTGATCCGGGGAACACGCAGCGACGAGCTGGCTGCCGACCACGCCCGCGAGATGATCGTTCGGCACGCCGGCGGAGCTCGACTCGTCGAGCTGTCCGCCGGGCACGTGGTGCACCATGACGCCGCGGAGCAATTCGCCACCGCGGTCGAGGACTTCCTGTCCGCTCCCGGCTGAGTCCGGGACACCGGTCCCCCGCGGCGCCGCGCCTCTCCGGGTCACCCCGGCGAAGCCGACGCCGCGCGGTCGGCGGAGCGGTCAGTTGCCGCGTCGCGTCTTCAGTGCGTCCCTGAGAAGTTCCGCGAGGTGGCGCGGGCGGCGGTCGGACAGTTGGGTGATCTGGGTGCGGCAGCTGTAGCCGTCCGCGAGGACCACCGTGTCGTCGGGGACCTCGCGCAGGGCCGGGAGGAGGGCCTGTTCGCCGACCGCGACCGACACGTCGTAATGGCCTTCCTCGAAGCCGAAGTTGCCCGCGAGGCCGCAGCAGCCGGAGTCGAGGCGGCCGCTGTCCACGCCGACGCGGGCGAGCACCCGGTCCTCCGCCTTGCTGCCGAGGGTGGCGTGCTGGTGGCAGTGGGTCTGGGTCAGGGCGGTGACGTCGTCGAGGCGGCCGAAGTCGACGTCGGGGGCGCGCTGGTCCAGGAGTTCGGCGAGGGTCACGGTCTGGGCGGCGAGTCGCTTCGCGCGCGGGTCGTCCGGGAACAGCTCCGTGGCGTCCGTACGGAACAGGGAGGTGCAGCTGGGCTCCAGGCCGATGAGCGGCATGCCCTCCTGGAGGTAGGGGTCGACGGCCTTGAGGGTGCGTTCCAGCACCTTCTTGGCCATGTCGAGCTGGCCCGTGGTGTGCCAGGTGAGGCCGCAGCACAGGCGGTCGGGCGGCAGGACCACCTCGAAGCCGGCGTGTTCGAGGACGAGGACGGCCGCGCGACCCACCTCCGGGGACATGAACTCGGTGAAGGTGTCGGGCCACAGGAGGACCTTGCCCCGGCTGCCGGGCGCCGGCGCGTTCCGGCGCCTCTTGAAGCTCGTACGGAAGCGGCGGCCCGCGAAGGGCGGGACCGGGCGCTCCAGGGCGATGCCGCCCGCCTTCTTGAGGAGGGTGGCGGCCTTCTTGTTGCGCGTCACCGCGTTGACGAGGCCCGGCGCGAAGCCGGCGAGGTGCGACCACAGGGGCAGCCAGCCGAGTGCGTAGTGGGAGGCGGGGCGGCGCTTGCCCTTGTAGTGGTGGTGCAGGAACTCCGCCTTGTAGGAGGCCATGTCGACGCCCACGGGGCAGTCGCTCTTGCAGCCCTTGCAGGACAGGCAGAGGTCGAGGGCGTCCGCGGCCTCCTCGGACTGCCAGCCGTCGGTGATGACGTCGCCCTGCACCATTTCGTAGAGCACGCGTGCGCGCCCGCGCGTGGAGTCCTTCTCGTCCCCGGTGGCGCGGTAGCTCGGACACATCACGCCGCCGGACGCGGTGCGGCACTTGGCGATGCCGACGCAGCGGCGCAGCGCCTTGGACAGGTCGCCGCCGTCCTCTTCGAGGGCCAGGGTCGTCGTCAGGGAGAGCGTGGGGCGGTGGCCCGCCGTGATGCGCAGGCGCTCGTCGGCGGGGCGTGGGTGGACGAGGATGCCGGGATTGAGCCGGTTCTCCGGGTCCCAGACCGCCTTGAACTCGCTGAACGCCTGCACCGCCTCCTCGCTGTAGACCAGCGGCAGGAACTCGGCGCGGGCCTGGCCGTCGCCGTGCTCCCCGGAGAGCGTGCCGCCGTGCTTCGCGACCAGTTCGGCGGCGTCCTTCATGAACGTACGGAAGGTCCGCACGCCTTCGGCCGTCGCGTGGTCGAAGTCGATGCGGATGTGCACGCAGCCCTCGCCGAAGTGGCCGTACGGGGTGCCCTGGAGGCCATGGCTCTCAAGGAGTTGGGCCAGGTCGCGCAGGTAGTCGCCGAGGTGTTCGACGGGGACGGCGGAGTCCTCCCAGCCGGGCCAGGCCTCGGAGCCGTCGGGGGCGCGGGTGGCGAGGCCCGAGCTGTCCTCGCGGATGCGCCAGAGGGCGGCCTGTTCCTTGGGGTCCTGGACGAGACGGATGTCGACCGCTCCGGTGTCCTTCAACAGGGCCTCGGCGCGGGCTCGTTCAGCCGCCGGGTCGGGCGTCGGGTCCGTGTGGCCGATCTCGCACAGCAGCCAGCCGGCGCCCTCGGGGAGCATTTCCTCCGGGCGGGCGTCGGGGACGTTGCGGCGGAGCGCGGCGACCTGGTCGCCACCGAGTCCCTCGCAGGCGATGGGTTCGTGGCGCAGGACGTGGCGGGCGGCGTCGCCCGCGGCGGGCAGGTCGGAGAAGCCGAGGGCCACGAGGGTGCGGCGGGCCGGGAGGTCGACGAGCTTGACGGTGGCCGAGACGACGACCGCGCAGGTGCCTTCGGTGCCGACCAGCGCCGCCGCGAGGTCGAAGCCCTTCTCGGGCAGGAGGTGTTCGAGGCTGTAGCCGGACACTTGGCGGCGGAAGCGGCCGAACTCCGTGCGGAGCATGGCCAGATGCCGGTCGCGCAGGTCGCGCAGGCGGGCGTGGATCTCGCCGGTGCGACCGCCCTCGTCTATGACGTGCTGCAACTCGTCGGCGTCGAGGGAGCGCAGCCGGATGCGTTCGCCGTCGTAGGTGAGGACTTCGAGTTCGACGATGTTGTCGGCGGTGCGGCCCCAGGCCACCGAGTGGGTGCCGCAGGCGTTGTTGCCGATCATGCCGCCGATGGTGCAGCGGGCGTGCGTGGAGGGGTCGGGGCCGAAGCGCAGGCCGTGCGGTTTGCAGGCGTCCTGGAGGCGGTCGAGGACGACGCCGGGTTCGACGCGGGCGGTGTGCGCCTCGGCGTCGATGTCGAGGATGCGGTTCAGCGACCGGGAGGTGTCGATGACGACGCCGTCGCCGACAGCCTGTCCGGCGATGGAGGTGCCCGCGCCGCGCAGCGTGACGGCGACGTCGAGGCCGTGGCAGGCGGCGAGCGCGGCGGCCAGCTCGTCGGTGTCGGCGGGCAGCACGACGGCCGCGGGCACCTGCCGGTACACGGAGGCGTCCTGCGCGTACTCGGCGCGCCGCCGCTTCCCGAAGGCGACCTCGCCGTGCGGCACGGCCTCCCGCAGCGCGCGCTCCAGCTCCTGCAACGTCGCCGGGTCGGGTGCGTCCGGGCGGGGCGCGGCGGATCCGGTCGTGGCGACGGGGGCGGACATGGTGGCTCCTTCTGGCGGGCGGCGTGGTGCTGCTGGGGGTGAGGGTCTCAAGATCGCTGCGGCGGGGTGGCGGAATTGCGGGATCACGGGGTGGCGGGCGCCCGGCGCGAGGGGTGCGGCGGGCGCCCGGCGCGAGCGCGGGCGTGGTCGCCACGGCGCGGGCGAGGCTGGGTCGCCCCGGCGGAACGGAGCACCGGGGCCTCGACACGTGGACGGGGCGGGGCCTCGGGGACCGGACCGTGCCCCACCACCATCCGACACACCGTCGTCCGGCGGCACAGAGCACCGGGACCCCGGCACGTGGGCGGAGCGGGCCCTCCAGGACCGGACCGTGCCCCCACCACCATCCGACACACCGTCGTCCGGCGGCACAGAGCACCGGGACCCCGGCACGGGCCGGGGCATCCGAGACCCGGCCGTGCCCCCACCATCCTCTGACGCACTGTCGCCCCGACGCGGCGGCGGCCGGCCGGGGCGACAGTGGGCCTCAGGGGGCGACGTGGCCCCCGGTTCCCGCCGGAGGTGTCAGCCGAGGACCGCCGCGACCGACTCGCGCCACAGCCGCAGGCCCTCGTCGATGTCCTCGCCGTTCACGACGAGGGGCGGAATCATCCGGACGACCTGGCCCTGCGTGCCACAGGTGAGCAGCAGCAGACCGCGCTCGGACGCGGCGGCGTGCACACGGGCGGCGGTGGCGCCGTCCGGCTCGCCCTCGGCGTTGACGAACTCGATGCCCGCCATCAGGCCGAGGCCGCGCACGTCGCCGATGCCGCCCTGCCCGCCGACCGGGTAGGACTCGGCGACCTCGCGCAGCCCGGCGAAGAGCTGCGCGCCGCGCTCGGCGGCGTTCTCGACGAGCTTCTCCTCCTGGATGACGTCGAGCGTGGCGATGGCGGCGGCGCACGACACCGCGTTGCCGCCGTAGGTGCCGCCCTGCGAGCCGGGCCAGGCACGCGACATCAGTTCCTCGGACGCGGCGATCGCGGACAGCGGGAAGCCGCTGGCCAGGCCCTTGGCCGTGACGACGATGTCGGGATTGCCGTCGAAGTGGTCGTGGCCCCAGAACTTGCCGGTGCGGCCGAACCCGGTCTGCACCTCGTCGATGATCAGCAGGATGCCGTGCCGGTCCGCGCGCTCGCGCAGGCCACGCAGGAACGCCGTGTTGGCGGGTACGTAGCCGCCCTCGCCGAGGACCGGCTCCACGATGAACGCGGCGGTGTCGGCGGGCGTGGTGACGGTGGCGAGCAGCTGGTCCAGCTCGCGCAGCGCGAACTTGGTCGCGGTCTCCTCGTCCCAGCCGTAGTAGAAGCAGTTGGGAAACGGCGCGAGCGCGACGCCCGACATCAGCGGGCCGTAGCCGGAGCGGAACTTGGTGGCCGACGTGGTCATCGACGCGGCGGCGAGCGTGCGGCCGTGGAAGCCACCCTGGAAGGCGACGATGTTGGGCCGACCGGTGGCCTGCTTGGCGAGGCGCATCGCGGCCTCGACGGCCTCGGAACCAGAGTTGACGAAGAAGAGCGAGTCGAGCCCGTTCGGCAGCACCTCGCCCAGGCGCTCGCTGAGCGTGCGCAGCGGCTTGTGCATCACCGTCGTGTACTGGCCGTGGATGAGCTTGCCGACCTGCTCCTGCGCGGCGGCGACCACCTTGGGGTGGCAGTGCCCGGTGGACGTGACGCCGATGCCGGCGGTGAAGTCCAGGTGGGCGCGGCCGGACTCGTCGTAGAGACGGACGCCCTCGCCGCGTTCGGCCAGGACGGGGGTGGCCTGCTTGAGGACGGGGGACAAGGCACTCATGGACGACTCCTCGCTCGGTGACCGCGGTATGTCACGGATTTCGCGGATCTTCTACGGAGATCAACATCGGGCTGCGTCGTAGGATTGTCAACAACCTACACTCATGCAAGCATGCAATTCCGCGGCTGTCCACGAGTGAGCCGGGCCGGGAGTTCCAAACCACGGGAGTCGAAGTGAGTGCAGTGACCGAACAGCAGACAGACCGCGAGCGGACAGTCGTCGCGTCCGTGCCGGACGGACTGTTCATCGGCGGCAGCTGGCGCCCGGCCGCGTCCGGCGCCACCTTCGGCGTCGAGGACCCCTCCCTCGCCCGTGAGCTGCGCACCGTGGCCGACGCGGGCGCGGAGGACGCGCGCGCCGCGGCCGAGGCGGCGGGCGCCGCGCAGGAGTCCTGGGCCGCGACCGCCCCGCGCGAGCGCAGCGAGATCCTGCGCCGCGCCTTCGAGCTCATCATGCAGCGCCAGGACGAGCTGGCGCTCCTGATGACCCTCGAAATGGGCAAGCCGCTCGCGGAGGCGCGCGGCGAGGTGGCGTACGCCGCCGAGTTCTTCCGCTGGTTCGCCGAGGAGGCCGTCCGCATCGAGGGCGGCTACCAGGCCTCCCCCGACGGCAAGGACCGCTTCGTCGTCATGAAGCGCCCGGTCGGCCCGGTCCTGCTGATCACACCGTGGAACTTCCCCCTTGCGATGGGCACCCGCAAGATCGGCCCGGCGATCGCGGCGGGCTGCACCATGATCATCAAGCCCGCCGAGCAGACGCCGCTGACGATGCTGAAGCTCGCCGAGATCATGACCGAGGCGGGCGTGCCCGCGGGCGTGTTGAACGTGCTCACCACCTCCCGCCCAGGCGATGTCGTCGAGCCGCTGCTGCGCGGCGGCGTCATCCGAAAGCTGTCGTTCACGGGGTCGACGGCGGTGGGCCGCCTGCTCATCGAGCAGAGCGCCCAGCACGTGCTGCGGGTCTCGCTGGAGCTGGGCGGCAACGCGCCGTTCATCGTGTGCGAGGACGCCGACCTGGACAAGGCCGTCGAGGGCGCGCTGGCCGCCAAGATGCGCAACATCGGCGAGGCGTGCACGGCCGCGAACCGCCTGTACGTGCACGAGTCGGTGGCCGCCGAGTTCGCCGAGAAGCTCTCCGCGCGAATGGCCGCGCTCGCGGTCGGCCGCGGCACCGAGGACGGCGTCACGGTTGGACCGCTGATCGACGAGGACGGCCGCGGCAAGGTCGAGGAGCTGGTCGCCGACGCCGTCGAGCGCGGCGCGAAGGTCCTCACGGGCGGCGAACGTGCCGAGGGCGAGGGCTACTTCTACACCCCGACCGTCCTCACCGGCGTCTCCCCCGAATCCGCCCTGATGAGCCAGGAGATCTTCGGCCCGGTCGCCCCGATCCTCACCTTCACCGACGAGGACGAGGTCGTCGCCGCGGCCAACGACACCGAGTACGGCCTGGTCTCCTACCTGTTCACGGAGAACCTGGAGCGCGCCTTCCGGCTCTCCGAGCGCCTGGAGACCGGCATGGTCGGCCTCAACAAGGGCGTCGTCTCCAACCCCGCGGCCCCGTTCGGCGGTGTGAAGGCCTCGGGCCTCGGCCGTGAGGGCGGCCGGGTCGGCATCGACGAGTTCCTGGAGACGCGCTATCTGGCGATGCCGCTCGGCTGACGGACGGGCCCGACCGACCTACCTTTCCCCAACGTTGATCACCGATCAGACCGGAGCGACGACACTCATGGACCGTTTCATCGAGGTCTCCCTGCCCAAGCGCGGCGTCACCGCCACCGCCAAGCTGCTCGACGACCGCGCCCCGATCACCTGCGAGGCGATCTGGAACGCCCTGCCGCTGGGCAGCGACGTCTACCACGCGAAGTACGCGCGCAACGAGATCTACACGCTCGTACCGGCCTTCGCCCCGCAGGAGCCCCCGCTGGAGAACCCGACGATCACGCCGATCCCCGGCGACCTGTGCTACTTCACGTTCTCCAACACCCAGATGAGCACGGCCTCCTACGGTTACGAGGCCGCCGCCGAACAGCAGGGCAACCAGGCGGCGCACGCGGAGCGCGACATCGTCGTCGACCTCGCCCTGTTCTACGAGCGCAACAACCTCCTCATCAACGGCGACCAGGGCTGGGTCCCCGGCATCGTCTGGGGCACGATCACCGAGGGCCTCGACCGGCTCGCCGAGGCCTGCCAGGACCTGTGGCGGGCGGGGGCTGTCGGGGAGTCGCTGCAGTTCAAGCGCGCGGAGTAGACACCCGGGCAGAACCGAAAGGGGCGGGCCGGTCTTCCGGGGCCCGCCCCTTTCTCATGCCGCCGGGTCCCGGCTACAGCGGGTCCCCCAGAGGCCCGTACTCCCCCTCCAGGGCCTCCGCCCAGTGCGCTTCGAAATCCGGCTGCGTGCCGTCGGCGTCGGTGAACCCGTACTCCTTGTACAGACCCCAGGTGGCCAGCGCCTGCCCGGACTTGGCGATGACGTCGGGGTCGGCGGCGAGCGCGACGACGGCCCTGCCGAGGTAGGCCGGGGTCTCGGAGTAGGCGAAGTGCGGGTCGCGGGCGGCGCCCTCGCGCCAGTTGGCCTCGGTGACTCCGAAACCCTCCAGCATGGCCTCCGAGCGCAGGAATCCGGGCGTGACGGCGACGGCCGCGATGTCATGGGGCCGCAGTTCCTCGGCCTGGGCGACGGCGAGGCGGATGACCGCGGACTTCGCGAGGTCGTAGAAGAGCGTGCCCCGGTAGCGCGCGGTGTTGCCGTCCGTGACCTCCACGACGAGGCCGCTCTTGCGGGCGACCATGAGCGGCAGCGCGTACCGGATGGTGATGATGTGGGTCTCCACCGCCCGCCGCAGCAGTCGCAGACCCTTGTCCAGGTCCTGCTCCCACATGGGGTGGTCCCAGTCGGTCAACGAGTCGCCGCCCCATACCGAGTTGACCAGGATGTCGAGCCGCCCGTCCTGCTCCTCGTCGATCCGGTCGACGAGAGCCCGGACCTCCTCGGGGCGGCTGTGGTCGGTGCGGACGGGGATACCGAGGCCGCCCGCGGCGGTCACCAGCTCGGCCGTCCCCTCGATGGTCTCCGGGCGGTCCAGGTCGGAGCGTCCCTCCTTGCTGCTGCGGCCGGTGACGTACACCGTGGCGCCCGCGGCGCCGAGTTCGACGGCGATGCCGCGTCCGCCGCCCCTTGTGCCGCCGGCGACGAGGGCTGTGCGCCCCGCGAGTGGACGTGCATCGGTCGTCATGATTCCTCCGGATCGGTGGTGGCTGCGCCTGTCGGAAGATGCGGGGAGAGTACGGCGTCGAGCTCCTGACGAAGCCGCTGCCCGAGCGCGCCCTCCCGTTCGAGCGCCCAGGTCAGGCCCGCACCCGCGGTGATCGCCTGGATGGTGCGGGCGAGTGCGGTGGTGTCGGTCGCGGCCCGGAGTTCGCCCGTGCCTGCCGCCTCCGTCAGCAACTCCTCGATCAACCGCCCTTGCGTACGGTGGACGGCCAGCGCGCTCTCGTGCAGCTGAGGGTCGCCGAGGTCCATGCACAGGAATGCCAGGTGGTTGGCGAAGCGCTCCGGCGTGGCCAGCACGGCCGCCGACTCCACCGTCAGCTCCACCAGTGCCCCGAGCGCCGACGCGTGGGAGCCCCGTACGCGCTCGGCCCGGTCGCCGGCGTTCTTCTCGGACTGGTCGGCGAGCGCCAGGAGCAGACCGCGCTTGGACCCGAAGCGCTGCACCAGCGTGCCCGGCACGACGCCGACCTCGCGCGCCACGGCGGCCAAGGTGAGCCCCGCGGGTCCCTCCCGGCCCATGACCTCCGTGGTCGCCCGCAGAATCACCGCGTCCTCGACACCTCGGGGACGTGCCATCTCCGACACCCTCCATTAATAAATGCTCGTTCATTTATTAAAGCATGCGGGAGACGACCCCCGATAGCCCGCGGGAGCCGTCAGCAGTCGAAGACCGACCAGCAGATGTCGTTGCGCAACCGCTGGTCGTCCAGGACGAGGTCGCGAATGGCGTCCGGGAGCGCGGCCCGCTGCCGGCGGCACTCGGCCCGGCCCGCCTCCTCGGCCTCAGCCTTGGGCGCCGCCGCGCGCACAGCCTTGATCGCGTACGCCGCCGCGCCCAGTTCGTGCGCGGCGACGTGTGCGACGACCGCCGCCTGGCCCGCCGCGAAGGCTGCGTGCCGGGCGGCGCCGCTCAGCACCCGCGCCGCGGCCATGGCGTGACCGCCCGCCGAGCGGGAGTCGGACATCCTGATCTCACCGCGCGTCCACGCCCGGACCTGCTCGACGGCCTGCCGCGGCCGGAGGTCGTGCGGCTCCACCGCCTCGAACAGCGGCAGCACGGCCTCGGCGCAGTCGGCCGCCCAGAGGGCCAGGAGGTGATGGTCGTCGTCCGTGAGCGACCCTCCGCGGCGCAGCGTGATGAAGCGGGGGTCGCGGATCGTGGGCAGAATCACGGGGCAACACTACGGGCAGGACTGGCCGGTGGTCCGCCCCTCGACCCGCACCACCTCAGCCGACCGGTGCCGTGCCCACCACCCCGGAGCCGCGCAGCGCCGCGTGCAGCACCGCCGACGCGCGCAGCACCAGCTCGTCGCCGTGGCGCGCGGCGACCAGCTGCGCACCCACCGGCAGGCCCGCGCTCGTGACGCCGCAGGGCACCGTGGAGGCGGGCTGCTGCGTGAGGTTGAAGGGGTAGGTGAACGGGGTCCAGCCGGTCCACCGCTTGTGGCCGCTGCCGGCCGGCACCTCGACACCCGCCTCGAACGCCGGGATCGGCACCGCGGGCGTGAGCAGCAGGTCGTACGTCTCGTGGAAACGCCCCATGCGCACGCCGAGCGCCATGCGCGTGTCGACGGCGCCCAGATAGTCGAGCGCGCTCTTCGCGGCGCCCTCGCGGCACGCCTCCTGGAGCCCGGCGTCCAGTTGGGCGAACTGTTCGGGGCTCAGGTGCTCGACGACCTTGGCGGCGCCGGAGAACCAGAGCGTGTGGTACGCCTCCACGGGGTCGCCGAAGCCGGGGTCGGCCTCCTCGACATCCGCTCCGAGGTCGGCCAGGAGCCGGGCGACGGCGGCGACGCGCTCGGCGACCTGCGGGTCCACGGGGGCGCCCGCGAGGGTCGGCGCGTAGGCGATGCGCAGTCCGCGCAGGGAGCCGTCGGCGAGGGCCTCGGTGACGGCGGCGCGGTAGCCGTGGCGCGGCGCCTCCAGGGCCGACCAGTCGCGGCTGTCGAAGCCGGTCACGGCGTCCATCAGGAGGGCCGCGTCCTCCACGGTGCGGGTCATGGGGCCCGCGTGGGCGAGCGTGCCGAAGGGGCTCGCCGGGTAGAGCGGGATCCGCCCGTACGTGGGCTTCATACCGAAGATGCCGCAGAACGCGGCGGGGATCCGCACCGAGCCGCCGCCGTCCGTGCCGATGGACAGCGGGGCCATGCCCGCCGCGACGGCCGACGCGCTACCGCCCGAGGAGCCGCCCGCCGTGGTCGACGGGTCCCAGGGGTTGCGGGTGACCCCGGTCAGCGGGTTGTCGGTGACGCCCTTCCAGCCGAACTCAGGCGTCGTCGTCTTGCCGACGAACACGGCGCCCTGGTCCCGCATCCGGGCGACGCACGGCGCGTCCTCGTCCCACTCGCGGTCGGCCGCGATGGTCAGCGAGCCGCGCAGCGTGGGGTGGCCCTTGGTGAGCATCAGGTCCTTGATGGACGTCGGCACGCCGTCCAGGAGGCCGAGGCTCTCGCCGCGCCGGCGGCGCTCCTCGCTCGCCCGCGCCTGGGCCAGCGCCTCGTCGCGGTTCACCAGGCAGAACGCGTTGAGCTTGCTGTCGACGGCCTCGATGCGGTCGAGCACGGAGACCGTGGCCTCCACCGGGGAGAGGTCGCCGCTCTCGTACGCGGCGAGCAGTTCGGTGGCGGTCAGCGCGTACGGCTCCTGGGGAGCCGGGGTGCTCGCGTCGGGCGTGGCGGTCGCGTCGGTGGTGCTGGTCATCGGGTGCCCTCCTGTGCTGCGGACCGCGGGGCGTCCGCGACCGGTACGTAACCCAGTTCCTTGTCCACGACGTTGCGCAACGGGCGGCCCGCGCGCCAGCGCGTGAAGTTGTCGGCGAAGACCTCGGCGAGGTCGTCGAGCCAGGTGTCGGTGTCGGCCGACATGTGCGGGGAGACCAGCAGGTTCGGGGCATCCCACAGCGGGTTGTCGGCGGGCAGCGGCTCCTCGCGGAACACGTCGAGCGCCGCACCACCCAGTTGGCCCTCCTCCAGGGCGGTCAGGAGGTCCTTCTCGACGACCATCGGGCCGCGGCCCACGTTGACGAAGCGGGCGCCGCGCTTCATTCGGCCGAACGTGGCCGCGTCGAACAGGTCCTGGGTCTGTTCGGTGAGCGGCGCCGCGCAGACCACCCAGTCGGCCTGGGCGAGCAGGCCGTCGAGCTCGTCGAAGGCGTGCACCGTGCCGACCTCGGGGTCGCCCTCCCTGCGGGTGCGGCCGACCAGGTCCGTCTCGATACCGAGCGCGCGCAGCGTGCGCACGACGGCCCGGCCGATGGGCCCGCCGCCGAGCACGACGGCGCGCGTGCCCCAGACCCGCTGGGTGACCCGGTGCTGCCAGACGCGGCCCCGCTGGCGGTCGTAGGTGCCGGCGAAGTCCTTCGCGAGGGCGATGACCTGGCCCGCGACATACTCGGCGATGGGCTGTTCGAAGACGCCGCGCGAGTTCGTGAGGATCGCGTCGGAGTCGCGCAGGGCGGGGAACATCAACCGGTCGACTCCGGCGCTCGCGGTGTGCACCCAGCGCGGACCGCCCCGTTCGGGCCAGGCGCCGGGCAGCGCCTCGGTGCCGAACTCCCACACCAACAGCGCGTCGGCGTGCGGCAGTTCGGCGGCGAGCCGGTCCTCGGGGATGCAGACGAGCTCGGCGTGGGCGGCCACCTCCTCCAGGCCGTTCGGCCGGTGGTCGGCGAGCACCAGGACGCGGGATTTCTCGGTCTTCGGCACGGCGGTCCTTCTGGTCGCGCGACGGAGGCGGCGACGGTTGGAGCGGACGGTATGCGAGGTGCGGTTGGAGGGTTGACCATGGAGGAACGAAAGCCCCGTGAGGGCTGGGGAAGGGCCATCCCCTGGGCTGAATTCCCCGGCTCTTTACCGAGGCTTTCACCACGACGAACGAGCCGCCCCGCGTAGGGGATTGACACGCTAAGCAGCCGATCTTTACGTTGTCAACAATCTACAGGCGAACCGCGGACCCACTCTGCTACCCGTGACCCGCCCGGCAAAACACCGCTCCCCTCGCACCACCTGCCATCTCACGTCCACCTCAGGCGTACGGACCCTGTCCCGCACGCGTGCAGCCACGAAGGGGCCCTGCATTGGACATCACGACCTTCGGCGGACCCGTCCCCCAGCTCGGCATCGGCGTAGTCGCCCCGTTCGACTTCGCGCTCGATCGTGAGCTGTGGCGCTGGACCCCCGAGGAGATCTCCCTCCACCTGACCCGCACCCCGTACGTTCCCGTGGAGGTCAGCGTGGACATGGCTCGCTTGATCAGCGAGCACGAGACCCTGCACAACGCCGTCATGGCGCTCGACGCGGTACGCCCCGCGTCCTACGCGTACGCCTGCACATCCGGCAGCTTCGTCGGCGGCACCGCACACGAACGCGCGATGTGCGTGTCCATGAGCGGAGCGGGCGGCGGCGCGCCGTCCGTGACCACGTCCGGGGCGCTCCTGGAGGCCCTCGGTGAGCTGGGAGCGCGCCGGGTCAGCGTCATCACGCCGTACACGGCGTCCCTGACGGACTCGCTCGCCGACTTCATGGGCGAGGCGGGCGTGGAGGTGGTCGGGCGCCAGTACATGGGCCTGACCGGGGAGATCTGGAAGGTCGGCTATCGCAACGTGGTGGAACTGGCCCGCTCGGCGGACCTGACCCACGCGGACTGCCTCTTCATCAGCTGCACCAATCTGGCGACGTACGACGTGATCCCGCAGCTGGAGGCGGAGCTCAGGATCCCGGTGATCTCCGCGAACCAGGTCACGATGTGGTCCGCGCTGCGGCACGCGGGCGCCCGCGCGGCGGGTGACTACCAGTCGCTGATCGACCCGGCGGCCCGCGCGGCGCTCGCGCCCTACCAGGGCCGGGGCATCGCCCCGCCGCCGCCCGCCGCCGCGGCGGCCGTCGTACGGGAGGCCGCCGACTGGGAGCAGATCGCCGCCCCCGAGGCGACCGCGGCCGCTCCCCCGGACGAACCGGCCGCGGACCTCGACCTCGGCTGAGCAGCCCCTGAGCAGCGCCACACCGTGGCGCTGCCGCTCTTCACACTGTCAACAATCTACATTTGACCGGATCCCCGGTACACTGCCTGCACGAAAGGACATCAGACGTATGAGCGAGATGACCACCCGAGTCGGGTTCCTGTACCCCGGTTACTCCGCTGAGGACGACTATCCGCGCCTCGAGCGGATGATCGGCGGCGGCGCCCGGCTCACGCTCGTCCACACGGACATCGGCGTGGACGCGCACCGGGTGGACGACCTCCTGGAGATGGGTTCCACGCACCGCCTCAAGGCGGCGCTGGGTGAGCTGCTCGCCCAGCCGCAGGACGTGGTCGTCTGGGCGTGCACCAGCGCCAGCTTCATCTTCGGCCCCGAGGGAGCCCGCAAGCAGGTCACCGAGCTCGCCGAGGCGGCGGGCCTGCCGGTCGAGCGGGCCTCCTCGACGTCCTTCGCCTTCGCGCACGCCGTGCAGGCGCTCGGGGTGCGCCGCCTGGCCATCGCCGCGACGTACCCGGACGATGTGGCGGGCTACTTCGTCCGGTTCCTGGAGCACCACGGCTCCGAGGTCGTCTCGGTGTCGGGGCAGGGCATCATCACCGCCGCCGAGGTCGGCACGCTCGGCCGCGAGCAGGTCATCGAGCTGGCGCGGGAGAACGACCACCCGTACGCCGAGGCGATCCTGCTGCCGGACACGGCGCTGCACAGCGCCGCCTGGCTCGACGACCTGGAGGAGGCCGTCGGCAAGCCCGTCCTGACGGCCAACCAGGTCACCGCCTGGGAGGGACTGCGGCTCGCGGGCGACGGGACGCCCCGCGAGGGTCTCGGCTCGCTGTTCCGGCTCTCCCGCACCCCCCATTCGCCGACACCCGCGACCGCCTGAAGCGGCGGCCGCGCCGATCAGAGGACCGAACTGAATATGGCCACTGCGAAGACACTGCGACCGGTCAAGCGTGAACCCGCGGCGACCGTCATCGCCGCCCAGCTCACCGAAGCGATCATGGACGGCACCCTGGCGCCCGGCACCCAGCTGGGCGAGGCCGAGCTGGCGGGCCAGCTCGGCGTCAGCCGGGGCCCGCTGCGAGAGGCGCTGCAACGCCTCGTGCAGCAGGGCATCGCCGTCAGCGCACCGCATCGCGGCGTCTTCGTGACCCGCCTCGACGAGGACGACGTGCGCGACATCTATCTGGCGCGCACGGCCATGGAGTCCGCGGCCTGCCGCCTCGTCCTTCAGCACGACCCGCAGACCACCGCGGACCACCTGGAGAAGGCGCACCGCCGGATGGAGTCGGCGGCCCGACGCGGCAACGACGCGGCGCTGAGCGCCGCCGACATGGACTTCCACCAGGTGCTGGTCGCGGAGTCCGGCAGCCCGCGCCTGCAGCGCATCGCGCAGACCCTGTTCGTGGAGACCCGGATGTGCCTGTCGGTCCTCACCGACGACCACCCCGACCCGGACGCACTGGTCGAGGAGCACGCGGAGCTGATCCGGGCGATGCGCGCCGAGGACGAGGAGCGCCTCCTCACGCTCCTTGACGCGCACATGCAGGACGCGGTCAACCGGCTCACCGGCGGGGCGGTGCAGGCCGCGGCCGAACCTGACGCGGTGGCGGGCTGACCGCAGCACGCGCATACGAGGAGGGCCCCGGCGATATGTCGCCGGGGCCCTCCTCGTATGCGCGTGCATGCCCTGCCGCTTGTCGGAAATCCGTGAATCCGGGCACCCCCGCATCGGTTTTCCGGGGTTCGGCGACCCTGGCTGGCCTCGATGCCGCCCGAGGACGGAGGGTGCTCCAGGTCGGAAAGTCGAGCGCGGCGCCCTGCGCCGCAGGAGAGGGTCTTCGTGAACGTGGCGACAACGGCGAACGGAATACAGGAGCGGCGGGCCGTCACCCTCGTCATGGCCTGTGTCGGGGTGTTCGTCGCCTATCTGCCGGTGACCTCCGTATCGGTGAGTCTCCCGGCGATCCAGCGCGCGCTGGGAGCGTCGACATCCGAGCTGTCCTGGGTGTCCGACGCGTTCGTCCTGCCGATGGCGGCGCTCATCCTCACGGCGGGCGTGTTCGGCGATGTGCACGGACGCAAGAAGGTGTTCCAGGCGGGCCTGGCGTTCACCGCCATCGGCGCCGCGACGGCGCTGTGCGCGCAGTCGGTCGAGGTGGTGTGGGCCGGTCAGGCGCTGGCCGGGATCGGCGCGGCCGCCCTGCTGCCGACGACGCTCGCCATGATCAGCCAGGCGGTTCCCGACCCGCGGGAACGCGGCAAGTTCGTCGGCCTGTGGGCCTCGTCGCTGATGGCCGCGCTGGCGGTCGGCCCGCTGATCTCGGGCGTGATCCTGGCCCACCAGGAGTGGCGCTGGATCTATCTGCCGTCCATACCGGTGGCGCTGCTGGCCATGGCGGTCGCCGCCCGGCTGGTCACGGACTCCCGCGCCCCGCATGCCCGGGCGCTCGACTGGCCGGGGCAGATCACCGCCACGGTCGCGATCACGGCGCTCGTGTACGGGGTGATCGAGGGCGGCGCCGGCGACTTCACGGACACCCGCGTGCTGGTGGCCCTCGGGCTCGCCGTGGTCGGCCTGATCGCCTTCGTCGTCTTCGAACGGCGCAGCGCCAGTCCGATGCTCGACCTGAAGCTCTTCCGCAGCGCCGGATTCAGCGCGACGAGCCTGATCGCGATGATCACCTTCATGGGGCTCATCGGGTTCTTCTTCGTGCTCAGCCTCTACTTCGGGATGGTGCAGCACCTCGACACCCTCGACGCCGGGTACCGGCTGCTGATGGTGACGGGGGTGTGCTTCCTCGTCGGCCCGCCGGCCGGGCGTGTGATGCACCGGATCTCGCCCCGTGTACTGATCAGTGTCGGCCTGCTGTGCACGGCGGGCGCGCTGTTCTCGCTGACGTCGCTGACCGCCGACACCTCGTTCGGCCCGATGACCTGGCGTCTCGCCCTGCTCGGGCTCGGCATGGGTCTCGTCGTCACCCCCATGACGGCGACCGCCGTGTCGTCCGTGCCGCACCACTTGGCGGGCATGGCCGCGGCGGGCAACAACGCGCTGCGGCAGGTGGGCGGCGCGCTCGGTCCCGCGATCCTCGGCGCGCTCCTCACGTCGAAGTCCACCGGTTCGCTGGGCGAGCACCTGGCGGATGCCGGGGTCACCGGGTCCGCGGCGGAGCGGATCGTCGGTGCGGCCGAGGCGCAGGGGCTCGGGGCGGTCGCCCAGCTGGACCTCGGGGCGCAGCGGGGGCGGGCGCTCGGCGCGCTGTCCGAGTCGTTCCTCGACGGGATGCAGCTGTGCCTGATCGTGGCCGGTTCGCTGGCGGTGCTCGCGGCGCTGGTCGGCGCGGTGCTGCTGCGGCGCCCGAAAGCGGCTCCCCGGCCGACACCCGCGCCCGAGACGGTGGAGGTGGAGACCGCCGCCGCGGAGGCGCCCGCGCTCTCCGGCACCGTGTGCGACGCGTCGGGCACGGGACTCGCCGGTGCCGTGCTCACCCTCATCTCGCCCACCGGCCGGCAGCTCGCCCGCGCCGTCGCCGGGGCCGACGGGCACTACCGCGTGACCGTTCCCGGTCCCGGCGCCCATGTGCTGATCACGACGGCGGACGGCCACCACCCGCACGCGACGAACCTCGTGCTCGCCGACCGCCCGACGGAGCACGACATCCTGCTCTCCGGTGCGGGCAGCATGACCGGCAAGGTCGTCGGCGCCGACGACGCCCTCCCCGTCGCCCACGCCGTCGTCACGGTGACGGACGCCCGCGGCGACGTCCTGGCGACCGGCACCACCGACGCCTCGGGGAGCTACGTCTTCGGTGACATCGCCGAGGGCGAGATCACGATCTCCGTGGCCGCCGAGGGGTTCCGGCCCACCGCCGTCGCGGCGCGGGCCACCAGGTCCGCCACCGTCCAGCCGGACATCGCGCTGCGGCCGGGCGTGCGTCTTGAGGGCCGGATCCGTACGAAGGCGGAGCTGCGGCCGCTGTCCGACGCGCGCGTGACGCTCCTCGACGCGGCCGGGAACGTGGTGGGCACCTCGACCACCGGCTCGGACGGCGCGTACGCCTTCGGTGATCTGGACGCGGGCGAGTACTCACTGGTCGCCAGCGGCTACCCGGCCTCGACGCGGTCGATTTCCGTGAACGGCCGCGCGGTGGAGGCCCTCGACCTGGACCTCGCGCACCCGCACGGCTGAGGGGAACGTGACGAGCCCGGGACCGCGTCGGCGGTCCCGGGCTCGCGCGTTTTCCGAAGGCGCCGCCGCACGCCGCCCCGCCCGGCTCCTTTACGATCACGCGTAAGCCCACACGCACCCGACAACGCCCCCGGAGCCGCACGTGCTCGACGCACTCGACCTGCAGTTGCTGCAGGCGCTGCAGCTAGACGGGCGGGCCCCGTTCAGCCGGATCGCGGCCGTGCTCGGCGTCTCCGACCAGACCGTCGCCCGGCGCTTTCGCCGGCTGCGCCAGAGCGTGGGCCTGCGGGTCATCGGCGTCACCGACGAGGCGCTGCTCGGGCGCAGCAGCTGGCTGGTCCGGCTGCGCTGCGCCCCGGACGGCGCGGAGCAGTTGGCGGGGGCTCTGGCGCGGCGCCCGGACACGTCGTACGTGGGACTGCTCTCGGGCGGAACGGAAGTGCTGACCTCGATCAAGCCGCGCGGCGGTCAGGAGGACGAGCTCCTGCTGGCCCGTCTCCAGCGCACACCGCTCGTCACCTCGGCCACCGCGCAGTGCGTGCTGCACCCCTTCTACGGCGGCCCGGTCGGCTGGCTCAACAAGATCAACGCGCTGGACGCGGAGCAGGAGGCGGCGCTGCGGGCGCCGTCCGCCGAACCCTCCGCTCCCCCGCCGGTCCCCGACGAGGTCGACGAGACGCTCCTCGCGCTGCTGCGCCGGGACGGCCGGGTGGCGCTCACCGAACTCCAGGCAGCCACCGGGCAGTCGGAGTCGGTCGTCAAGCGCCGTCTGGACCGGCTGCGGGCGAGCGGCGTCCTCTACTTCGACGTGCAGCACACCCACGAACCGCTCGGCCGCGCCGTGATGGCGGCGCTGTGGCTGACCGTCGTCCCGTCCGCGCTCGCCTCCGTGGGCGAGTCGCTCGCGGCGCACCCCGAGGTGCGGTTCGCCGCGGCGGTGACCGGGGTGGCCGGGGTGTTCGCCGCGACCGTGCACCGCGACACCCGCGAGCTGTACACGTACGTGAGCGAGGCCGTCGGGGCGCTCGACGGCGTGCGGTCCGTGGAGAGCGCCCTGTTCGTACGTCAGGTCAAGCAGCTCACGTACGAGCCGGGGCGCTGACCTCCCGCGTGGCGCGCCCGCCGACGGTGACCAGCACGAGGCAGCCGAGGGCGACGAGGGCGACCGCGGCGAGCATCACCGAGTAGGGCAGCCACGCCGACAGCGTCGCGAGGACGGTGGGCAGCAGGAAGCCGGCGTAGGCGAGCGTGTAGTAGATGCCGGTCAGGCCCGCGAGGTCGTCGGGCCCCGCCATCCGCTGGATCTCCAGGAGCCCGGAGACGACGGCGATGCCGTATCCGGCGCCGAGCGCGACGGCGGCGGCCCCGGCCAACCAGGGCGACAGCACGGCGGCGTTGACCGCGCACAGTACGGTGCCGAGGAGCATCACGGACATGGCGGCGACCGGTGCCCGGCCGCCGCGCGCACGGGCGTCGAGCCACTTGGCCAGCGGCTGCACCGCGGCGCCGGTCCCCAGGGTCAGGACCGTGAGCGCGGTCGCGTAGGCGAGGCCCCAGTGCCCGACCCGGTTGTCGACGAGCTCGGGCATGACGGCGTAGGCGAGTCCGGCGGCGCCGAACACCCAGGGCGCCATCGGGACGACCACCCAGCGGAAGCGGCGGCGGGCGGGAGCGGGGATGCGCAGGTCCGCGGCGAGTGCGCGGAGCAGGTCGCGCAGCGAGCCCGCCGCGCCGCGCACCGCGGTCCGCGTCTCCGGGATGCGCAGCAGGAGCACCGGGACCGCGGCGGTGAGCACGATGTGGACGACGTACGGCGTCACCATCGGCCAGGGGCCCCACTGGGCGAGGGCGCCGGCGACGCCCGCACCGAGGCCGAAACCGGCCGTCTGGCACAGGGAGGCGCGGCGCGCTGCGGCACCGGCGTCCGCGCCGGTCGACAGTTCCTTGACCCAGCTGCTGCCCACCGCCATGGCGATGCCGACGGCGACGCCGGTCATCAGACGGCCCACGTAGATGGGCCAGGCGCTGTGTTCGCCGAAGCACAGGACGAGGCTCGCGAGGATGGAGGCGACGGTACCGGCGATCATCACGGGGCGTCGTCCGCGCCGGTCGGATATCGGCCCGGCGAGCAGCAGTCCGGGGACCAGGCCGACGACATAGGCGCCGAGGAAGGCGTCGACGCTGAGCGTCGAATAGCCGCCGAGCTCGCGGTACATGAGCAGGAGCGGCGTGAACTGGTTGCCGCCCCAGCCGCAGACGAACATCGCCGCGGCGACGGTCCGCCACTGGCCGGGGCGTACGGAAGCAGCCGATGCGGCCGGCTGCTGGGTGGTGTGCGTGTCGAGCATCGTGAGGGCAGGGCTCTTTCAGGGGTGGAGGGGTGCGGGGTCGTTCAGTGCTGGGGGCCGTGCGTCGTGGCGAGGTGCGTGCGCAGTGCCTCGGCGAAGGCGGCGTCGTCCCGGGCGCTCAGGTGGTCGAGGAGCGCCTCGTGCTCTTCGGCGAGGCCGGGGAGCCGCTCGGGGCGGTGGCCGAGCGCGGAGACGCTCATGCGGCGTTGCCGGTCGCCGAGGGTCTCGTAGAAGCGGGCGGCGATCGCGTTGCCCGAGGCCTCGACGACACCCCGGTGGAATGCCTCGTCGGCGACGGCGAAGGCACGTACGTCCCCCACCCCCGCCAACTCCCGCTGGCGGGCGACGAGTTCACGCAGCCGCTCCTCGTGCTCGGCGGTGAGCCCCACGCGCGCGATGCGTTCGGCGGCGGACTGCTCCACGGCCTGCCGCATCTCCAGCACGTCCGCCGCTTCCCCCGGCGGGACGGGCACGACGACGGCGCCGCGCTTGGGGTGCAGCGTCAGCAGTTCCTCGGACTCCAGCCGCAGGAACGCCTCCCGTACGGGGGTCCGGCTCACTTGCACCCGCTCGGCGATCTCGCCCTCGCTGATGAGGCTGCCACCGGGCAGTTCACCGGTGAGGATCAGCTCCTTGGTGACGGCGTAGACGGTGGTGGCCGCCGACGTCGGTTTCGTCTGGCGAGGCTGGGTCCGGGGCATGTGCTGGACCCTAGCAGGCATAGATACAAGCTTGTATCTATGCCCTCCTGTCCGTTCTCAGGACTCAGGCCGCCCGCTCCAGGCAGACCTCCACCACGTGTTTGTCGAGCGCCGCCCGCACCAGGGCCGCGGACAGTTCGGCGCGCGGGGTGTCGCCGACGAGGCGGGTCAGGGTGGTGGGGTTCTTCGGGAGACCCAGGCGTTCCGCACCCTGGAGGGTCTTGGCGTCCAGGAACGGGGCGTACTCCGGCCAGACGTCCTGGACCTCGCGCAGGAAGATGCTCGCTCCGGTCGGGCCGAGGCCGGGGGTTCTCCGGAGCAGGGCGCGCATCTGTGACTCGTCGCCGTCCGCCTGCTCGCGCATGGTGCGCAGGTCGCCGTTCCAGTCGTCGAGCAGCATGCGGGCGCCGTCGCCGAGTTGGGTGGCGGTGCGTTCGTCGTAGCGGCGGTAGCCGCCCTCCCCCAGCGCGTCGACGCGCTGCTGCCATGTCGCTTCGGCCATGGCGCGCGGGTCGCGCAGGCCCGCGTCGTACAGGGCGCGGGTCGTGGCCACCGCGACCGAGGCCCGGATGCGGGCGCTGAGCAGGCTCGCGAGGACGAGTGTGCGGTACAGGGGTTGTGGGGTGTTCTTGAGGCGGATGCCCGCCTCGGCGGCGTAGGTCCTCCCTTCGCGGTCGAGGAGGGTGCGCAGCACCTTCTTGTCGTCGGCCGTGGTCACGTGTGCTCCCTGACGACGCCGGTCGGGTCCTTGTCGTCCCGCAGTCCCTGGTAGCGGGGGTGGCGCAGCATGCCGTCGCGGGTCCATTCGGAGAACTCGATCTGGGCGACGAGCCGTGGGCGCGCCCAGTGCGCGGTGCGTTCGGCGACGCGGTCGGTGAACGGCGAGCGCGGTTGGTGGAGTTCGTCGAGGCGTGCGCGCAGGGCGAGGAGGGTGCGACGGTCGAAGCCGGTGCCGACCTTGCCCGCGTAGCGCAGCCGGTCGCCCTCGTAGTAGCCGATCAGCAAGGCGCCGATGCCCTCCCTGCTGCCGGTGGGCTCGGTGAAGCCGCCGACGACGAACTCCTGGCCGTGGGCGCACTTCAGCTTCAGCCAGTCGCCGGAGCGGCGCGGCTGGTACGTGCTGTCGGCCCGCTTGGCGATGAGTCCCTCCCAACCGCGCGCGCAGGCATCGGCGAGGAGTTCGGCGCCGCCCTCGTTGCGGTGGGTGCTGAAGCGGAGGGGATCGGTGAAGGTGAGGGCCTGGCGGAGCAGGGACTTACGGGTGCGCAGGGGCAGTCGGCGGACGTCGGCGCCGTCGACGCGCAGCAGGTCGAACACGTAGTACTTCACCGCCACGGTGCTCGCCGCGACGTCCCGGGGTCTGGTCAGGCCCATGCGCTGCTGGAGGCGGGAGAAGTCGGTGCGGCCGTGGGCGTACGCGACGATCTCGCCGTCGAGGGTGAAGTCCGCGGCATCCTGCGCGTCGAGGGCCTCGACGATCTCGGGGTAGGTGGCGTCGAGGCGGCGGCCCGAGCGGGAGCGGATCGTGGTGCGGCCGTTCTCGCGGACGGCGAGGACCCGGATGCCGTCCAGTTTCCGTTCGAAGATCCAGCCCTTCGCGAACTCGCGGCGGTCGGTGAGCGTCGCGAGCATCGGGGAGGCCGCGAGTTCCACGCCGGGCACCGCGTCTCGGACCCGCTTCTCCAGTGCGGGCGGGAGGGTGTCGAGGAGGCCGGTCATGCGGCGTCGCCGTCCTCGGCCTCCTCCGCGACCTGGCGCAGGGTGCGGCCGCTTTGGGCCGAGCGGGCGCGCCGGGGGTCGGGGGTGCCGCCGCTGCCGCCCGTTCCCTTGCGCACGAGGAGCCAGGTGGGTTTGTCGTCGCGGCCCTCGAAGCGGGTGAGCGCGTAGCGGCCGCGGAGTTTCGCGCCGTGCAGATCGAACGTGGCGTGGCCGTTCTCCAGCGCCTCGTCGAACGGCACGGTCCGGTTCTTCTTGTCGTGGGCGACCGGGCTGTAGGTGCCCCGGTCCCAGACGATGACGGTGCCGCCGCCGTACTCGTCGTGCGGGATCACCCCTTCGAAGTCGCGGTAGTCGAGGGGGTGGTCCTCAGTGGGGAGGGCGAGCCGCTTGTCGTGGGGGTCGGTGGAGGGCCCCTTCGGGCCTCGGTAGGTCCGCAGCCGGTCCTTCCCGCTCACGGCCGCTCCCTTCGGTCGGGGCCGTTGCTCCTGCTCGGCCCGGGCCGGGTACCCGTGATCGTCACGGGCACACGGCCGCGGTGCTCGCTCAGAGCCTGTTCACAGGCTCTCAGGCCGCTGACGCCTCGTCGGCGATGGTGCGCTCCTCGCCCGAGGGGTGGGTGAGCTGGTGGACGAGGGCCGCGAGCACGCCGCCGACGAGCGGCGCCACGATGAACAGCCAGAGCTGGGACAGCGCGTCGCCACCGGCGAAGATCGCCGGGCCGAGGCTGCGCGCCGGGTTGACGGACGTCCCCGTGAGCGGGATGCCGACGAGGTGGATCACGGCGAGGGCGATGCCGATGGGCAGTCCGTCGAAGCCGACCACGGCCACGCGGTGGGTCACGGCGAGCACCACGAACACGAGGAGGAACGTGAGCACGACCTCGGCGAGGAACGCGCCGCCGACGTTGATGTGCACGTCGGAGCGGTCGCCGTAGCCGTTGGAGCCGAACGCCCCCTTGGTCTGGAGGCCCGGCACCTGCTTGGCGAGCAGAAACAGCAGGGCCGCGCCGACGATGCCGCCGACGAACTGGGCGATCCAGTAGCGGATGGCGGTCGCCACGTCGATGCGGCGGGCGACGAGCATGCCCAGCGTCACGGCCGGGTTGACGTGGCAGCCGGAGATCGGGCCGAGGGCGTACGCCAGGGCGAGCAGCGTGAAGCCGAAGGCGAGGGCGATGCCGAGGGTGCCGATGAACTGGGCTCCCAGGACTGCTGATCCGACGGCGAAGAACACCAGCAGCAACGTGCCGAGGAATTCCGAAACGAGAGCTCTCGTCTGCATCTCCTGCATCTCCACCACCTCGAAAGTACGGTCAGTTACTTGCGAGGCTCACGCGCCTTGGCGGTCGGCGCAGAGCGAGGCGGTTTGAATACCGCCATCCGGGTGAAAGGCGCGGGGTCAACGGTCGCCCCACGCCTCCAGGAGTACGTCGACGATCGTGTCGAGGTCGGCGTCCGCCAGGTCGTCGAAGGCGCCGGAGTGCCGGGCGAGTAGGACGCCCGCGACGGAGGCGACCAGGACGTCGGCGCGCAGTCCGGGCCGGTCGCGGCCCTCGCGGGTGAAACGGGCGCGCAGCGGCTCGACGAGCCGGGCCTGGAGGGCGGCGCGGGCGGCGTCCTGCGCGGCCTGGTCGCTGGAGGGCTGCACGGCTACGCGCAGCAGCGGCACGGGACCGCGCCGCTCGGCGCGGTCGGCGACCTCGCGCAGGCGGGGCCCGGTGAGGAGGTCGTCCGGCGCGGCGTCGCCGTGTTCGGCGCGCAGCACCTCCACGTAGAGCAGCGCCTTGCTGCCGAAGTAGCGGGAGATGAGGGCGGCGTCGACGCCGGCCCGTTCGCCGATCTCGCGGATGGTGGTGCGGTCGTAGCCGCGCTCGGAGAACAGTTCGGTGGCCGCGCGCAGCAGCGCCTCGCGGCTGCGGGCGCTGCTGCGGCGCCGGTCGGGTGCCTCGCCGGTCATGTACGGCTCGGTTCGGTGCGGGCCTCGGGGGCGCCGCCCGCCGCGACGAGGGAGGGCCGCGGTCGGGCGCCGCCGCGGGTGAGGGCGACGGCGATGACACCGGTGGCGAGGAACGCGGCGCAGCCGACGAGTCCCGCGTTGCGGTAGCCGTCGTCGGTGGGGAGCGTGGCGCCCGGGGCCGTGGAGGCCTGGAGGACGACGGCGCTGAGCGCGCTGCCGGTCGAGTAGCCGATGTACTTCACGACCTGATTGAAACTCATCGCGCTGCCGGTCTCCGCCGCGGGCACGCCGCCGACGATGAGTCCTGGCGTGACGGCGAAGGTGACGCCCACGCCGAGTCCGGCGAGCGCCATCATCGCGCCGATGCCCCAGAGGCTGGAGCGGGCGAGCAGGAAGCAGACGAGCGAGCCGAGCGAGAGCAGGCAGCCGAGCGGCAGCATCCGGGCGGGCGTCGCGGCCCGGCCCATCGCCCGCACCAGGCGCCCGGTGACCAGGCTGGCCGCGGAGAACGGCACGAGCAGCAGTCCGGTGACGACGATGGAGGCGCCGAAGCCGTAGCCGCCGGACTCGGGGGTCTGCACGTACCGGGTCACCAGGGAGATCAGCAGGTAGGTGCCGACGCCGCCGACCATGGTGGTCAGGTTGGCGACGAGGACGCCCCGGTCCTTGACCAGGCGGACCCGTACGAGGGGGTGCGTGGAGCGCGCCGAGTGCGCGATCCACCCGGTCAGGAGGACCACCGCCGCGACCGCGAGGGCCAGCAGCCGCGCGGACAGCCACCCCCACCGCTCCCCCTCGGCGAGTGCGAGGAGCAGCGCCGCCATGCCGCCGGCGAGCAGCAGCGCGCCGGGCACGTCCATCGGGGTGCTGGGCCGGTGCGGCGGCTTGGGCACGACGACGAGCGCGGCGAGGAACGCGGCGGCGGCCGTGGCGAGCGCGAACCAGAATCCGGCGTACATGCCGAGGTACTCCGCGAAGAGTCCGGTGATCGGGTAGCCGAGGCCGATGCCCGCCGCGGTGGTCAGCGACAGGGTGGTCACCGCGCTCCGTGCCTTCTCGGGCGGCAGCGCGTCGCGCGCGGTGGCGATGGCCAGCGGCACGAGCCCCATGCCGACGCCCTGCAGCGCCCGGCCCGCGAGGAGGCAGGCGAACCCGAGCGGCAGCGCCGCGAGCAGGCTGCCGACGAAGACGGCGGCGAGTCCGCCGAGGATGACGCGCTTGCGGTGCGGACCGTCGCCGAGCCGTCCCATGACGGGGGTCGCGATGGCGCCGACCAGCATGGTGACCGTCAGCGCCCACTGCGCGGTGGAGACGGCGACGTGGTCCTCGGCGGCGATGGTGGGGATCAGCGGCGCGCCGAGGCTGCTGACGACGGCCACCAGCATTCCGAGGCTGACCAGCACCGGCACGAGGGCGCGGGGGTGGCGGAGCGGCGGAGCGCTGGGCGCGGGCACTGATATGGAGGGCTGCAAGGTCTTCCCATTCATGTCATCAAGCGATGTCATCGAATGATGACACGGTGACCTGGGGTTCTTGACCGTTACTGGCCCTCGGGACGGCTTCGGTGGCCGACCTCACATGCCGGTGGCCGGGAGTTCCACGGTGACGCGCAGGCCGCCGGAGGGACGCAGGGTGAGGGTGAGCGTGCCGTCGTGGGCGCGGGTGATGGAGCGGACGATGGCGAGGCCGAGGCCGACGCCGGGGTGGTCGCCCCGGATGCGTTCGGTGCCGCGCTGGAAGGGTTCGGTGAGGGTGGCGACCAGATCGGGGGGCAGCGACTCGCCGGTGTTCTCGACCGTGAGCACCGCCGCGCCGGGGCGGACGCCTGTGGTGATCCACACGGTGCCCCGCTCGGGCACGTTGTGGACGATCGCGTTGTGCACGAGGTTCGTGGCCAGTTGCAGCAGGAGCGGCTGCGATCCGGACGCGCGGGCGATGTCGCCGCGGGTTTCGAGGGCGACGCCGCTCTTCTCCGCCAGCGGGAGGAGCGTTTCGACGGCCTCCTCCGCCAGGAGGGACAGGTCGACGTCCTCGCGGGTGAAGGCGCGCTGCTCGGCGCGGCTGAGCAGGAGCAGGGCCTCGGTGAGATCGATCGCCCGCGTGTTGACGGTGCTGAGCCGGTCGACGAGTTCGCCGATGTCGCGGTCTGGGTCGGCGCGGGCCACGTCGAGGAGCGACTTCGAGACGGCGAGCGGGGTGCGCAGTTCGTGGGAGGCGTTGGCGGCGAAGCGCCGCTGTTCGGCGACGTGGGCCTCCAGTTCGGTGAGCATCATGTCGAAGGCGTCGGCCAGTTCACGGAATTCGTCGCTCCGGCCCTCCAGGCCGATGCGGTGGGAGAGCGAGCCGTGCGCGGCGGCGCGGGTGGCGTCCGTGATGCGGTGCAGCGGGGCGAGCATGCGTCCGGCGAGGAACCATCCTCCCGCGAGGCCGAACACCAGGAGGAACAGCATGACCCAGGCCGCCAGCGGGGCGAACCCGCGCACGAAGGTGGTGCCCGGAGTCGCTCGCCATGCCCCCTGTCCGTTGGTTTGCAGCCACCCCTCGCTCACGAGGAAGAACCCCACGGCGGCAAGCAGCAGGCCACCGGCGACCATGAGGAACGCGGCGTAGCTCAGGGTCAGCTTGAGGCGGACGCTCGCGCCGGGCTCCCTATCCATCGCGCTCCTCCCGCTCCTCGATGCGGTAGCCGACGCCCGGCACGGTGGCGATGATCCAGGGTTCACCGAGCCGCTTGCGCAGGGCGGAGACGGTGATGCGGACGGCGTTGGTGAACGGGTCGGCGTGCGCGTCCCACGCCCGTTCCAGGAGCTCCTCGGCGCTGACGACGCCCCCCTCGGCGGCCACGAGGACTTCGAGCACGGCGAACTGTTTCCTGGTCAGCGCGACGAAACGGCCGTTGCGGTAGACCTCCCTGCGGAACGGGTCGAGGCGTACGCCCGCGATCTCCCGCACGGGCGGCCGACTGTGGCCGCGCCTGCGGTCGAGCGCCCGGAGCCTGAGCACGAGTTCCTGGAGCTCGAACGGCTTCGTCAGGTAGTCGTCGGCGCCGAGTTCGAACCCCGAGGCCTTGTCGTCGATGCGGTCGGCCGCGGTCAGCATGAGGATCGGCATGCCACTGCCGGAGGCCACGATGCGCCCCGCGATCGCGTCGCCGGAGGGCCCGGGGATGTCTCGGTCGAGGACGGCGATGTCATAGGTGTTGACGCTCAGCAGCTCCCAGGCGGTGTCCCCGTCCCCCGCGATGTCGGCGGCGATCGCCTCCAGGCGCAGCCCGTCGCGCACGGCCTCCGCCAGGTACCGCTCGTCCTCGACTATCAGCACTCGCATGACCTTCACGCTACGAGTCGGCGTGTATCGGCGGCATATCGAAAAGCGCAGACGTTCTGGCAACATCGCGCTGCCTTGACTGGCGGCATGACTCACACTCCCACGGCCCGACCGAAGCATCTGTCGCTCCTCGCCATCGGCCTCGTCGTCGTCGCGGCCGTGGTCGCCACGGTCCTCGGCCTCCAGTCGCCCCGGTCCTCGTCGGCCTCGCCGCCGGCGAAGGCTCCCCCGACGCCGACACACTCGTCGGACTCGGCGCCGGCTCCCATGGAGTCGCGGCAGCGCGGCGGGCAGAACGCGGTGGGCGAGGCCGACGGCGTGGTCCCCGACGGCGTGACGGTCTTCGACGACACGACCCCGGCCGTCGGCGAGCTCGACCCGGACCTGCTCAAGGCCCTGCGCCGGGCGGCGACGGACGCCTCTGGCAAGGGACTCACGTTCTACGTCAACAGCGGCTGGCGCTCCCCCGAGTACCAGAACCGGCTGCTCGACGAGGCGGTCTCCAAGTACGGCTCGGAGTCCGAGGCAGCCCAATGGGTGGCCACCGCCGACACCTCACCGCACGTGTCCGGCGACGCGGTCGACCTCGGACGCTCCGAGGCGACGACGTGGCTGTCCGAGCACGGCGCCGCGTACGGGCTCTGCCAGATCTACGGCAACGAGCCATGGCACTACGAACTCCGGCCCGAGGCCGCCTATCACGGCTGCCCGGCCCCCTATGCCGACCCCACCGAGGACCCGAGGATGCGGAAGTGACCGACAGCAAGCGCGTACGGACGATCCGGTCGATCCGCGCCCTCTCCCGCCCCGGCCCCTGGAAGCGCGGCCGGGTGCTCGCGGGCCTCGCCCTGTTGCTCGGGCTGCTTCTGCTGCTGCACGCGCACGTCACGGACCGCGGGGGCCTCGGCAGCCTGCTGGACACCTTCCTGCCGTGGTTCGGCCTGCTCGTGCCGGTGCTGCTGGTCGGGGCGCTGTGGCGGCGCTCGGCGTCCGCGGTGGTGGCGGTGCTGCTGCCGGCCGTGGTGTGGACGGGGCTGTTCGGCGGCGTCCTCGGCGACAAGGCGCACGCCGCCGACAGTGACCTCACCGTCGTCAGCCACAACGTCGGCGCCGGCAACCGCGATCCGGCGGGCACGGCCCACGCCCTGGCGGCCTCCGGAGCCGATGTGCTCGCGCTCGAGGAGATCACGGCGCAGGCCCGGGGCACGTACGAGAAGGAGCTGGCCGCGGCTTATCCGCATCACACGGTGCAGGGCACGGTCGGGCTGTGGAGCAGGCTGCCGTTGTCGGACACCGGACCGGTCGACCTCCAGCAGGACGTCGGACCGCTGGGTGCCGCCAAGTCGGCCGCCGAGAAGCTGCCCTCCAACCGGGCGCTGAGGGCCACGGTCACCACGGACCGGGGGCCGGTGGCGGTGTACGTGGCCCATCTGGGCTCGGTGCGCGTCATGCCCCGCGGCGGCTTCTGGACGGACAGCCGGGACCGCAACGCACAGGCCCTCGCGGACGCGATCGCCGCCGAGGACGGCGAGCGGGTGGTGCTGCTCGGCGACCTCAACGGCTCCACGGACGACCGCGCCCTCGCGGGCCTCACCTCGCAGTTGGACTCGGCCCAGGATGAGGCGGGGGACGGCTTCGGCTTCAGTTATCCGGCGGACTTCCCGGTGGTGCGCATCGACCAGATCCTGATCCGGGGCGTCACGGCGGACAGGTCCTGGGTACTGCCCGCGACAGGCAGCGACCACCGGCCGGTCGCGGCGGGGATCAGCTGGTAGGCGACGGCACGGCCAGGGCGTCGATCAGCGCCTTGGTGACCTCCTCCGTGGTGGCGGTGCCGCCGACGTCACGGGGGAGGACGCCGGCTCCGGTGACGGTCTCGATGGCCTTGTTGAGGCGCGCCGCCTCGTCGGGCAGGCCGAATTGCTCCAGCATCAGCGCGGCGCTGCCGACCGCGCCGATCGGGTTGGCGAGGCCCTGCCCGGCGATGTCGGGTGCCGAGCCGTGCACCGGCTCGAACATGCTCGGGAAGCGCCGCTCGGCGTTGAGGTTGGAGGCGACGACGACCGACAGGTCCTCGGGCTTGAGCACGAACTTCGCCGACATGGCGTCGACCAGGACGCTCTCGGTCTCCACGTCCGGGTACTCGGCGGCGGGCAGCACGGCGACGCCCACGCCGGTGAGCACGAGCGGGAGGATGGAGGTGCGGTGGTCGACGACGGCGACGATCTCGGTGTCCCCGCCGCGGGCGGTGATGTCGTCGACGATGCCGCGCATCAGGCTGCCGGGGCGGGAGGCGATCAGCTTGTGCCCGGCGAGGTCCTGGGGGTGCAGCACGGCGCCGTCGGCGAAGGGGCCGTCGGCGGCGCCCACGACGACGAACGGCTGCGCCTCCACGGGCAGCATGTCGATGCCGGGCGCGGTCACCGGCTTGTCGGCGCCGAGCCCCCAGTTCGCAGGCGCCGCTGCGGACCAGTTCGACGGTCTCCTCGGGGGTGAAGGCGGCGCGGGTGCTGATGGTGACGTCGGGGTGCAGCTGGGCGAAGCGGTGGATCAGCGTGGCCATGGGCTCGATGCCGGGTGAGGGCATGGTGGCCACTTCGACGGTTCCGCTGCCGGTTCCGGTCAGGGCGGCGGCCCGTTCGCGTACGGCGGCCAGGTCGCGCAGCACGCGGCGGCTCGGCTCCAGGAGTACGGCGCCGGGCCCGTCCGGCGCCGCCCCAACTACCGTGTCAGTGAAGCGGTTTGCGTGCGCGGAGGTCCACGACCAAAAATCGATGCCCCGGATAGGTGGTGCCTATGACCCCGGCGGCAGCTGCACGGTCATGATCAGGTGGCAGGTCGCGTCGCCCGTTCCCCGGTAGGAGTGCGCGGCGTCCCCGTCGAAGGTGGCGGTCTGCCCGGCGGCCACGGAGTGTTCGGCGCCGTCCACGACGAGGGTCATGCTGCCCTCGGTCACGCTGACGGTCTCCACCACTCCGGCCTGGTGGGGGTGGCTCGGGTACTCATCGCCCGGCTCCAGGCGCCAGCGCCACACCTCGACGGGCGACGGTCCCGTGGTGGTGAGCATGAGGCGGGCCTCGCCGCCCTGCTCCCCCGCCCACAGCGGCATCACGGCGTCCGCGGACACCACGCGCACGCGCCCGTCGGCCGGGCCCTCGAGGAGGGCTGACACCGAGACGCCGAGCGTGTCGGCGAGCCGCACCAGCGTGGCGAAGTTCGGATTGCCCTGGGCCTTCTCCAGGCCGACCAGGGCGCCCTTGCTCACGCCCGCCCGGCGGCCGAGCTCGTCCAGGGAGAGGCCCGCGCGGGCGCGGGCCGTCCTGACGTTGCGCGCGAGCGTGCGCAGGGCCGCCTCTGTCTCGGTCTCGGTCACCCGGCCACCTTCCACGGTCGTCATCAGCGGGTCAGTGGAATGTACCGCCCGGTCACTCGGTTGACACGTCACGGTCGTTTCGTTGTACGTTCTAGTCGTTCCACTGAATACTCCGAATGCCCCGCTTGATGACAAGGGACCGTTTCGTGATCGCTCTGCTGCTGGCCCTGGGCAGCTCCCTCGCCTACGGATGCGCCGACTTCCTCGGCGGTCTCGGCGCCCGCAAGGCCCATGTGCTGCGCACGGTGATGGTCGCCGCGCCCGCCAGTCTCGCCGTGGAGCTGCTGCTGTGGCCGTTCCTCGGCGCCTCGTTCTCGCCCGCCGCCGTGGGCTGGGGCGTGGCTTCCGGTGTCGCCTCGGCCGTCGCGTTCGCGCTGCTCTACAAGACCCTCGCCATCGGCCCGATGAACGTGCTGTCCCCGGTGACGGCGCTGGTGTCCGCGGCGCTGCCGGTCTCCGTGGGGCTGCTGCAGGGCGAGCACCTCGCCACGGCGGGGCTCGTCGGTCTGCCGCTCGCGCTCGTCGCCGTGGTCCTGGTCAGCGCCCGGAGCGGCGCGGGCTCGTCCCGCCCCTCGCGCACGGCACTGCTGCTCGCCCTCGGGGCGGGCGCCGCCATCGCGCTCCAGCTGGTCTGTCTGCACCAGGCGCCGTCGGACAGTGGCGTGGCGCCGCTGATCGTCGGCAGGGCGGTATCGTCGCTCGTCACGCTGGGCGCCGCGGGCGTCCTGCACAAGCGGCTCGGGGCGGAGAAGCCCGCGTACGGGATCTCCGCGGCCGCCGGTGTGCTCGACTCGCTCGCCAATCTGCTCTTCCTGCTGGCCGCGCGCAGCGGCGATCTCGCCGTCGTCGCCGTGATCACCGCGCTCTACCCGGCCGGTACGGTGCTGCTGGCACGCGGCGTGCTGGCGGAGCGCATCCACCGGGGGCAGCTGGTCGGCCTGGGCACGGCCGCCGTGGCCGTCAGCCTCCTCGCCCTCACCTGACCCCTCTCCCCCATCCCTCCCCCAGATACGGAGCAGCCCGATGCCCGCCTTCCACCTCACGTCCGCCGTCGCCGACGCCTTCCCCGACACCCTGATCGCCGTGGTCACGGCCACGGGACTGCGCGGCCACGAGCCCTGGCCCGCGACGGTCACGGCCCTCGACGACCTGGAGCGCGAGCTCGCCGACGGGTCCTGGCAGCCCGCCGACGAGTCCGACCCCCGCATCGAGGCGTGGCACACCGCGTACCGCGCCTTCGGCACCAACCCGCGCCGCATCCGGCCCAGCGTCGACGCGCTCGGCCGCCGCATGGCGAAGAAGGGCGCGCTGCCGCGCATCAACCCGGCGGTCGACTCCTACAACGTCGTCTCCGTACGCCACGGCCTGCCCGCCGGGGCCTTCGACCTCGACCACGTGACGGGTGACGTGGTCGACATCAGCTACGCCGACGGCACCGAGGAGTTCACCCCGCTCGGCGAGCCCGACACCGTCGAGCACCCCAAGCCCGGCGAGATCATCTACGCCGACGCCACCGGCGTCCTGACCCGCCACTGGAACCACCGCGACGCACACCGCACCTGCGTCACCGAGGACTCGACCCGGGTCGCGTTCCTGATGGAGACGGTGGCGGCGGAGCGCGACGGGCACCTGTTGAAGGCGGCGGCCGAGGAGTTGCGCGACCTGCTCGCGCCGCACGCGGAGCAGGTCACCGTGGAGTACGTGGCTCAGGCCGAGTAGACCACCCGGAACCCGGTGTTGCCCGACGTGCTGTCCGCGGTGTTCGAGGTGCGGGCGGCCACGCGGTAGCGGTTGCAGTACGAGTGGTGGCAGAGGTACGAGCCGCCGCGCATGACGCGGGTGTTCGGGTCGCCGCCCCGCTCCCACAGGTCGGCGTTCCACTCCCATACGTTGCCCGCGACGTTGTGGAGGCCGTAGCCGTTCGGCTGGAAGGCGTGGACGGGGGCGGTGCCCGCGTAGCCGTCCTCGGCGGTGTTCTTGGTGGGGAACGTGCCCTGCCAGATGTTGCACATGTGCTCGCCGCCGGGGGTCAGTTCGTCGCCCCAGGCGTAGCGGGCCTGGTCGAGGCCGCCGCGCGCCGCGTACTCCCACTCGGCCTCGGTGGGCAGCCGGCCGCCCGCCCACTTGGCGAAGGCGGCGGCGTCGGCCCAGCCGACATGGGTGACGGGGTGGTCCCAGCGGCCTTCGAGGTCGCTGCCGGGGCCCTCCGGTGTGCGCCAGGTCGCGCCCTCGACGCCGCACCACCACGGGGTGGCGTCCGGGCGCGGTGAGATCTTGCGCAGGTGGCCGGGCAGGAACTTGGCGAACACATAGCTCCAGCCGAAGCGTTCGGCCTCGGTGCGGTGTCCGGTCGCCTCGACGAACGCGGCGAAGCGGGCGGTGGTGACGGCGTACGCATCGATGGCGAAGGGCTTCACACGTACCTCGCGCACCGGGCCCTCCGCATCCCCGGGGTTGGCGTCCGCGTCCTCACTGCCCATGCGGAAGGTGCCGCCGGGCAGCTCGACGCGGGTGTCGTAGGCCGGTTGTTCGCGGGGTGCGAGCGTGAGCGCGACCGGTCCCGTGCCGGTCGCCTCCGGGCCGCCCTCGCGGGAGGGCGCGCAGCAGGAGGGGGCCGGGTCAGGAGTGCAGTCGCTCACGGGGCCACGCCCTCCGACTCGAACGCGGAAAGCGTCGTGTCGTAGTCGGTCGGCACGTCGTACATCGGCGTCATCCAGTGGTAGAAGTTGTCGCCGCGGTCGCGCAGCAGGTGGTACAGGCGGTGCATCAACTGCGTTCGCACGTCGTGCAGTTCCGGGTGTTCGTAGCGGTTCTGGAGCTCGTCCGGGTCGGCCCGGAGGTCGTACAGCTCGTTGTGGGACTCGGGGTTCACGACGAGCTTGTAGCGGCGGGTGCGCAGCATGCGCTGAGGGTACGGGAAGTGGTGGCCGTGGTACTCGGCGAGGTGGTGTTCGTCCCACTCGGGGTGCTCGCCGCGGGCGATGGGGAGCAGGCTGCGGCTGTCGACTGCCGGGGCGGCGTCGGCGCCGGCCAGTTCGAGGATCGTCGCCGTGTAGTCGGTCAGGGAGACGAACTCGTCACGGACCTGGCCGGCCGCGCCGCCGGGGACACGGAGCAGTCCGGGGATCCGGTAGATGTCCTCGTACATGGCGGGACCCTTGTCGTGCAGGCGGTGGGCGCCGGTGAACTCGCCGTGGTCGGCGGTGAAGCAGACGGCAGTGCGCTCGTCGAGGCCGAGGTCGCGGACGGCCCGCATGATGCGGCCGATCTGCTCGTCGATGAGGGTGACGTAGCCCCAGTAGGCGGCGATCAGCTTGCGGCTGGCGGCCAGCGGCATGGTGTCGAAGGCCCACAGCTTGCTGTAGTTGCTCTGCACGGGCGGCTTGTTCGCGAAGGTCTCGGCCATGGAGGCGGGCAGTTCGACGAGTTCGGGGTCGTACATGTCGAAGTACTCGTTCGGCAGGATGTACGGCAGGTGCGGGCCGAAGAAGTGGGTGGCGAGGAAGAACGGATTGCCCTCGCCGCCGCGCTCGTCCTCGGCGAAGCGGCGCAGCATCTCGATGGTGCGGGTGGCGAGGTAGTACTCGAAGGTGGCCTCGACGGGCTGGTGGAGGCGGGCCGCGAGGAGGTTGCCGGGGCTGCCGTTCGGGGTGGTGCCGCGCATCCGGTCGGATATCGCGTACTCGGGCAGGCCGCGCTCCTTGAGGTAGGCGAGGTAGTCGGGGTGGTCGACGGGGTTGTGCCAGCCCTCCAGGTTCGGGCCCTCGAAACCGTAGTCGGCGGCGGTGCGCTGGACGCCGCCGTGCCACTTGCCCATCAGGCCGAGGTTGTAGCCGTCGCCCTTCAGCTGCTCGGCGAAGGTGAACTGGCCGTCGGCGAGGTCCTCCAGATAACCCACGTTGCGCTCGTAGTTGGCGAGCAGCTTGTGCCGGAAGGGTGCCGCGCCGGTCAGCAGGCTGGCGCGGGCCGGGGTACAGATGGCGGTGGGTGTGTAGCAACTGTCGAAGCGGGTGCCCTCGGCGGCGATCCGGTCGAGGTTCGGGGTGCGCACGTGCGGATTGCCGTAGGCCCCGAGGGTGTCGACCCGGTGCTGGTCGGTCATCAGGAAGAGCATGTTGTGGCGCACGGCGGTGCCTTTCGGATCGTACGAGGGGGTGTCTCGGTTCAGGGCAGGTACTACGAGGCGTGGGTCGCGGCTTCCCCGGTGGACTCCGCGCCGGGCTCCGCGCCCAACGACGCCCCGGGCGACGCGGCGGCCACCGCGTCCGCCGTCGCGTACCCCGCGAGCAGCGGTGACTCGTGGAAGACGAGGGCGAGCGCGCCGAGCGCGCCGGAACGCTCCCCGAGCGCGGCCGGGACGAGTTCCACGCCGTCGTGGACGCGGGTCGCAGTGTAGCGGCGGAAGGCGTCCTCGACGGGGCGGAGGAAGTCGGCGCCGAGGTCCGCGACCTCGCCGCCGAGCACGATGCGGCGCGGGTTGGCGGTGCTGGACGCGGCGGCGAGCGCACGCCCGACGGCGAGCGCGGCGCGCTCGACGACGGCGCGCTCGGTGTCGGCTCCGGTCGCGAACGCCTCCGCGAACCTCTCCCAGCTGCGCCGCCCGGCCGCCCGCAGCAGCGCGGGCACCGCGGCCACCTGCTCCAGGCAGCCTTGCCCGCCGCACCAGCAGCGCGGCCCGTCGGCGTCGACGCTGATGTGTCCGATCTCGGCCGCGGCGCCCTGGGCGCCCCGGAAGAGCAGGCCGCCGGCGACGAGGCCGCCGCCGATGCCATAGGAGAGCGTGAGGTGCAGGGCGTCGCCCGCGCCGCGGGCCGCGCCCCAGATGGCCTCGCCGAGAGCGGCGAGGCGCGTGTTGTTGTCGGCGAGGACCGGCACGTCGAGGGCTTCGGAGACGGCGTCGGCGACGGTCTGCCGGCGGTCCGTGGTGTCTCCGGGGCCCGGTGTGCCGATGCCGACGCCGCCGAGTCCGGCGAGGTCGATGCCTTCGCGGGCAGCCAGTTCGCGCAGCAGGCCGAGCGCGGCGGGCGCCTGTTCACGGGCGCCGGAGCGCTGTGCTTGGTGGGTGCCCGCGAAAGCGGTCACCTCGTGCGCCGCGTTGGCGATGGCGACCGTGATGCGCTCGCGGCCCACCTCGATGCCGACCGCCTGGGCGGAGCGCGGGTTGAGCGTGAGCCGGTGCACCGGTCGGCCGCGGCCCGAGGGCGGCCCGGCGGGCTCCTCGGTGACGACGCCGTCGGCGAGCAGCCGCCCGACGATGGTGGAGAGCGTGGTCCGTGAGAGCCCCGTTGCGGCGCCCACGTCGGCCCTGCTGCTGGGGCCCTGCCTGCGCAGCACCTGGAGGACCCGCTCCACGTTCCCGAACCGCAACTGGCGCAGCACGGTGGGGTTCTTGTCCGCTGCGTTGACCACTGCCATGCGTCGGATATTCCCCCGTCCCGCGCATTTTCGTCAAGACTCACGACAGAAATCAAAACCGCTGGTCGTTACCCCTTGATTTTCGTCGGAGTGTTGACGCTAATGAGGCGGAGCCGACCAGCAAGGGAGCTCGTCATGCCTGCCGTCACCAGGACCTCGGTGTCCGACGCACCGAGCGCGGATGTCCGTTCACGCCGCACGCTTCTGCTCTATCTCTGCGGCGCCTTCGGCGGTCTGCTGTCCGGGTACGACATGGGGATCGTGGCGGGTGCCCAGCTGTTCCTCACCCGTGACCTGGGGCTGAGCGCCTGGATGCAGGGCGCGTTCGTCAGCTCGCTGATGATCGGCGCCATCGCCGGCTGCTTCGCGGCCGGGCCCGCCACGGACCGCTGGGGACGCCGCCCGGTCATGCTCGGCACGGCCGTGGTGTTCGGCGCGGGCGCGCTGGGCATGGCGGTGGCCACCGGCCCTTGGATCCTCATCGCCTTTCGGGTCATCACGGGTGTGGCCGTCGGCCTGTCCTCGTCCGTGATCCCCAGCTATCTCTCCGAGCTGGCCCCGACCGCCATCCGCGGGCGGGTGTCGACGCTCAACCAGATGATGATCGCGGTCGGCATCTTCGTCTCGTACCTCATCTCCTACCTGCTGTCCGACGCGGGCGCCTGGCGCTGGATGCTCGGGCTCGCGATCGTCCCCGCCGCCGTGCTGTTCGCCGGGATGTGGACGCAGCCGGAGACACCGCGCTGGCTCGTCGCGCACGGCCGCGAGGACGAGGCGCGCACCGTGCTCCTTCGCCTGCACACCGAGGAGGAGGCGGACGCGGAGCTCGCGGACATCCGTGCCGCCGCGCACGGCTCGCACGAGCGCCAGGGCCGTCTGCGGGAGCTGTTCGCCGACCGCCGGGTGCGGCGCGGTCTGTGCATCGCCGTCGCCATGGCGGTGATCCAGCAGATCATCGGCTCCAACACGATCGTCTTCTACGCGCCGACCATCCTGAAGGCGGCCGGTTTCGGGGACTCCGCGGCGTTGCTCAACAGCGTGGGGCTCGGTGTCCTGTCCATCGTCACGACCTTTGTGACGGGACGTCTGGTCGACCGGGTCGGACGCAAGCCGCTGCTGCTCACCGGGCTCGTCCTGATGATCGTGAGCATGAGCACGCTGTGCGCGGTGTTCTCGCTGGGGCTGCTGCACCAGACGCTCGGCCAGGTCGCGGCCGTCGCAAGCCTCGCCGTCTTCAAGGTGGCGTACTCGCTGAGCTGGGCGCCGCTGCTGTGGGTGATGCTGCCGGAGCTGTTCCCGCTACGGGTGCGCAGCGTCGGCGTGAGTGTCGGCTCGGGCACGAACTGGGCCGCGAACTTCGCCGTCTCGCTGGTCTTCCCCGTACTGCTCACGGCCGGGGCGGGCACCGCCTTCGCGCTCTTCGCGGGCATCTGCGTCCTCGCGTTCGCGTTCACGGTGACGTTCGTGCGGGAGACGGCGGGCCGTTCGCTGGAGACGCTGGAGCGGGCGGCGGCCTGACCCGTCACTGTCACCCGCGCGACCTCACATGCGCGCCTGTACGAGCGCGTGGGCGCCGCTGACCCGCCACTTCTGGTCCGGTTCGGCGGCGTCCAGCGCGTCTCGGGTGGCCGCCTCGATGCCCGTGATCACGTCGCACTTGAGGGTGCGCAGCGCGACCACGGGGGTCGGCCAGTACGTGGTCCGTTCGGCGAACGGCGTCGTGGGCTCCCACATACGGTCCCCCACCAGGCGCCGGTAGTTGAGGTCGCCCTTGAGCACGGTGAGGGTCGTCGCGGCGAACTCGGCGCGCAGGTCGTCGGGCATCTCGGCGTAGGGCAGCGGCGAGCAGGAGAAGGAGTGTGCGCGGAGAGTGATCCGGCCGTCGCCCAGCGCGGCCCAGACCCGGCCGCCGGCCTCGGCCGCCGCGCCGCCGGCCCGGTGCAACCGCCGCACACAGTCGACGACATCGGCCGTCATGGCGTCGGAGACGTAGTACGGATGCGGCTTGAGCTGCACGGTCACGCGCGCCACGCGCCCGTGCGCGAGCAGGTGGTCGACGAGCAGCAGGTCGGCGAGGAGTTCCCGCCCGGCGTTGTCCGCGACGAGGCTCACCCAGGCGCCACCGCCCCGCGGCAGCGCGGCCCACAGCGCCTCGGAGTCGTCGGCGACGAGCTGGGTGTCCGCGCCCGGTTCGGCGCCGTCGGCGGTGACGCGGAATCCGAGGTCGGCGCGGTTGCCCCACAGCGACCCGAGCAGCAGGCCGCGCTCCTGCTCGGCCAGGGACACCGAGGCGAGCCAGTCGACCGCGCCCAGCTCGGCGTCCGTCTCGGGGCTGCCGAGTTCGGCCCGCTTGAACGGCTGGAAGGGGTCGACGCCCCGCCAGACACCGTCGCCCTCACCGAAGTACCCGACGGCTCCGAGGAGTTGGCGGTAGAAGTAGCTCTCCGCCCACAGGAACGGCGCGTCGAACCACGACGACCCGAACCATTCGCTCCCCCACGCGTCCCAGCGCTCGCGGTCCTGCGCTCCCTCGCCCAGCGGCTCGATCACACCGTCCGCGGTGTTGCGCAGCAGCGCGTCCAGGGCGCGGTGCTGCGCGGGGCCGTACGGGAAGGCGGCACGCACCTTCTCGATGAGCGCGGGGTGCCGCTCGGCGAGCACGCTGCGGGCGAACGAGCCGGGCTCGTTGCCGTGGATGACGGGGGCCTGCGGGGTGTCGGGCATCGGCGGCGGATCCTTCGGGGTGGGGCGGGCCTTCGACCCTAGCCGTAGTGGACCAGGGTCGTGGGCACCACCGCGCGTCGCGCGGCGGCGGCCGGGCCGCCCTGTTTGCCGCGCTCCGCGGCCCGCTCGCCGAGCCGGGAGACGAGCAACCGGCCCGCCTCCTTGCCGAGTTCGTCGCTGTCGTACGCGGCGATGGTCAGCGGCAGCCCGAGCACGTCGGCGAGTTCGAAGTCGTCGAATCCCGCGAGCGCCGTGGGGGCTCCGGCGGCTCTGATGGCACGGAAGGCGCCGATGGTGTTGCGGTTGTTGGAGCAGAACAGCGCGGTCGGTGGCTCAAGAAGGGCCAGCAGGTCGGCGGCGGCGCGGGTCGCCTCGGCCGTCTGCTGCTGCCCGAGGCGCACGTAGTGCGGTTCGGGCTGGATGCCCGCTTCGGCGAGCGCGTCGGTGAAGCCGCGCAGGCGTTCCCCGCCCGTGTAGACGGCGGGTGGCGAGCCGAGGAAGCCGATGCGGCGGTGTCCCGCGCCAAGCAGTTCGCGGGTGACGGTGCGGGCTCCGCCGTGGTCGTCGACGAGGACGCAGTCGGCGTCGAAGCCGTTCGGCGGCCGGCTCGCGACGACGACGGGCACGCCACCGGCCGCGGCGGCGGCGAGGTGGCGCTGGTCGTCGTCGGCGGGCACCACGATGATGCCGTCGACGCGGCGGGCCACCAGGTCCTCGACGAGGTCGCGTTCGCGGTCGACGTCGTGTGCCGTGTTGCCGATGACGGTCTTGAGGCCGTGCCCGCCGACAACGGCGTCGACGCCGAGGGCGAGCCGGGAGTAGAAGGGGTTGGCGAGGTTGGTGACGACGAGTCCGACAAGGCCGGTGCCGCTGCCCAGGCGCAGACTGCGCGCCATCTCATTGCGGCGGTAGTCGAGTTCGGCCGCCGCCGCGCGCACCCGCTCCGCGGTGGCGGGCAGCACCTTGGGGTCGTCGCGCAGCACCCGCGAGACCGTCATGGCGCTGACCCGCGCCCGCTGTGCGACGTCCCGCACCGTGGGACGCGGGTCCTTGGCGGCGCCGGACGTGCCCAATGTTTCCCCCTTGCCGGTCCGGGTGGCCGCTACCACCCCGGCTCTCTACGGTTCGTGTCCCGGGCCGCGACCGCGCGCGCCGCGCCCAGCAGCGCCGCGTCGCCGGCGAGGGCGGCGGGGCGCATCGCACGAGTATGCCGCGTGGGAGGCCGCCCGTTCACGTCGGCCGCGTCGGGTGTCCAGCCGCCTTTGGCGAGACCGGTGTGCAGGGCGGGTGCGACCAGGTCCCAGGATCCGGCCATCGAGCCGCCGACGAAGAGGGCGGTCGCCTCGAACGCGGCGAGGCGCGGGCCGAGGACGGCGCCGAGTGTCCCGAACGCCTCGTCGAGGACGCGTCGGGCGGGCCGCTCGCCCGCGCGGGCCCGTTCGGCGATGTCGCGCACGTCCGCGCCCGGGTCGCCGTACCGGGCCAGGAGGGCGCGGCGGGACACGGACTCCTCCAGCGGTGCGCCGTCGACGGTGGTCAGGTCCATGCGTCCCTCGGGCGGCACCCCGGGGCCGTGATAGAGGATGCGGCCGTCCGCGAGGAAGGCCGAGCCGACGCCCGTGCCGAGGGTGATGCCCACTACGCGGGTGTGTCCGACGGCGGCTCCCGTCGAGCACTCCCCCAGCAGGAACGCGTGCGCGTCGTTGAGGAAGACGATCCGGCCCGGTCGCCGTGCCATGCCCGCGAACAGCGCGGCCCGCACGTCCACCCCGTACAGCGCCTCGAACTTGCCGACGCCCGCGAAGAGTCCGATGCCGCGCGCGTAGTCGAAGGGGCCGGGCAGAGCCACGCCCCATACGGCCCCCGCCGGGGCATCGAGCGCGTCGGCGCAGCGGCACACCGCGCCGAGGATGCCCTCGGCGCGGGCGCCCGGGTCGAGCGGCCGGTGGGTGCGCCGCTGGACCGCACCGTCGGCCGGGGCGACGAGGCCGGCGGTGACATGGGTGCCGCCGACCTCGATGACCGGGATCACCGGACGAGCGCCTTCACGACCCGTACGGGACCTGCGCCGGCGGCGCGCAGCCGGTACTGGCCGACGGCCGCGGGCACGGTGAGTGTCTCGGCGTGGGCCAGCTCGTGGGTGTCACCGGCCTCGGTGTGCAGGGTCACGCCGGCGCCGTCCACCACGTTCAGTACGTGGAAGCGCCCGGCGGTGTCGTCCTGCGCCTCGGCGCCCGGTTCGAGCACGTACCTGCGCACCTCGTAGAACATCTCGTCCAGCGCGCCGAGCAGCTCCTCGCGCCAGCCGTCCCCCTCGCGCAGGGTGCGTGGTTCCTGTACGAGGTCGCGGGCGACGGCCTCGCCGCGGCGTGCGGTGTCCAGGTTGGCGAAGCCGTGCTCGTACGGGAGGGGACGGGGGTTGCCGTCGGTGTCGGGCCTGAGCCAGTCGTAGAAGCGCAGGCTGTACAGGTACGGGGTGGCGCTGATCTCCAGGACCAGGTTGCCGGCGCCGCTTGCGTGCGGGGTACCCGCGGGGATGAGGAACAACTGGCCCTGTTCGGCGGGGAAGGCGTGGACGTGGTCCTCGACCTCCATGGGTGTGCCCTGTCCTGCCGCCGCCTCGACCTGTTTGCGGAAGGCGTCGACGTCGGTGTCCTCGCGCAGGCCGAGGAACACCTTGGTGTCGGGGCTCCCGATGGTCATGTAGTACGTCTCGTGCTGGGTGTAGTGCCAGCCGAACTTCTCGCGCATGTACGTCTCTTGGGGGTGGCAGTGCAGCGAGAGGTTGCCGCCCCCGACGGTGTCGAGGTAGTCGAAGCGGATGGGGAACGAGGTGCCGAAGCGGGCGTGTGCCTCCTCGCCGAGGACCCGGTCCGGCTCCAGTGCGCACATCAGTTGGAACGGCACCTCGACCTGCGCCTCGGGGCCGGTCCCGACGAGGATGCCCGCCTCGGGTGCGATGAGTTCGTAGCCGAGCGCCGTGTTGCGGGCGTCGGGGTTGAAGCCGAGTTCACTCTGTGCCCAATGGCCGCCCCAGGGCGTCGAGTTGAAGAACGGGCGGGTGCGGACCGGCCGGTGGGCCAGGGCGGTGCAGGTGGCGCGCAGGCCGCGGCCGTCGAGCCAGCCCGGGTGGGCGGGGTCCTGGAGGTCGAGCCAGCCGTCGACGCGGGGGGCGAGGGTGTCGCGGTGCCGGTCGAGCATGGGCCAGTCGGTGTAGAACAGCCGCCTCAGGTCCGGCTTCTCGTCCGGGAGGCCGAGGTTGCTGCCCGGGGCGCCCGCGACCGTGGCGGCCTCCGCGTACCGCTTGGGCACGTCGGCGTACCAGAGCAGGTCGTGCTCGACGAGCGCGGCGCCCGGCCCGTACACGACGAGGATTCCCTCGGTGGGGACTTGGGGTGTGGGCACGGTGTCGAAGAGGTCGTCGAGCGGGTTCTCGGCGAGCCTGCGGAAGTAGGGGTCGTCCGCGCCCTCCGGGTGGCCGACGCGGGCGCGGATCCGCGCCGGGGGTGCGTAGTGGCTCCGTACGTCGAGCAGTGTCGCACCCGTCAGGTGTGCGGCGAGCGCGTCCCAGTCGGCGGACGGCGGCCCGTCGATCGCCAATACGGCGGAACCTGACGGGAGTTGTGCCGCCACCCGCCTCCAGCCGGCGGTGAGGACGGCGTCGGGAGCGGGGGCGTAACGCGGGTCGTGCCGGTACACAGAGTCTCCTTTACGCAGGGGTGCGCGGGATCGCCGTCGTCAGCGCCGGAACAGCACGGCGGTCGTGCCGAGCGCCGGGACGTCGACCGTCACCTCGCCGTCCGCCGTCGTCAGCTCCTCCCCCGGCCGCCCGTGGTAGTCGGCCACCCGCGCCGAGGCGACGGGGAAGAGCGCGCGCACCGGGCAGGCGACGGGTTCCTCGGCGAAGGACTGCAGGCGCAGCAGCACGGCCGCTTCGGCGTCCGGGGTGGTGGCGCCGACGAGCCGTACGCGCGGGTCGCCGACAGTCGCGAAGGCCAGCTGGTCGGCGGCGTCCGCGCTGACGGCGCCACGGGCCCGCACGGCGTGCAGCGGCCGCGAGGTGCCGGCGGCGGTGCGCGGGCCGAGTCCCGCGACGTCGGCGCCGGTGGCACAGGACAGCGAGTACCGGAAGGTGAACTCGAAGGCCTGCTCGCTGGGGAAGTTGGTGTCCCACAGGTTGTTGTGGATCCACGAGTAGACGGTGGCCGGTTCGTCGTGGTTCATCGTCTTGGGGAACGGGGCGTACGGCAGGGCGATGTTGCCGAACTGGACGAGCGGCGCGTCCTGCGTGGCCCAGCCGACGGCGAGATCGTCCTCCTGGAGCGTGATCCAGCGGCGCACGGCCCGCATGTGCAGCGCCGAGCCGGGGACCACGGGGAGGTCGTTGCCGGTCGCGCCGCCCGAGGCCTCCATCCGCACGGTGGGTGTCCCGAAGGCGAAGGGGAACGCGAAGTAGGCGCTCTCCTTGCCGAGGGTGGCGTCCTTGTCGACCTGGTTCTCGATGTCGAGGCGGCCGACGCCGCGCGGCAGCGTGAGCGTGGTGCGCACCCGGTTGGCGCCCGGCGGCCGTGTCTCGTACGTGAGGGTCTCGGCGGTGGCCGTGGCGCGGCGGGCGATGAGCGCGGCGGGCGGGGCGACCGAGCGGTTTCCGAGGTGTTCGAGGCGGTCGGAGGCCGTGGTGCGGCTGGAGTTGTGGTTGAAGCCTCCGGACGTGGTGTAGCTGTCGTGGATGTAGGCGTTGAAGCCGGTGATGGCGTCGGCGCGGACGAGTTCGCGGCCGGTCGACTTGTCGATGACGGAGGCGATGCACGCGCGGGCGAGGTCGACGCGGACGGCGAGGTGCTCGTTCTCCAGGAACAGCGGGTCCGCGTGGGCGTACGCCGCGGCGGCGGTGTCGGCCGGGTTCTCGCGCTCGCTGCCGCCGGTGGGGTTCCAGCCGGTGGCGCCCTTCGCGGCCGTCGTCTCCTGTACGGCGCCGCCCGTGGTGTCGGCGGCGCGGACGTCGAGGCGTACGGAACCGGCGGCCGGCACGTCGTCGACGCGGACGAGCAGGAAGCGGCCCGCGTCGCGGTGTTCCTCGTTGTCCTGCGGCCGCTCCTCGTGCGTCAACTGGGCGCCGCTGCGGGCGTCGTGCACGGTCACGGCCTGTTCGAGCGGGACGCTGGACTCGGGCAGGAAGATCTCCGCGACCTCGGTGCGCGGCCAGGAGCAGGTGTTCACCACGTGGTACGCGGCCGGGGTGTCGGCGGGCCGGGCGAGGCGCTGGCCGAGGCGGGCGTTCGCACGGTTCAGCAGGGACTGGCCGTCGTCGCGGGCGCGCACGGCCTGGCCGTACTTCCAGTGCCACTGCTGCTCGCCGGAGTGGCCGTGGTCGTGACCGTGGGTCCAGGGGTCGCCCGCGCCCCAGGTGTGTTCGTCGAAGAGGGACACCGCCTCGTACACACCGGCCGAGTCACGTGTGTCGTCGGCCGCACCGGTGGCGCCCAGGACGCCGGCGAAGGTGCCGAGCGTCTGCGCGTCGGCGACGACGGACTGGGCGGTGCGGGCCATCGACAGCGGGTGGGCGCCGGAGCCTACGCCGTCGACCCACCAGTCCGTCCAGTCGCCCTCGAAGGTCTGGATCTCGTCGCCGAGCCGGTTCTCGGCGTCGGTGAAGAAGTCCTCGTTGCGCGACAGCCGCAGCTGCGGGTAGGCCCAGGTCTCGTTCCAGCGGCGCACGGTGTCGGCGATGACGCGGCGCGGCGGCGCGTTGTCGCCGAACTTGCCCTGGACGCGCAGGTGCAGGACGTCCCACGGGTAGGGTTCGCGCTTGATCTCCTTCTCGTCCATGGCCCAGCCGAAGACTCCCCCGCGGTACGGATACGGGTTGCTGGCCAGCGAGGTCAAGTAGGCGGGCAGCAGGTCGTCGACGGAGGAGTAGTCGGTGTCGAAGCCGAGCAGCGGTCCTTCCATGTAGGCGAGGCCGTGCGGGGTGTCGGTCATCCAGACGAGCACGCTGTTGCCGCTGGGCGCCTGCCAGCGGAACAGGCGCGGCAGCTTCTCTCCGCCGACCAGATGGGGCACGGACCGGCCGGCCCAGTTGTGCGCCACGGACAGGTACTTGACGCCGGCGGCGCTCAGCGCGTCGATCATGCCGACGACATGGCCGGGCACATCGGTCTGCATGGCCGAGGTGAACTCGACGCCGTGCTCGTCGCTCACCTGGTGGGCGAGGCGCAGGAGTTCGTGCAGCTCATCGGTGGAGCAGGTCTCGCTGTGCAGGTTGAACGGCAGGGCGGTCAGCTCGATGCGGCCCTCCTTGACCCGCCGGACGAACTCCTTGACCTGCTCGGCGGGTCGGGCCTCGGCCCACTGCTGGAAGGAGAGCAGTGACTCGACACACCAGCGGAACCGGGACTCGGGCGCCCAGTCGTCGGTGGCCTGCGTCAGTTCCAGGCAGGAGTCGAGGAACGAGAGGTGTTCGGCGAGGACCTTGCCCTGCGGGTCGGTGTAGCCGATGTCGAGGTGCGAGTGGTGCACGAGGTGGATGGTCCACTCGCGCTGCGGGGCGAGGGTGACGTCGATGCCGTCCTGCTGCGACGACACCACGGTGACACGCTGCGCGGTGTCCACGGCGGGCAGCAGCAGGCGCACGGAGCCGTTCGGGCCCGCGATGCGCTCGGCGGGCAGCGTTGTTCCGGACTCGGTGCGCACGGTGAGTTCGGCCGGGATCGCGCCGCCGTTCACCGCCTCCACGCGCAGCGACTGCAACAGTCCGCCGCCCTCCGCGCGGCGCATCAGCGGCTCGACGGTGAGCCTCAACGGGCTGCCGGACAGGCTGCCTTCGGCGCTCACGACGGAGCCGCGCAGGCTCTCCCGGATGCGGTCGTTGTCCCAGTCGGTGGTGCGGACGAGGGCCCGTGTGGTCATGCGGACTTCTCCAAGTCGAGGTGTGGGGAGAGGAGTTCAGAGTGCGGAAGCGGTGACACCGCGCAGGAACAGGCCGCGGAACGTCAGGAAGACGACGAGGGTGGGCAGGGAGACGATGAGCGCGCCGGCCAGGATGACGGGCGGCCCGGACGAGGCATAGGCGTTGTTGAGGCTGGTGAGGGCGGCCATCACCGGCTGGACGTCGGGGGTGCGGCTGAGGGTGATGCCGAACAGCAGGTCGTTCCAGACGGCGGTGAACTGGAAGATGAACGCGGCCGCGAGACTCGAACCCATCAGCGGGACATGGATGCGCCAGAAGATCCGCCGGAACGAGGCGCCGTCGAGCATCGCGGCCTCGGTCACCTCGGGCGGCATCGTGGTCATCTGGTTGCGGATGAGGAAGAAGGCGAAGGGGATCGACCACGCCACGTAGATGAGCATGAGGCCGAGCCGGGTGTCGTAGAGATTGCCGTCGGCGTACATGCCGAACAGCGGGGCGAGGAACATCTGCAGCGGGAAGAGGGTCCCCGAGTAGATGAGCCAGAACCAGAACGCGGGCTTGGGGATGGGCAGTACCACCACCGCGAACGCGGCCATGGCGGCGACGAGCACGGCGGCCGCGCCGCACACCACCGCGTAGAGCAGCGAACCGGCGAAGCTCTCGCCGATGCCCGCGTCGCGCCAGGCGGTGACGAGGTTGTCCCACAGCGCGAAGCCGTTCGGCGTCCATTCCGCGTTGCCGGTGTAGGAGCCGACGGGCGTCAGCGCGTTCACGACCAGCAGGTACAGCGGGACCAGCCACAGCACCACGCAGCCGGCGACGAAGAGATTGCGGAGGGTCTTTCCCACGGGTGTCACTCCTTGTCGGACGGCTCGGGTCAGCGCGGGGACGTCTCGGGCAGCTGCCTGCGCAGATACAGCCACGAGGAGGCGACGACGATGACGGACAGGACGAGGGCGACCGCTGAGCCGTAGCCGATGTGGAAGAGCCGGAAGGCCTCGCGGTACATGGTCAGCGCGAGGGTCTCGGAGGAGCGGGCAGGTCCGCCCTGGGTGAGGACCCAGATCATGTCGAAGGCCTTGAGGCTGTTGACGATGGCCATGCCGACCACCACCACGGTCACGGACCGCAGTTGGGGCAGGGTGATGTGCCGGAACATCCGCCAGCCCCGCGCCCCGTCGAGCTCCGCGGCCTCGACGGTCTCGCGCGGGATGGCGCGCAGGCCGATGGCGAAGAGGACGACGTTGAGTCCCGTGGCCTGCCAGGTGCTGGCCACGATCATGGAGAGGGTGTTCTGCGGCCACTCCAGGAGCCAGGGCTGGGCCAGCGAGCCGAGGCCGACGGCGTCGAGGACCTGGTTGAGGGAGCCCTCCGAGGTGAGGATGAACTTCCACAGCACGGCGGTCGCGGCGCCCGAGACCGCGTACGGCAGCACGACGACGGTCTGCGCGATCAGCCCGAAGCGCATCCGGTGCGTGGCCACGGCGAGGGCGAGTCCCGCGAGGACCGGGAGCAGCAGGGTGCCCGCCACCCACATCACGGTGTTGAGCAGCGAGCGGCCGAAGATGGGGTCGTCGGCGAGCCGGGTGAAGTTGTCGAGTCCGGTGAAGTGGCTGGTGAAGCCGTTGTCCTCGAAGAAGCTGCCGTAGATGCTGCGCAGGAACGGGTACACGAGCAGCACACCCACGAACAGCAGCGCGGGCAGGGCCCACGGGACCCCGGTCAGGGGCCCGCCGAGCCGTCCCGTGCCTTTGTGGCCGCCGCCCGCCGGGTGGGGTGTGCGGGTGGGGATCCGGCGGCGGGGCGGTGTCACCTTGGTGGCTTCGACGGGTGCGGTCGTGCGCACGGTCTCGGTCATGCCGCCTCCGCCTCCCGCCACACCGGCCATGCCTCGTCGGCGCGTTCCTGCATCGTGCGCAGCGCCGACCGGTACGAGGAGGGGTTGATGAGGGCGGCGGCGAGGTCGTCGACCGTGGACTCGACGAGTTCGGGCGGGCCCAGCTCCCAGAAGCGGTTGAGCTTGCGGGCCTTCGTCTCGCGCACGGTGCGGGTGACACCGTCGATCGTCGCGTTCGCGGGCGGCACGGCCGGGTTGGGGCAGCCGTCCTGCAACGCGTGCGAGAAGGCCTTCATGACCTTCGGGTGGGTCCAGGCGCCCGCGGCGCGCAGCGCCTCCGCGCGGTCGGGTCCGCGGACCGTGCACACCAGCGCGCTCGTCTCGAAGACCACGGCGGGGCGCACGCGGGTGTTCTGCATGGGCAGCACGAACGCGTCGACGTTCTTGCCGGGCTTGCCGCCGACGCCCGCGAAGGTGCCGCCGAGCCAGGTGCCGCAGGCCACCATGCCGACCTTGCCGTGCACCACGCGCGCCGCGGCCGTCGAGTGGTCCATGTCCAGGGACGTGAACCAGTGCTTGTCGGCGAAGGATCCGATGGTGCGCATGGCCTGCCGGGCGGGCTCGTCGGTGTAGCGGGCGCGGCCGTTCAGGAGGTCCTCGTAGAACCGTGGGTTCTGCCGGGTGAGGATCTCCTGGAACCAGATGAACGCGGGCCACCGGCCGGCCGTCGTCGCGTGCAGCGGAGTGATGCCCGCGCGCTTGAGGCGGTCGGCGACGTGCAGGAACTCGTCCCAGGTCGCGGGCTTCTTCAGGCCGTTGTCCCGGAAGACCTCCGGGTTGTAGAAGAACACGTAGTACGCGAGGTTCATCGGCAGCCCGTAGACGCGGCCGCGGTAGCTGAGCGCGGTGCGCAGCGCCGGGTCGGCCCAGCCCCTGCGGACGGCGCCCTCCCAGGGGTCGGACAGGTCCTCGATGCCGCCCGTGCGGGCGAGGTCCTGGAGCCGGTAGCCGGACCAGTACTTGAGCATGTCCGGCGTCTTGTTGGTGCGCAGCGAGGACTTGACGACCTGCTCGAACGACTCCAGGGACGGGATGACCTCGGGCACGAGCTCGATGCCGTCGACCTTGCGCATCGCCTGCCCCGCCGCCTTGATGGGCGGCGCGAACGTCTGGTTGTCGCCGTGCAGGGCCACCTTGCCGGGAGGCTGTCCTGCGGCGGTGCCGCACGCCGTGAGCAGCGGCGCCGACGCGGTGGCGACGGCGCCGGCGGCGGCCGCCCGCAGGACGGCGCGCCGGCCGGGCTGCGTGGCTGGACGGGCGGGACCGATGGACGGTTGACGGCCTGTCATGGGGCGGCTCCCTCAGGCGGGCTCAAGATCGTGTTATCGATAACACGCGATGCCGGGAGCATGGCGCGCTCTCCGACCGGGCGTCAATGGGCGCGGCACGCGAATCTTCGGAGGGGTGCCACCACCTGGCACGTCCGCGCAAAGTGACGAATCATCACCACCAGTGCCCAGTGACCATGTGTGAAGTGACCCGCGCCAGGTGTGAAAGGAGCCGGCCATGCCGAGCGAGGAACCGGCCGACGCCGACACGGCGCGCCGTTTCGCCGCCCTGGACGCCGACGGCGACTCCGTCGTGACCTGGCAAGACTTCGAGCATCGGCTCCTCGTCCTGGCGCGCGCCGATCCGGTCATCGGCGCGGAGGGGCTGCATCGGGCCCGTACGGGGTTCCGGGCGCTGCGGCACTCGTTGCGGATCGCGGTGGACCCGGACGGGGACGAACGGATCACGTGGGTGGGTCGGGTGGAGCGGGCGGCATGGGCAGGTCCGGGGTCGCGGGCGCGTCGGACAGTGCTGCGCCCGTGCCCGGCCGCCCCGAGCCGACCGACCTCCCGCGCGAATCCCTCGGCGCAGGGGTAGTGCCAGCCGCCGACCGGGTCCCAGAACGAGGCGAGCAACTCGCCCACGTCGGTGCCCCCGCTGGGGTGGTATCCGTCGAACTCGACCCGGTTCGCGGCGTCTTCGGGCAGCGGGGTGCGCAGCAGGGCGGCCCCACCGCACCGGCCTTCGCCCAGGCCGGGTACGGCATCCAGTACAAGGTCAAGCCGGAAATCCTGGCCGACCCGCCGGGGCGGCCGAGCGTGTCCTGGTTGGTCGGGCACGGCTACTCGCGCAGGGTCGCCTCCGGCTCCGCGGCCTGAGCCGCGGCCGCGTCGGTCAACTCCCCCTTGCCGACGCGGCTGTTGTGGCGCCCCCACGCTCCGTAGATCACCAGACCCACCGCCATCCACGCCAGGAACCGCACCCAGGTGATCAGCGGCAGGCTGCCGACGAGGACCAGGCACAGCAGCAGCGCCACGACGGGGACGACCGGGACCCATGGTGTGCGGAAGCCGCGCGGCAGGTCGGGCCGGGTGCGGCGCAGGTACATCACGCCGACGCAGACGACCACGAACGACGTCAGCATGCCGATGTTGCCGAGTTCGGCGAGGTCCTGGATGGGCAGGACCGCCGTCATGAACGCGACCATCAGGCCCAGCGTCCAGGTGATGCGGCGCGGGCTGCGTGTGACGGGATGGACGTGGGAGAACCACTCGGGCAGCAGCCGGTCGCGGCTCATCGCGAGGAAGACGCGGCTCTGCCCGAGCAGCATGATCATGACGACGGTGGTGAGCCCGCAGATGGCACCGATGCCGACGACCCGCACCGCCCAGTCCGCGCCGACAGAGGCGAGCGCCGCGGTCACCGGGGCGCCCGTGTTCAGGTGCGGGTAGGCGCGCATGCCGGTGATGACGAGGGACACGGCGACGTAGAGGGTGGCGCACACGGCCACCGTCGCCATCAGGGCGATGGGGAGTGTGCGTTGGGGCCGCTTGGCCTCCTCCGCGTTGCTGGCCATGATGTCGAACCCGGAGTACGCGCCGAAGACGATCGCCCCGCCGGTGAGGATGCCGGCGAAGCCGAACGTGGCGTTGGTGCTGATGCCCGCCCAGCCGAGCAGCGGCTGCTCCCAGAAGTCCCCGTGACCGCCCGGCGGGCGCGAATCGGGTATGAACGGCGACCAGTTGGCGACGTCGATGTGGAACACGCCGACGCACAGGAACACCACGATCGCGGCCAGTTTGACCAGCGTCATGACCGTGTTGACGCGCGCGGTGGTGCGGACGCCGGAGGCCAGGATCGCGGTGAGGACGAGGATGACCAGGACGGCCGGTACGTTGACCACCGCGTCGGGCCCGACGATCGACGACGGCAGGTGCAGGCCGAACGTGGCGAGGAAGTCGGCGACGTACTGCGCCCACCCGCTGGCCACCGCCCCCGCGCCCATCGTCATGTCGAGGATCAGGTCCCAGCCGATCAGCCAGGCCACCAGCTCGCCGAGCGAGACGTACGCGAAGGTGTACGCGCTGCCCGCCACCGGCACGGTGGACGCGAACTCCATGTAGCAGAGCGCCACCAGGGCGGAGGCGAGCGCGCCCAGCAGATAGGACAGGGCGATGGCGGGGCCCGCGTAGTTGGCGGCCGCGGTGCCGGTGAGGACGAAGATGCCGGCGCCGATCGTGACACCGATGCCCATCATGGTGAGCTGGAGCGGCCCCAGGGAACGGGCGAGCCGGGTGGTGGGACGTTCGGCGTCCCGCAGGGTCGCCTCGATGGATTTGGTGCGCACGCTGACTGACCCTTCGGGAGGGGACGTGGGGTTACGAGGCGGTCGCGGCCAGCGCCGTCGGCAGTTGGTCGGCCAGGTACGCGTAGTCCTTGCGGTCGTTGTAGAGGTGTGCGGACAGGCGGAGGAAGCCGCGGCCGTTCCAGGTGGTGACGGCCGTCTCGCAGCCGATGGTGTCGGCGAGGTGGCGACCCAGCGCGTGGGCGGCCTCCTGGTCGGCCGCCACGCCGTCGGGCAGCGGCACGAGGCGCATGGCGGGGGCCGGGCTGCCGCCGACCGGGGCGAGGTCCACACCCAGGGCCTCCGCGAGCAACTGCTGCGCCTCCCCGGCCAGTTCCGCCATGTGGCGACGTGCGGCGTCCCAGCCGAAGCGTTCCTCGACGAACTCCAGGGAGCGGGGCGCCGCGAGCCAGGGGGCGAGGTCCACCGTGCCCTGCTGGTCGAAACGCTGGGGGAACGGGTGGGGCGCGCCCCAGGAGTCGGTCAGCGGGTGCAGGCGTTGCGCCAGGGCGCCGCGTGCCACGAGGGCGGCGGTACCGCGGGGCGCGCAGGGCCATTTGTGCAGGTTGCCCACCCAGAAGTCGGCCTCGCCCGCGTCGGCGAGGGGGTCGGCGAGCATGCCCGGCGCGTGCGCCCCGTCGACGAGGACGAGGGCGCCTGCCGCGTGGGCGTGCGCGGCGATGTCGGCGACCGGGAAGAGGCGGGCGGTGGCGGAGGTGATCTGGTCGACGACCACGAGGGAGGTCGGCGCGCCGGTGCCACCGAGGGCGTCGGCGAAGTGTGCGGCGATCTCCACGGGGGTCGCGTCGAGCGGGATGTGCAGGGTCCGTACGTGTGCGCCCGCCCGCTCGGCGGCCCGTGTCACCCCCATGGTGACGGCGCCGTAGGAGTGGTCCGTCAGCAGCACCTCGCTGCCCGCGGGGAGGTCGAGGGAGCTCAGGACCGTACTGACACCCGCGCTGGCGTTGGGCACGAGCGCGAGCGTGTCCGGGGCGACCCGCAGGTGCCGGGCGATGTCCGTGCGGGCCCGCGCCACGCGCTCCGGGAGGCCGCGGAACCACCGGCACGGATTGGTCTCCATCTCCGTGCGCAGCGCCCGCAGCTCGTCGAGGGTGACACGGGGCACGGCGCCGAAGGAGCCGTGGTTGAGGTGGCGTACGTCGGGGTCGAGCGCCCAGGCGTCGAGGGGGTGAGAAGACATGTCACTCCGCGAGTCATCCGATGACTGTGTCCGATCGAGTGGTACCCGCAGGACCGTAGGCGGTAAATTGCTCGCTGAACAGGGGCGGTTGCGAATCGAAGGAATCCTCCTCACGGTCCGCTGCCGGATTCATCGGACGACTCCTCGGACGGTGCGAGGACAAAAGGGGGCAGGACGATGACGGCCACCGACACGGCGGCAGCCGGGCTGCGGGCGATGATCGCGAGCGGTGAGCTGACTCCTGGCGCGCAGCTGCCGCCGGAGCCCGACCTGTGCGCCCGGCTCGGCGTGTCACGGGGTTCGCTGCGCGAGGCGGTGCGCTCGCTCGCGGCGCTCGGGATGCTCGAACCCCGGCACGGCGCGGGCACGTTCGTCTCCGCGCTGCGTCCGGCGCACATGCTGGCGGGCTTCGCGGCGATGGTCGACGTCCTGCCCCTCGACGGCATCCTGGAGCTCTTCGACACCCGCCGCGCCGTGGAGTGTCAGGCGGCGGCGCTCGCCGCGGCGCGGGCCGACGGGCGGGTGATCGCGCGGCTGCGGGAGCTGCAGGCGCGGCTGAGCGCGACCGAGGACGAGCAGGAACTCCACGACCTGGACCACGAGTTCCACACCGCGATCTGCGCGGCCTCCGGCAACGAGACCCTGGCCGCGCTCGCCGGCGTCCTGCGCTCCCGGGGTCGCCACTACAACGTGTACGGCTCCGACCAGGGCGCCGCGGTCCGCGCCGCGAGCGACCAGGGCCACGAGGCACTCATCGACGCACTCGCCGCCCACGACCCGACCGCCGCGTCAGCGGCGGCGGGCGCGCACCTCACCCGGACGGAGAGGTGGCTGCGGCAGCTGCGTCCTGCGCCGGAACCGGGGTGATGCGGCGGTCGTGGCGGTGACCCACACGGGATTGGAGACGGCGAGCGAGGAGGCGTGCGAGCGGTTGCACGAGGCCCAGAAGTACGGGTCGTCGCTGGCGGCGTGCAGTTCGGCGCGGTAGGGGCCGGGGAGCGGGCGCGGGTCGCTCACGCGGAGGTGCGCGGGCCCCTCGGCCGGCACCGGCTCCATGTGCCAGAGCAGTCCGCCGCGCAGGACGAACAGGACGGCGGGGCGAGGTGTGTCGATCTCCACGTCGAGGTGGAGGGGCCCGCCCGGGGGCACGGGCACGGTCCCGCCCATTCCGCACTCCCCGTCGTCGGTCCGGGCGGAGAGCCGCAGTCCGGCTCCGCGCGACACATACGCCTCGCCCGTCCGCAGCGCGCCGAGGATGCCCTCGCGGCTGCGCTCGGCCCGGACGACGGTGGTGACTTGGCCGAGCCGGTGTTCGGGCTTTTGGGGGTGGTGGCAGTCGGTGCCGGCGACGGCGGTGATGCGGTGCCCCGCGCCGAGCAGCCGGTCCCACAGTCCGACGGCCGCGTCGTTGTTGGCGCCCTGACCGAAGTTGTCGATCTCCAGGAGGTCGACGTCGTCCCAGGTGTGGTCGTCCCTGCGCCACGCCTGGCGGCCGCTGAAGGGGTGGTTGACCCCCACGAGTCCGTCCTGGGCGTGCACCTCGCGGGCGGCGTCGGCGAAGTCCCAGCCGTCGGCGTCGACGTAGGTGCCGGGCCAGCGGGACAGTCCGTGCAGGTTCGCGTGGCCGAAGTGGGAGGTCAGCTCGATGGAGCGGAGGAGGACGAGGCCGTCGGCGGCCCCCTGTTCCTCCAGGCTCGCGAGTTCCGCCCAGTGGCTCGACGTGAAGTGGTCGCTGACGGCGAGGAAGTCCAGCCCCGCGGCGCGGGCGGCGTCGAGGAGGGCGGGAAGGCCGGCGGAACCATCGCTGTGCAGGGAGTGCGAGTGGAGCTCGCCGCGAAGCCACGACCGGGGCGCCGGTGCCGCCCCCTCCTCTCGCGCACGCACTACGGGTGCGACAGCGACGGCATCGGCCTCCGCATCGCCCACGTACACCCGCAGCTCGTAACTCCCGCCCTGCGTGAACCGGTCGAGGTCGATGCGGACGGTCCACTCCCCGGCGGGCAGCGGCCCCGCGTGGCATCCGAGGTCGGCGTGCCCCTCTCCCACCTCGAAGGACAGCCGGCGGGGTCCGGGGTCGCCGGGGCACTGCACATGTCCGCGCAGGAACCCGGCGGGGTCGAGGGCCGCCGCGTAGAGCTGGAAGCAGTCGGTGACCTTCTCGAAGTCCAGCTCGACGCGGAGCGTCCCGACGCCTCCGGGGAGTGCGAGGACCCGGTCCAGGTACTGCTCAGTGATGGACGCGGGGTCGATGGTGCGGGCCTCCCGCAGAACACGACGACTGCTCACCCGGCCTCCTCGAAGTGCGTCACGAGCCCCACCGGCCCCGGCCGATCACCCGGACGGCGCGGGCTCGCTCCCCAACTTAGCGGCCTCCCGGATCAGCGGCTCGAACTCCCGCCGCACGTACGCGTCGAACGGTGCCGTCAGGGCTCCGTCGATGACCCGCAGCACCCCGTGCTTCGCCGCCAGGGCCTTGATCGCCGTACGGGAGTCGGGTCCCACTCCCCCGCCGATGATCAGGACTCCGAACGCCTCGGTCTCCAGCAGCTCGCGTGCCTCGTCGTCCGTGCTCACCCCCTCCGCTTCGAAGCCGTCCGCGTGCAGCGTAGACAGCACCTCGGTCACCCTGGCGGGCGTCCTTCCCAGTACGAGTGTCTTCATGGAGCGAACGTAGAAGCTCAATCGGACTTGAGGTCAAGCCCCGCCGCCTGGGCGCGGCGGCGCCTGCTCAACAGGGCGTAGGACGCCAGGACGACCACGACCGTGAGGAGGCTGGCGGCGAAGTCCGCGCGGGTGGCCGGGAGGATCGCCATCGCGGCGATGACGACGACCATCGCGCCGATCGTGAACCAGCTCAGGTACGGGTAGCCCCACATCTTGAGGGTCAGGGAGTCGGGGTCCTCGCGTTCCAGGCGCTTGCGCAGGCGGAGTTGGGAGAGGGCCACCAGGAGGTAGACGAAGAGGGCGACCGCTCCGTAGGAGTGCACGATGAAGGAGAAGACCGTGTCCGGGGAGACGTAGGCGAAGACGACGGCCACGTAGCCGAGGACCGTGGCGAGGAGGATGGCGCGGCGCGGGACTCCGCTGCGGCTGAGTTTGGTCAGACCGCGGGGTGCCTCGCCCTCGCGGGTGAGCGCGAAGACGATGCGGGACGCCGAGTACAGACCCGCGTTGAGCGAGGAGAGGACCGCGATCAGGATCAGGATCCGCATCAGGGTGTCCGCGCCGGGGATGCCGATCTCCTGGAGGGCCGCGATGTACGGTCCGCCGTTCAGCTTGTCGGAGCTCCACGGGACGATCGCGACGACCAGGAAGATCGAGCCCACGTAGAAGAGCAGGACACGCAGAACGACGGAGCGGGTCGCGCGGGCGACGTTGCGGCCCGGTTCGGCGGACTCGGCGGCCGCGAGCGCGGCGATCTCGGCGCCGGTGAAGAAGCCGACGGCCGGGATGACGGAGGTCAGGACCGGCCCGAGGCCCATCGGCAGGAAGCCGCCGTGCGCGCTGAGATTGTCGACGCCGCCCGCGTCGTGCGCGCCCGGCCACAGGCCGACCACGAAGACGAGGCCCACGACCAGGAACACCGTGATCGCGGCGACCTTGATCGACGAGAACCAGTACTCGAACTCGCCGAAGGTCTTCACCGACAGCATGTTGACCGCCGTCAGGATCAGCATCAGGGCGAGGCTGATCGTCCAGAGCGGGAGTCCGGGGAGCCAGGCGCGGACGAGTTCGGCACCCGCGACCGCTTCGAGGGCCACGACGTTGACCCAGAAGTACCAGTACAGCCAACCGATGGTGAAGCTGCCCATGGGCCCGAGGGCGAGCCGGGCGTAGGCGTGGAAGGAGCCGACGGCGGGGCGGGCCACCGCCATCTCGCCGAGCATCCGCATCACGAGGATGACCAGTCCGCCGGCGAGCGCGAAGGAGATCACGGCGGCGGGCCCGGTGTCCTGGATGACGACGCGGCTGCCGACGAAGAGTCCGGCGCCGATGACACCGCCGATCGCGATCAGGGTCATGTGGCGCTGTTTGAGGGCGCTGCGCAGCCCGGGACCGCCGGAGGGCTCGGTCGTGCCGTCGTCGCCCCGCAGGGTTCTGTCGCTGGTGTCCGTCACGTCCGCCTCTTTCCTCCGTACGTCTGGCGTGGGCCCGCCCGGCGGCGCCGCGACGTGATGATCATGCGGCGCCGACGGACAGTCTTGGCACACCCGAAGGCCCGGTCGGGCGTGTTCAACGAAGCGTTCACACGGTCGAAACGAACGAGGGCTCAGGCCACGGCGCGGGCGACCGAGGTCACCATTTCCTCCACCCCTTCGAGGAGTTCGCCGAGCACCGCCCGGTCCGCGACCAGCGGCGGAGCCACCATCAGCATCGTCGCGCCGCGGTCGTCGGGCCGCAGGATCACCCCGGTGCGGCGCATCGCGTCCGGCAGCACCTCGCGCAGGATCCGTGTCGACTGGTCCTCGGTCAACTCCCGGCCGCTGTCCCGGTCGGCCGTGAACTCGACCGCGTAGAAGAAGCCGGTGCCACGGACGTCGGCGACGACCGGGTGGCGTGCCGCGATCTCGTCGAGTCCGGCCCGCAGGGTCGGGCCCAGTTCCCGTACGTTGCCGGGGACGTCCTCGGCGCGCATGGCGCCGATGTTGGCGACGGCGACCGCCGTGGACACCGGGTGCCCGCCCCAGGTCGCTCCGTGCGTGAACGTGCCGCCGAGCGGCGAGTCGTACAGGCCGCGGACCAGGGGCTCGCGGACGATGGCGCCGCCGAGCGGGGCGTACCCGGAGGTGGCTCCCTTGGCGAAGGTGATCAGGTCGGGGACGACGCCCTCGGCGGCGCTGCCGAACCAGTGGCCGAGCCGGCCGAAGGAGCAGATGACCTCGTCGGCGACGAGCAGGATGCCGTGCCGGTCGCAAATGCGGCGCAGTTCGCGCCAGTAGCCCTCGGGCGGGACGAGGGCGCCGCGGCCGTTCTGCACGGGTTCGGCGAAGACGGCGGCGATCGTCTCCGGGCCCTCCTCTGCGATGGCCTGCTCGATGGCGCGGACGCAGTCGAGTTCCGCCGCGGGGCCGCAATCTCCGCTGACTCCAAGGGTGTTGGGGACGTGCCGGATGCCCGGGAGGAGTGGGCCGAAGGGGTCGCGGATCTTGGGGAGGCCGGTCACCGACAGGGCTCCCAGAGTGACACCGTGGTACGCCATCGACCGGCTGATGATCTTCGTGCGCTGTGGCTGTCCCTGCGAGCGGTGGTACTGCCGGGCGAACTTGATGGCCGTTTCGACCGCCTCCGAACCGGAGTTGACGAAGTACGTCACGTCCAGGTCGCCCGGGGCGAGTTCGGCGATCAGGCTCGCGGCCTCGATGGCGGGCGGGTGGGCCGCGCCCCAGTTGGTGGAGTACGCGAGGGTCTCCATCTGCTTGGCACCGGCGGCGACCACATCGCCGCGGCCGTGGCCGATGTTCACGCAGAACAGTCCGGAGAGGCCGTCGAGGTGGCGCCTGCCCTCGTCGTCGTAGAGGTAGCAGCCCTCGCCGCGGACGTAGACCGGCGGCGGGGTGTCGTACCAGCTGTCCTTGCGGGTGAAGTGCGGGCCGAGGTGACGCTGGGCCTTGACACGCAGGGTGGGGTCCTGGGGCATGGTGCGCTCCTTCGCGGTCACGTTCGCGTACGCCTTGGTGGTCACAGCAGGGCTTGGTCGACGTCGACGTGCTTCATGTCGTGGGCCTCGGCGACCGGCCGGTAGGTGAGTCGACCGCCGAGCGTGTTGATGCCCCGCTTGAGCGCCGGGTCGCCGGCCGCGGCGGCGCGCAGTCCGTGGTCCGCGATGGCCTGCACGTAGGGCAGCGTGGCGTTGGTGAGGGCGTGGGTCGAGGTGTGCGGGACCGCGCCGGGCATGTTGGCGACGCAGTAGAAGAGGGTGTCGTGGACCCGGTACACGGGGTCGGCGTGGGTGGTGGGCCGGGTGTCCTCGAAGCAGCCGCCCTGGTCGACGGAGATGTCGACGAGCACGGCGCCGGGCTTCATGCGGGCGACGAGGTCGTTGCTCACGAGGCGGGGTGCCTTGGCGCCGGGGACGAGGACGGCTCCGATCACCAGGTCGGCGTCGAGCACGGCCTGTTCGAGGGCGAGCCGGTTCGAGGCGAGGGTCGTGATGCGGCCCTGGTACATCCGGTCGGCGGCGCGCAGCTTGTTCAGGTCGGTGTCGAGCAGCACGACGTCCGCCCCCATGCCGGTGGCGACGGCGACGGCGTTCATGCCCGCGACTCCGGCGCCGATGACGACGACGCGGGCCGGGCGAGTGCCGGAGACACCGCCCGTCAGGACGCCGCGCCCGCCGCCGCCCCGCATCAGGTGGTACGAGCCGACCTGTGGCGCGAGCCGGCCCGCGACCTCGGACATCGGGAAGAGCAGCGGCAGCGAGCCGTCGGCGGCCTGCACCGTCTCGTAGGCGACTCCGGTGGTACCGGCGTCGAGCAGTGCCTGGGTGCAGGCGCGGGAGGCTGCGAGGTGGAGGTAGGTGAAGAGGATCTGGTCGGCGCTGAGCCGGTGGTGCTCCTCGGCCACCGGTTCCTTCACCTTCAGGACCAGGTCGGCCCCGGCCCATACGTCGTCGGCCTCCGACAGGACCCGGGCGCCGGCCTCGGCGTAGTCGGCGTCGGGCAGCGACGAACCGGCCCCCGCGTCCGCCTCGACGGTGACGGTGTGGCCGTGTGCGGTCAGTTCGTGGACCCCGGCGGGGGTCAGGGCGACGCGGAACTCGTTGTTCTTGACTTCCCGCGGAATACCGATCCTCACGGTGCGACTCCCCTCTGGTCCGGCCCGGTTGGCGGCACGGACGCGGTGCGACAGGCGTGGTGCGGCGCGCTCGACACGAGTTGGGGCGCAGGCTGCGACGTCTGGGCAGCGCCTGCGAAGTGGGTGGCTTCGGCCGGGCACTCTCGTGCGCCGGGGCCACCACGGCTACCGTGCCGAACGAGGCGGTGACCGCAACAGGTCCAGTTGCGTGCACGCTGAGGGTGCCAGGCCGACGGCGAGACGGAGGCGGTACATGCCACGTACGTTGATCGAGATCGAGCGGGGCCGCGGGGAGCCGCTGTACCGGCAGGTGCGGCAGGCCATCGAGCACGGCATCGCGTCGGGGCGGTTGGATGCGGGCGGGCGGCTGCCGTCCTCGCGGCTGCTGGCCCAGGAGCTGGGGGTGTCCCGCAACACGGTCACCGCCGCGTACGAGGAGCTGGTGGCCGAGGGGTTCGTGGAGAGCCGGGCCCGGTCCGGCCTCTTCGTCAACCCGAGGATGCCGCTGCGTCCGGAGCCGGATCCCGCGCCCCCGCAGGAGCACGGCTTCGACTGGTCGGGGCGGCTGCGCGGGCGCGAAGGGGACGAGCTTCCGCACATCGAGAAGCATCACGACTGGGCGCGCTACCCGTATCCGTTTCCCGCCGGGCAGGTCGACACGCGTGCGTTCCCGGCGCGGGCCTGGGCGCGCGCCCTGAACCGGGCGCTCGACCGGCCGCACGCCGCCTGGTCGTTGCAGGACTGCGTGGCGGACGACGATCCCCTGCTGGTGGAGATGGTCCGTTCACATCTGCTGCCCGCACGCGGGGTGGCCGCGGAGACGGACGAGGTGCTGATCACCATCGGCTCGCAGCAGGGGCTCGATCTGCTGGGGCGGGCACTGCTCGGTCCCGGCTCGGTGGCCGCCGTGGAGGACCCCGGGTATCTGGACGCGCGGCACATCTTCTTGCGGGCCGGGGCGCGGCTGCACCCGCTGCCGATGGACGCGGACGGGCTGCGCCCGCCGGACACCCTGCGCGGCGTCGACCTGCTGCATGTGACGCCCAGTCACCATCATCCGACGAACGTGACGTTGGGCCCGGCGCGACGGCGCGCGCTGCTCGCGGCGGCGCGGGAGGCGGGGACGGTCGTCGTGGAGGACGACTACGACAGCGAGTTCCGCTACGCGGGCAGTCCCACGCCCGCGCTCAAGTCGCAGGACGCCACGGGGCAGGTGGTGTACCTGGGCACGTTCTCCAAGTTCCTCGCGCCGGGCCTCAGACTGGGCTATCTCGTCGGGTCCGCCGAACTCGTCGCGCACCTGCGGGAGTTGCGCCGCTATTCGGTGCGGCATCCCTCCGGTCATCTGCAGCGGGCGCTCGGCCTGCTGATCGAGTCGGGCGACTACCAGTGGGCGGTGCGGCGCAGCCGGGCGCGCCTCGGCAGGAAGTGGCGGCTCATGCGGGACGCGGTGAACGCGTCGCTGCCGTGGCCGAGTTCACCGGCGCCGGGCGGGGCGAGCCTGTGGATGTCGGGGCCGCGGGGGCTCGACTGCCGGGAGCTGGTGCGGCGGGCGCGCGAGCGGGGTGTGCTGATCGAGCGCGGTGACATCTTCTTCCTCGACGGCCCGGACCCCGATGCGTTGCGGCACTTCCGGGTCGGCTTCGCGGCGCCACGGGCCGACGTCATCGAGCCGGGGATCGCGATCCTGGGCGAGGTGGTACGGGAGTTGCTGCCACCGACGTGAGACACGGGCCGCCGGCTCCGGCCGGCTCATCTCGGCCCGCCCGCCTCAGTCCGCCTCGATCCGCGCGATCCGCTCGGCCGCCTGCCGCAGCGCCGGCACCAGCTTCACGGCCCGCTCCACGTCGACCCGCACCACGGGCGCCTGGAGCGCCACGCACTGACGCACCCGCGACGCCGACGGATCGTCGCCCGGCCGACGCGGCACCGGCACCGCGGCACACACCAGGCCGGGCAGGAACTCCTCGTCGTCCAGGGCGAATCCGTCCCTGCGCACCTGCTCCAGCTCCGCCTCCAGGACGTCGGGGTCGGTGCGGGTACGTGCGGTGAACGCCTTCAGCGGGGCCGCGGTGAGGATCTTGCGGCGCTGGACAGCGGGCAGGAACGCGAGGATCAGCTTTCCACTGGCACTGCAGTGCACCGGCACGCGGGACCCGGGCCGCAGCGCGAACCGCAGCGGTTCCGGGGTCTCGACGCGGTCGAGGTAGACGACCTCCGGTCCGGCCGGAGCCGTCAGATTGCAGGTCTCGCCGATCTCGTCCACGAGGTGACGCAGCACCGCGTGCCGCGCCGCGTGGTGGGTGCCGTGGCTGAGCAGGTCCTCGGCGAACGTGCGCAGCCGTCCGCCGGCGCCGTAGCGGCGGCCGTCGCCCTGCCGGTCGAGGAGGCCCGCGCCCTCCAACTGTTGCAGCATCCGGTGCACGGTCGGCTTGGGCAGGCCGGTCTCGGCGACCAGCTCGGTCAGGGTGACCAGGCGGTCGGTGCGGGCGATGTGTTCCAGCAGGGCGAACAGGCGCAGGGCCGGCGTTCCGTCCTCCATGTGCACCATCCTCAACTCTCCTGCGGTGACTGCCAGTTACTGAGCCCCTGAACGTAGCAGCCCGTCCCGGAATTCGGTACGCACGGTTGACGCTGCCGAGACGCCCGCTCTACGGTCCTCGACGTGTCCCGCTTTTGGGAACACCGCGTACCGGATCCCGGAATTCGCTCTCCCCCACCGAACATGCGCCACCCCGCACCAGGACCGACAGCACGTCGAAGGGTGGAAACTCCATGACCAGCAGTGCGCCCCAACCCCAGTTCACGACCGAGGACGGCCGCCAGGTGGCCGCCGGCGTGCAACGGATGACCCCATCCGAGTCGTTCGTGGAGACCCTCGTCTCGCACGGCGTCAAGGACATCTTCGGCATCATGGGTTCGGCCTTCATGGACGCGATGGACATCTTCGCACCGGCCGGCATCCAGCTGATCCCGGTCGTGCACGAGCAGGGCGCGGGCCACATGGCGGACGGCTACGCGCGGGCCAGTGGCCGGCACGGCGTGGTGATCGGCCAGAACGGGCCGGGCATCTCCAACTGCGTCACGGCGATCGCGGCGGCCTACTGGGCGCACTCACCGGTCGTCGTCGTCACGCCCGAGGCGGGCACGATGGGCATGGGGCTCGGCGGCTTCCAGGAGACCAACCAGCTGCCGATGTTCGAGGAGTTCACCAAGTACCAGGCGCACGTGAACAATCCGCGCCGGATGGCGGAGCTGACGGGCCGCGCCTTCGACCGGGCGATGAGCGAACTGGGCCCGACGCAGCTCAACATCCCGCGCGACCACTTCTACGGGGACATCGAGGCCGAGATCCCGCGCCCGTCCCGGCTCGACCGCGGCCCGGGCGGCGAGCGCAGCCTGGAGGAGGCGGCGCGGCTGCTCGCCGAGGCCGAGTTCCCGGTCGTCATCTCCGGTGGCGGCGTGGTCATGGGCGACGCGGTCGAGCAGGCGAAGGCGCTGGCCGAACGGCTCGGCTCGCCCGTCGTGAACTCCTACCAGCACAACGACTCGTTCCCCGCGAGCCACCCGCTGTGGTGCGGGCCGCTCGGTTACCAGGGTTCCAAGGCCGGCATGAAGCTGCTCGCGCAGGCCGATGTGGTGGTCGCGCTCGGCACCCGGCTCGGCCCGTTCGGCACACTGCCGCAGTACGGGATGGAGTACTGGCCCAAGGACGCCAAGATCATCCAGATTGACGCGGACCACCGGATGCTCGGACTCGTCAAGAAGATCGAGGTCGGGATCTGCGGGGACGCGGGCGCCGCGGCCGAGGCCCTCGTGCACCGGCTCGACGGCCGTGACCTCGTCTGCGAGCAGACCCGCGCCCGGCGTTCGGCGACCATCCAGGCGGAGAAGGACGCCTGGGAGAAGGAGCTGGACGGCTGGATCCACGAGACGGACCCGTACAGCCTCGACATGATCGCCGAGCAGGACGGCGAGGACGGCTCCTGGCTGCACCCGCGCCAGGTGCTGCGCGAGCTGGAAAAGGCGCTGCCGGAACGGGTGATGGTCTCGACCGACATCGGGAACATCAACTCGATCGCCCACAGCTACCTCCGCTTCGAGGAACCCCGGTCCTTCTTCGCCCCGATGTCCTTCGGCAACTGCGGCTACGCCCTGCCGACGATCATCGGTGCCAAGCTGGCGGCGCCCGAGCGCCCCGCGGTCGCCTATGCGGGCGACGGCGCGTGGGGCATGAGCATGGGCGAGATCATGACAGCGGTGCGGCACGACATCCCGGTCACCGCGGTGGTGTTCCACAACCGGCAGTGGGGGGCCGAGAAGAAGAACCAGGTCGACTTCTACGACCGCCGGTTCGTCGCGGGCGAGCTGGAGAGCGAGTCCTTCGCCGGGATCGCCCAGGCGATGGGCGCCGACGGCGTGATCGTGGACCGGCTCGAGGACGTCGGCCCGGCACTGAGCAAGGCGGTCGCGGCGCAGATGAACGAGGGACGCACCACCGTCATCGAGGTCATGACCACCCGTGAGCTGGGCGACCCGTTCCGCCGCGACGCCCTGTCGAAGCCGGTCAGGCACCTGGACAAGTACCGGGACTACGTCTGATCGCTGTTGCGGCCACCTCCGGGGCGCCCGCTGTCGGTGCGGGCGCCCCGGACTGCGCCCCCGTCCCTCTCTCCTGCGTCCCTCTCCCCTGGTGGTGATCATCCGTGCCGAGTCCGCTCTCCCGCCCCGCCGATCCCCTGCACGCCGCCGACACGATCCTGTACGGCGGCACCGTGCGCACCCTGGACCGCGCCGGGCACACCGGTACCGCGCTCGCGGCCCGCGACGGCAAGGTGCTCGCCGTCGGCTCGGACGCCGACATCCTGACGCTCGCCGGTCCCGCCACGACGCTGCGCGATCTGCGCGGGCAGTGCGCGGTGCCAGGGTTCATCGAGACCCACAACCACCCCACGTTCTTCGGCCTGACCCTCGCCGCGGAGGTCGACGCGGGCAGTCCGCCGAACAACCAGATCGCCGACATCGTGGCCCGCGTGGAGCAGGCCGCCGGACACACCGAGCGCGGCGAGTGGATCCGCGGCTACCGCTACGACGACACACTCCTCGCCGACGACCGGCACCCCACCTGCACCGACCTGGACCCGGTCTCGCCGCAGCATCCGGTGTGTCTGCAACACATCTCGGGCCACTTCTGTGTGCTCAACTCGGCGGCCCTCGGACGCCTGGGCATCACCCGCGACACCCCCGATCCGGTCGGCGGCGTCATCGTCCGCGACGCGAAGGGCGAGCCGACCGGCGTCCTCGCGGAGACCGCCGCCTTCGCCGCGTACGCGGGCATGCCGCACCCGGACATCGACGACCTCGCCGACGCCCTCGGCCGGGCCGGTGACGCGTACCTGGCGGCGGGTGTCACCACCGTCCACGACACCGGGCTCGGCCTGATGGGCGGTCCCGGCGAACTCGACGCCTACCGCAGGGCCCGGCTCACCGGCCGCTTCCGCAACCGCGTCCAGGCGTATCTCGTGCAGGACCTGTTCCCGGAGCTGGCCGAGGGGCGCCTGAGCCCGGTGGAGTCGGCCGTCGCGGGGCTCGGGGACGACGCGTTCCGGGTGGCCGGCGTCAAGATGTGGGCGGACGGCTCGATCCAGGGCCTGACCGGGTGCGTCTCGGACGGCTACGCGTGCGCCCCGGACAAGCACGGGCTGCTGATCTTCCCGCCGGACGACCTGTCCCGGCGGATCGCGACGCTGCACGAGGCAGGCTGGCAGGTCGCCGTGCACGGCAACGGCGACGGCGCGATCCAGGCCATCCTCGACGCGTACCAGAAGCTCGGGCTCGACCCGGAGTCCGCGGACCGGCGCCACCGCATCGAGCACTGCCAGATGGCGGGCGAGCGGCAGTTGGCGGACATGGCGCGGGCGGGGGTGCACGCCTCGTTCTTCGTCAAGCACGTCTACTACTGGGGCGACCGGCACCGCGACCGCTTCCTCGGCGCCGAACGGGCGTCCCGTATCGACCCGTTGGCCTCCGCGCGCCGCCACGGTGTCACGTTCGGCCTGCACTCGGACACGCCCGTGGTGCCCGTGCCGCCGCTGGAGGGCATGTGGTGCGCGGTCGACCGCATGACACGTGACGGGCATCGGCTCGGCCCCGAGCAGCGGGTCGACGCGGAGACCGCGCTGCGCGCCTACACCAGCGAGGCCGCGAAGCTGGCCTTCGAGGAGGACCGCAAGGGCACCCTGGAGCCGGGCAAGCTGGCCGACGTCACGGTCCTGTCCGAGGACCCCACCGCGGGCGGCGAGCGCAGCCTGCGCGATCTGACGGTCGAGGCGACGGTCATCGGCGGCGACGTCGCATGGGAGCGAACTCCCGGAGGCACGCGATGAGTTCACCACCGACCGAACCCACCCGCCGACTGCCGCGCAGCCTGTGGCTGGGCCTCGGCGTCCCCGCGTTCGCGCTCCTCGTCGTCATGCCACTGCTCGCGAACACGGACGTGTACGTGGCGGGCATCCCCCTGCTGTTCCTGTGGGTGTTCGCCTGGTTCCCCCTGACCAGCCTCTGTCTGAAGCTGGCGTGGCGGATGGACCGGAAGCACTACCCCGAGGACACACCGAACGGCTCGGAATCGGAAGAGGTGTCCCGGTGATCGCCACCGTCTTCTTCGTCATCATGGTCCTTTCGGTCCTCGTGGCGTTCAGCGCCCGGCGCGGCATCCGCAAGGTGTCCATCAGCGAGTACCTCGTCGGGGGCCGGTCGTTCCCGCCGTGGCTGCTGTACTTCCTCGCGGTCGGCGAGGTCTACAGCATCGGCACGATGATCGGTTTCCCGGCCGGCATCTACGCCAAGGGCGCGAGCTACGGCGTCTGGTTCCTCGGCTACATCCTGCTGGCCTATCCGCTCGGCTATTACGTGGCGCCGCTGATCTGGCGGGCCGGTGTCCGCTACGACGCGATGACCATCCCCGACGTGTTCGGCCGCCACTTCCGCAGCCGCGGCCTCGAACTCATCACGGCGTTCGCCCTGTTGGTGGCGCTCGTCCCCTGGGGCCAGTACCAGTTCATCGGCATGCAGGTGGTGCTGACGGCGCTCGGTCTGCCGATCACGCCGGTGCAGGCGGTGATCCTCGCGGGCGTCATGGCGTTCCTGTACGTCGCCGTCTCCGGGGTCCGATCCCCGGCGTTCGTGTCCATCCTCAAGGACGGGCTCATGGTGCTCGGCGTGGTGGCGGCGGGTGTCGCCGCGCTCGTCGCGGGCGGCGGCGTCGAGGCGGTCACCGATCCGGCGGCGGTGCCGCGCGCGCAGGTCACGATGGCGGGCAGCCCGATGGTGTTCGCGCTGACCACCATCGTCTTCCAGGCGGTCACCTTCTACCTCGGCTTCTCCGCGGCCTACATCTTCACCGCGCGCTCCGAGCGGGCCATCAAGTCCTCGACGGTGTGGATGCCGTCGTACATGCTGATGTACCCGTTCCTCGTGGCCACGGCCTACTTCGCGTACACGGCCGGGAAGCATGTCGCGGATCCCAACACGGTGTTCATGGACGTCGTCCGTGATGTGCTGCCGGACTGGCTGGTGGGTGTCGTCGCGGGCGGAGCCGGCCTGTCCGGGGTGCTGGTGCTCGCGGTGACGGCGCTGTCGATCGGCGGCATCGTCTCCCGCAACCTCGCGCCGAACCTGCGCCCGGAGGCCCAGCGGCGGTGGACGACGCTGGCGGTCGCGGTGTTCCTCGTCTCGGCCGCCGTCCTGACGCTCACCGCTTCGTCGCTGATGCTGACCGTGCTCAACCTGACGTACTACCTGCTCGGCCAGCTCATCCCCGGCTGGTTCGCCCTGCTGTTCTTCCGCCGGGTGCGGGCCTGGGCGGTGGCGACCGGCATGATCGCGGGTGTCGCCGCGTCCCTGGTCCTCTACGTGCTGGAACCCGACCTGGGTGGGGTCAACGCGGGCCTGCTGACGGTGGTGTTGAACGCGGCACTCACCTTCGGCCTCAGCGCCCTTGCCCGGTCCCGGCCGTGTGCGACCGAGCCACCGCTGGTGTCGGTGCCGGCGCCCCGGCCGGGAGCGGCGCAGACCCAGGACGAGGAGGAGGCGGCCCTGCGTTGAGTGACGTAGTCACGCATACCGAATCGCCCACCGGGACAGGGATCTCTGGGCCCCGGCCCACCTGACGCACAAGGAGTTCCCGATGTCGCTGGCACCCTTCCACCTCGCCATCCCGGTCGACGATCTCGCGGCTGCCCGCGACTTCTACGGCAAGGTGCTCGGCTTCCCCGAGGGACGCTCGGACACCCGGTGGATCGACTGGAACTTCGGGGGCCACCAAGTGGTCACCCATCAGGTCGGCGACGGGACACCTCGCGACAGGAGCGCGGGCACCAACCCCGTCGACGGGCACGAGGTACCGGTGCCGCACTTCGGCCTGGTGCTGCCGGTGCCGGAGTTCCAGCGGCTCGCGGAGCGGCTCACCACCGCCGGCACGGACTTCGTGATCGAACCCTACGTACGGTTCCAGGGCGAACCGGGCGAACAGTGGACGATGTTCCTCCTCGACCCGGCGGGCAACGCCCTTGAGTTCAAGGCCTTCGCCGACCTGGAGCAGCTCTTCGCGGTGTGAACCGGCTAGCCTGCGAGCCACCATGTCTCCGGAGGAAAGAGCGCACACCATGACCACCACCGCCCGCGCCACCGTGCAGCACGAGGACGAGCGCACGCGGGTCACCCGCTGGGACTTCGAGCCGGGGCAGAGCACCGGCCGCCATGTGCACGAGTACGACTACGTGGTGGTGCCGGTGACGGACGGCCACACGGATGTCATCACCCCGGACGGCACGGTCACGCGCAACGAGCTGCACGCGGGGCGCTCCTACGCGCGGTCGGCGGGCAGCGAGCACGAGGTCGTCAACGCGGGCCAGGACCCGCTGGCCTTCGTGGAGGTGGAGCGCAAGTAGCGCTCCACCTCCGGGACACCCTCACGCCTTGCGTCCCACCCCGCACATCGCCGCCTCGACCGCGGACGCCTCGGGCCGCGGGGCGTCCGGGTCCGGGCGCCAGGCCGATGTGTGCACGACTCCGGGCTCCACGAGGTCGAGGCCGTCGAAGAACGCGGCGATCCGCTCCGGTGACCGCAGATGATAGGTGTGCACCGACTGCTCGTTGTAGCCGGCGACGGCCCTGTTCAGCGCGTCGTTGGTGTCCGTGCCGTCGGTCAGGGCGACGTAGCTGCCGGACGGCAGCGCGTCGAGCAGCGCGGACACCACCTCCGCGGGGCGGTCCTCGTCGGACAGCTGCCCCATGATGCTGAGCAGGGTCAGTCCGATCGGCCTGTCGAAGTCCAGGGTCTCGCGCGCCTGGGTCAGGATCCGCTCCGGGTCCCGCACGTCGGCGTCGAGGTAGGCGCAGGCACCCTCGGGGGTGCTGGTGAGCAGGGCCCGCGCGTGGGTCAGCACCAGCGGGTCGTTGTCGACGTACACGATCCGGCTGTCCGGGGCGATGCGCTGGGCCACCTCGTGCGTGTTGTCGGCCGTGGGCAGGCCCGTGCCGATGTCGAGGAACTGCCGGATGCCCGCCTCTCCCGCCAGGAACCGCACCGCCCGCACGAGGAACTGCCGCTGCAGCCGCGCGACGGTGGCGAACTCGGGGAACGTGGCGAGGATGGCCTCGCCGACCTCGCTGTCGACGGGGTAGTTGTCCTTGCCGCCGAGAAGGTAGTTCCACACCCGGGCGGAGTGCGGGCGGTCGGTCTGCAGCCTGTCGCGGAGTTCGCCATGCGTCGGATCCATGGCCTCAGCCTCACATACAACACGCCGGGCGTGCCGATGAGTTCGGGCCCTCGGAACGGTCTGCACCAGTATCAGCACCGCGTGCCACCCGAGGAGGACCTTCCGTGATCGACCTGAAGCCGGCCTGCGGCCGGATGACCGAGGTACTGAGCAAGGTGACCGACGAGCAGCTGTCTGATCCCACCCCCTGCACCGAGTACTCCGTGCGCGAGCTCATCGCCCACGTCGACGACGCGGCGCGGGCGTTCACCGGTTTCGCCCGCAAGGAGACGCCCGGGTCCGCGGAGCCGGGTGACTGGCGCCAGAGCACGGAGAAGAGCGTGCGGGCGCTCGGAGACGCCTGGGACGACCCGGAGGCCTGGCAGGGCGAGACGGAAGGGCCGGGGTTCACGCTGCCGAACGTGACATGGGGGAAGGTCGCGCTCACCGAGATGGTGGTGCACGGCTGGGACCTGGCCCGGGCCACAGGGCAGCCCTTCGACCTGCCCGAGGAGACGCTGCGCGCCTGCCACGACCACGTCTCCGGCTTCGTGGCGGCGGCGCCCCTGCCGGAGCTGTGGGGGCCGCCGGTCGAGACACCCGCCGACGCGCCACTGATCGACCGGATCGTGGGCTGCACGGGGCGTCGCCCCTGAACCACGCTCCCTGAGCCCGAGCCGCGAGGCATGCGCCCCTGGCACACCCCGAAACCTCACCGTGCACTCTGCACAGCCACCTCCGTCCCACCGGGCACTGCGCCCACCCCGCCCGTGCGGCGGCCGCCGTAGCGTGCGGGCAACCGCAGTCGCTTGGAGGTTCGATGGCCGCCGCACGCGCCGTCGGGGTGGACGACCACGCCCTGACCAGAGTGCCCACCACCGCCCGTTACAGCTGGTGGTCCGTAGCCCTCCAGCGTTTCGGGCAGATCTCCGGGCTCAGCCAGTTCGTGCTCGGGGCGACGCTGGGCTTCGGGATGGACTTCTGGACGGCGTTCTGGGCGCTCACCCTCGGCTCGGTGATCGTCGAGGTGCTCTCGATCTTCGTGGGGATCATCGGCGTACGGGACGGACTTCCGACGTCCGTGCTCGCCCGCTGGACCGGCTTCGGCCGCGTCGGGTCCTCGCTCATCGGGCTCGCCATCGCGCTCAGCCTCATCGGCTGGTTCGGCATCCAGTCCGCGATATCGGCCGACGCGCTCGCCGGGCTGGTCGGGGTGTTCCCCGCGCCCGTGTGGTCGGTCCTGTTCGGGCTCGGTGTGACGGCCGTCGTGCTGTGGGGCTTCGGCTCCATGAACTGGGCGGCGTACGTCACCGTGCCCGCGTTCCTGCTGCTCGTCGGCTGGTCCACGGTGCACGAGCTGACGCGCTACGACCTCGGCCACCTGGTCGCCTCGGCGCCGCCCGGCCCGCACCTCTCCCTGGTCCAGGGCACGACGCTCGTCGCGGGCGGCGCCATCGCGGGCGCCATCATCACGCCCGACATGACGCGCTTCAACCGCACCACCGCCGACGTCGTCAAGCAGATCGTGGTGGGCATCTCGCTCGGTGAGTACGTGGTCGGGCTCGCCGGTGTCCTCCTCGCGCACGCCACCCGCTCCGCCGACGTGACCGCCATCGCCGTGTCCTCGGTGGGCTGGGTCGGCACGCTCGTCGTCATCATGGGCGCGCTGAAGATCAACGACTGGAATCTGTACAGCTCGGGCCTCGGCGTCGTGAACTTCATCGAGTCGGTATTCGGCCGCAAGGTGAACCGGGCCACCGTCACCGTCCTGCTCGGCGTCGTCGGCAGCCTCCTCGCGGCCGTCGGCATCCTCGACCGGTTCGCCGACTTCCTGACGCTGCTCGGCGTCGCCTTCCCGCCCATCGCGGGCGTGATGATCGCCGAATACTTCGTGGTCAAACGGTGGCGCGGCGACCTGGAGGCCTCGCGGGCCGCGGGCACACTGCCCACGACCGCGCCGACCTGGGTGCCGGCGACGCTCGTCGTGTGGGTGCTCGCCTTCTGCGTCGGCGAGTTCGTCGACTGGGGCCTGCCCAGCATCAACTCGGTCGTCTTCGCGTTCGTCGCCTACATCGCCCTGGGCCGGCTCGGTCTGGTGCGCGGCGTCGGTGTGTCCCGCGACATGGGAGCCGGTGCGCCGGTGTCCGATGGGGACCGGGGCGAAGCGCCCCAGGGCGACTCCCCCGCCTCCCAGCCCCCTCACCTCCCCGCCGCCTCCAGCGGCGCCTCCCGCTAAGGAGAGAGTTCCGTGCGTATCGGAATCGATGTCGGCGGCACCAACACCGACGCCGTCCTGCTCGAAGGACCGCGGGTGCTCGCCACCACCAAGTCCGCGACCAGCCAGGACGTCACGTCGGGCATCGTGTCCGCGCTGGAGGCGCTGCGCGCGCAGCACGCCTTCGACCCGGCGGCGGTCGGCGCCGTGATGATCGGCACCACTCACTTCCTCAACGCGCTCGTCGAGGCCCGTGGCCTCGCCCCGACGGCGGCGCTGCGCCTCGGCCTGCCCGCGACGTCCGCGCTGCCCCCGTTCGTGGACTGGCCCGAGCGCCTGACCCGGGCCGTCGCCGGACGGCCGTACCTGGCGCACGGCGGGCACGAGTTCGACGGGCGGAAGATCGCCGACCTGGACGAGGACGAGCTGCGCCGGCACGCCGCGGACATGGCCGCGCACGGCGTCAGGTCCGTGGCGATCTCCTCGGTCTTCTCGCCGGTCAGCGACGAGTTCGAGGTGCGTGCGGCGGACATCCTCCGTGCCGAGCTGGGCCCGGACGTGGCCCTTTCGCTGTCGCACGAGATCGGCCGCATCGGCCTCCTGGAGCGGGAGAACGCCACCGCCGTGAACGCGGCGCTGCGCGAGCTGGCCGCCGGGATCGTCGACGGCCTCGCCGGCGCCGTCGCCGGATTCGGCATCACCGCTCCGCTGTACCTGAGCCAGAACGACGGCACGCTGATGGACCTCGAGTACGCCCGCCGCTACCCGGTCGCCACGTTCGCCTCCGGCCCGACGAACTCGATGCGCGGCGCCGCGGTCCTCTCCGGCCTCGACACCTGCGCGGTCGTCGACGTCGGCGGCACGACGAGCGATGTCGGCGTGCTCACGCAGGGCTTTCCGCGCGAGGCGGGGACGGCCGTGGACGTGGCGGGGGTGCGCACCAACTTCCGCATGCCGGACGTGCACAGCATCGGCATCGGCGGCGGTTCGCTGGTCGCGACGGACAGCGGCCGGGTCACGGTCGGCCCGCGCTCGGTCGGCTATCGGCTCACGGACGAGGCCCTGGTGTTCGGCGGCTCCACGCTGACCGCCACCGATGTCGCGGTCGCGGCGGGGCTCACCGACATCGGTGACCGCTCGGCCGTCGCCCACCTCGACGCGCGCGTGGTCAAGGAGGCCCTTGACACCATCGCCGCCGACGTGGCGCGCGCGGTCGAGTCGATGCGGACCTCGCCCGAGCCGCTGCCGGTCGTCGCGGTGGGCGGCGGTTCCGTGCTGCTGCCCGACACCCTCCCCGGCTCCGGGGCCGTGCACCGCCCGGACCATTTCGCGGTCGCCAACGCCATCGGCGCGGCCATCGCACAGGTCGGCGGCGAGGTCGACCGCGTCTACGCGATCGACGCGGGGCTCCGCGAGAGCGTGCTCGACGAGGCGCGCCAGGAGGCGGTCGACCGGGCCGTCGCGGCGGGCGCGAACCCGTCCGGGGTGCGGATCGTCGAGTTCGACGAGGTCCCCGTCCCCTACCTGCCGGGCAACGCCACCCGCATCCGCTGCAAGGCCGTGGGCGACCTGCAACAGGTCGGCTGACCCCGCCCCCACCCACGTAAGGAGAGCACGAGCACATGAGCTGGACCCTGGGCCCCGAGCAGCTGGACGACCTGGCGCGCGGCGCCGCGATCCTCGGCACCGGAGGCGGCGGCGACCCGACCATCGGCCGCCTGCTGGTGCGCGAGGCGATGCGCGAGCACGGTCCCGTGACCGTCCTCGACCCGGACGAGGTCGCCGACGACGCGTTCGTCGTCCCGGTCGCGTGCATGGGCGCGCCGACCGTGATGGTCGAAAAGCTGCCGGGCGCCGACGAGCCGGTGGCCGCGCTGCGCGCCCTGGAGGCGTTCACGGGCCGCACGGCGGACGCGACGATGCCCATCGAATGCGGCGGCAGCAATTCACTCATCCCGCTGATCGTCGCGGCCCGCACCGGGCTCCCGGTCGTCGACGCGGACGGCATGGGCCGTGCCTTCCCCGAGCTCCAGATGGAGACCTTCCACGTCTACGGGATCCCGGCCTCGCCGCTCGCGATGGCCGGCGAGCACGGCGAGACCTGCGTGTTCGACACCGGCGAGGACACCAAGCGCCTGGAGGACCTGGCGCGCCGGGTCACGGTCGGGCTCGGTGGCGGCGCCGCGATCGCCGAGTACTCGATGACCGGGGAGCAGCTCAAGCGCACCGCGGTGCCGCGCACGCTGTCCCTCGCGCTGGCGCTCGGCCGGGCGGTCCGTGAGGCGCGCGAGGCGCACCGCGACCCGGTGGAGGCGCTCGGCGAGGCGGTGGCCGGCACGATCTACGGTCACCTGCGGGTGCTGTTCCGGGGCAAGGTGACCGATGTCGAGCGGCGCACGGAGGGCGGCTTCGCGCGGGGCCGTGCCACGTTCGCGGCGTTCGAGGGCGACTCTGCGCTCGAACTGCGTTTCCAGAACGAGCACTTGGCGGCGCTGCGCGACGGCGAGCCGATCTGCGTGGTCCCGGACCTGGTCTGCGTCCTGGAGGCGGACACCGGCGAACCCATCACGACGGAGGCGCTCCGCTACGGCCAGCGGGTCACGGTGATCGGCATCGCGGCCCCGGACATCATGCGCACCCCGGAGGCCCTGGAGGTCTTCGGCCCCGCCTGTTTCGACCTCCCGTACGACTTCCACCCGCTGGAGGAACGGCTGCCCGCATCTTGAGTCGACCTCTGCGGCGGGTGCGCGCATCAAGCCCCTGCGGCGATTGAGCAGCGGGGTCCGGGGCGGAGCCCCGAGACGCAGGGAGACGCCCACGCTGCGAGAATCGTCGACGTGCCACAAACGATCACCTCCGCCGACGTCGACCCCCTGGTCACCGGCGTGAACGTCCTCGGCTGCGGCGGAGGCGGCGACGCCGCGGCCTTCGCGTCGATGCTGCGCCGCGCGCTGGGCGACACCGGCACGGTGACCTGGCACGAACCCGGTACCCACGACCCCGTGATCGTCCCGGTCGGCGTCGTGGGCGCGGTGAACGTGCTGAGCGAGAAGCTCCCGAACGGCCAGGAGTTCCGCGAGGCGATCACCGCAGTCACCCGCTGGACCGCCGGCCCCGACCCCGACGCCCTGATGGCCGTGGAGGCCGGCGGCCCCAACGCGCTCACGGTGCTGCTGGCCGCGCTCGACCTCGGCCTCCCCGTCGTCGACGTGGACCTGATGGGTCGCGCCCTCCCCCGCCTCGACCAGCTCAGCTGGGCGGTGCGGGGCCTCCCGGTCACCCCGTGCGCGCTGGCGGAACCGGGCGGCCAGATCCTGGTGGTGGACCGCACGGACGCCCGCGGCCTGGAGCGGACCGTGCGCGGTTTCCTCGCGGCGGCGGGCGGCTGGGCCGCGCTCGCGCTCGCCCCGGTGCGGCTGAGCGAGGTGCGGAACGCCTGCGTGGACGGCTCCCTCACGCGGGCCCTCGCCCTGGGCCGCGCGCACGCCGCACTCCCGCACCGCCCCGACCGGGACGCCGTGGAGAGGGCGCTCGACTGCCGGGTGCTCGCGGCGGGCCGGATCCGGGAGGTCGCGCGCAGCGAGGGGCCCGGCTTCGGCCGGGGCAGCGTCACGGTCACCGACGCGACGTCCGGCGCGGTCGTCCGCCTTGAGACCGAGAACGAGATCCTGCTGGCCCTGCGCGACGGCGAGGTCGCGGCGACCGTCCCCGACGTCATCTGCCTCCTGGACCGCCGCACGGCACTGCCCCTCGCCATCGACCGGGTCCGTCCCGGCCAGGAGGTCGTCGCGGCAACGCTGCCGGGCCCGGCGTTCTGGCGACGGCCCGACACGGAGCCGCAGGTGTCGCCCCGCGCGTTCGGCCTGGACTCGGCAGTCGTCGGATTCGAGGCGGCCACGCGATGACCGGTACGCCCCGAAGCGGATCCCACGGCGGCGTTCCCCTCTCCGCCATGCTCGCCCACCCGACATGGCACGACGTCACCCTCCTCGCGGGACCCGAGGACACCCGCGTCGTCCAAAACCCCGTAGCCGCACAGGACTTGACGCACCCGCTCTCCGAGGAGCCCGCCGGTCGGCTCCTCGTGCTGCTCGGCGGCGCGGAGCGCGGTGACTGGCGGCTCGACGCACTGCTGCGCCGTGCGCACGGCGCGGGTGTCGCGGCGCTGCTGGTTCCGGGGGTGTCGGCGCTGCGCATGTCGTCGACGCTGCTCGCCGAGCGACTGCGGCTGCCCGTCCTCGGCTCGCCCGACCCGCTCGCCTCGTACCTCGCCCTGGAGCGGATGACCGCCGAACCGGGCCTGCTGCGCGCCGAGTCGGCGCTGCGCACCGCGCAGGTGTGTGCCCGCGCGGACGACACCGTGGACGCGCTGCTCACCGACCTCGGCGCCCTGCTGCGCCGACCGGTCGCCCTGATCACCGCCGACGCCCGACGCCTGGCGGGCGACCCGGACACCGTGAAACACACCGAACAGGGCACTGTGGCACGCCAGTTGACCGGACCGCCGCTCCCCCGCCCCCTCGGCCTCACCGGCGGCGCACACCTCCTCACCCATCCCGTCGGCACCGAACGCGCGCGTCCCCGGCTCGCCGTGCGCCTGCCCGCCCGGCTCGCCCCGGAGGCCGACGCGGTGGCGGCCGCCCTGGAGGTCGCGTCGGGCGCCGTACGGGAACGGCTCGCGCTGCGCCGCCTCGACCTGGAGCGCAGCGCCCGTCACCGCACGTCGCTGCTGGGCGAGTTGCTGCGTCCGGCGGGCGGCGAGATCCCGGACGCGGTGCGCCGGCACGCGGTCGAGTTCGGCTGGCGCCTCGACGGCTGGCACACCGGTATCCGGATCGGCACCGGGCCCGACGTGGACGTGGCGGGCCTGCGCGCCGAGGTCACCGACGCGTTCGCGGCGGAGCGGCTCGCCGCGCAGGTCGTAGAGCAGGGCGACGGCTGGTCCGCCTGGACCAGCGCCGACCAGGAACCGTCGGCCGGCGACATCGAGCGGCACGCCGCCGCCGTGCGCCGCGTGCAGCGCCGCCTGCCGGAGGTGGTGCACGCGTACGTGGGGGTCGGCCGTGCCCATCCGGGCCCGGCCGGCATCGCCCGCAGCCTTGGCGAGGCGGCCGACGCGGCGCGCCTGGCGCAGGGCCGGGAGACCAGCGGGCGCTTCTTCCACGTCGACCGCCTCGGCCTCGCCCAGCTGCTCCTCGCCTGGACCCGCACGGACACCTTCCAGCCCGCGGCCCGATCCCTGCTCGAACCGTTGGCCGGCGAGCCCGGCGACCTTGTACGCACCCTCACGGCGTATCTCGACGCGGAGTCCTCCACGGCCGAGACGGCCGCGGTCCTCGGCGTGCACCGCAACACGGTCGCGGCCCGCATCGCCCGCGTGCAGCAACTCCTGAGCGTGGACCTCGCCGATCCGGACGAGCGTCTGGCCCTGCATCTGGCGTGCCGGACGGCCGTGGACGGATGAGGCGATACGAATTTCCCGAGGCGGTCCAAGTAGGACACGAACTGACCTACTTGCTGACTACTGTGACGACACCGAACAGCAACCGGGCACTTCCACGCGAGAGGCGTACACCATGACCACGAGCGAGTCGACCACCAGCGCCCCCATCGTCACCGGCGAACGCGCCGACCTTCTTCAGGCGTTGGCCAAGCAGCGGCACTTCCTGGGCTTCACCGCGCGGGATCTGACGGACGACCAGGCCCGGCAGCGGACGACGGCGAGCGAGCTGTGTGTGGGCGGTCTGATCAAGCACGTCACGTCGGTGGAGCGGGGCTGGATCGGCTTCATGCTCGAAGGCCCTTCCGCCATGCCGGACTTCACCGCGATGACCGAGGAGGACTGGGCCGCGCGGGCGGCCGACTTCCGGCTGCTGCCCGAGGAGACGCTGGCGGGCGTGCTGGCCGAGTACGAGAAGGTGGCCGCGGAGACCGACGAGCTGGTGCGGACCCTGCCCGATCTGGACCGCAGGTGGCCGCTGCCCAAGGCTCCCTGGACCGAGCCGGGCGCGGAGTGGTCCGTGCGCAGCGTGCTGATCCACATCGTCGCCGAGACCGCGCAGCACGCGGGCCACGCCGACATCATCCGCGAGTCCCTGGACGGCGCGAAGAGCATGGGCTGAGTCCTGCCCCGGCCGCACCCGCCCGGTGGCGGGGTCGGCCGGGCCCGCGGCTCACCCGAGGTCGATGACCGCCCTCCCGACGACCTCACCGGCACGCAACCGCCGTACCGCCTCGGCGAATTCATCCATCCCGTACCGCTCGTACGGGAGGCTCAGCGCGCCGGACGCGAGGTCCGGGAGCAGGCGGTCGACCTCGGCGGCCACCTCCGGACCACGGTGGATCATGTTGACGGGCAGCAGGGCGACGTCCGCGAGGAGGAAGTCCGCGAGGTCGACGGTGAGTTCGCGGCCCGCCGTGTAGCCGATGAGGGCCGCGCGGCCGCGCGGCCCGACGACGGCGAGCGCGTCGCGCAGGATGTCCCCGCCGACCGTGTCGATCAGCACGTCGACCGGTCCGCCGGCGGTCTCCCGCGAGAGGTCGGCGGCGAGGACCGCCTTCGCGGCGCCGGGGACGTGGGCGAGCTTGGACTCGCGGCCGACGACGCCGGTCACCTCGGCCCCGGCCCGCTCGGCGAGCTGCACGGCCATGGCGCCGACCGCGCCGGACGCCCCGGTGACGAGGACCCGCTCGCCCGCCTCGATCCGGCCGACGGGGTGCACGGCGGCCCACGCAGTGCCGACCGGTGAGAAGTAGCTGCACGCGAGTGTGGCGTCGATGCCCTCGGGCATGACCTCGACGGCGCCGTCGGGCACGAGGACGTGCTGCGCCCAGGCGCCCTCCCGGCTGAGGCCGAGCCCTTCGCCGCGCACGCGGACGAGGGCGCCCTCGGGGTGAGCGGCGGAGGCGAGGACGGTGCCGCTGCCTTCGGTACCGGGTGCGGAGGGCAGCTCGGGCAGGATGCCGAACTGCCCGTCGAGCACGTTCAGGTCCAGGTGCGCGACGGTCGCCGCCTTCATCCGGACGAGGGTGTGTCCGGGCGCCCGCGCGGGGACGGGCCGCTCCACGAGCCGCGGCGGCACACCGAACTCTTCGAGCAGCAGGGCCCGCGAGAAGGGCGTGGCCGCTGAGTCCTGTGCGGACGCGGGCTCGTTGCTCATTGCTGTACTCCGTACTTCCGTGTGGGGGGAGGTATCGCTCCGGCACCCGGAGGATTGATGATGTCCGCCATGACATCACGTCCGCACACCTCCGCCGCCACCGACCTGATCGCCTCGCTCGCCGACGGTTCGCTCCGGGTGGTCGATCTCACCGCTCCGCTGTCGTCCGGGACGCCGATCCTGCCGCTGCCCGAGCCGATGCACCCGATACCCCGCTTCGAACTGGAGCGGCTCAACGACTGGGACGACCCGGGCGAGATCTCCTTCCAGAACCACATCCACACCGGCGAGCACGTGGGCACCCACTTCGACGCCCCGGTGCACTGGTCGTCCGGCCGTGACCTGGAGGACGTGGGCAGTGTGCCGGCGGCACGGCTCGTGGGGCCCGCCGCGGTCGTGGACAAGTCGGCCGAGTGTGCCAAGGACCCCGATCATCTGCTGGGCCTCGACGAGCTCAAGGCGTGGGAGCGGGAGCACGGCGCGCTGCCCGAGGGCGGCTGGCTGGTGTACCGCACCGGCTGGGACGCCCGCTCCGACGACCAGGAGGCCTTCCTCAACGCAGACGAGAACGGCCCGCACACGCCGGGCCTCACCGCCGAGTGCGCCCGCTACGTGGCCGAGGAGACCGGCATCGTGGGGATCGGCGTGGAGACCGTCGGCACGGACGCGGGGCAAGCGTTCCGCTTCGAACCGCCCTTCCCCGTGCACCACTTCATGCTCGGCAACGGCAAGTACGGCGTGACGCAGCTGCGGGGCGTCGGGGAGCTTCCGCCCGTCGGCGCGGTGCTCGTGGTCGCTCCGCTGCGCATCGTCGGCGGCTCCGGCAGCCCGACGCGCGTGCTGGCGCTGGTGCCCGCCGCGGAAGGCAAGTGAGCATGCTCGTACGGGAAGCCATCGGCCGTGAGCTCCACCGGCTCGGTGTGCGCACCGCGTTCGGTGTGGTGGGCAGCGGCAATTTCCATGTCACGGGTGCGCTCGTGGCGGCGGGCGCGCGTTTCGTCGCGGCCCGGCACGAGGGCGGCGCGGCGGTCATGGCCGACGCGCATGCCCGCACCAGTGGCGAGGTCACCGTCCTGACCGTGCACCAGGGCTGCGGTTACACCAACGCGCTGACGGGCGTGGCCGAGGCCGCCAAGAGCCGCACTCCGCTGCTGGTCGTGACGGCGGAGGCGACGGAGCGGACCTCGAACTTCCACGTCGATCAGCCGACCATCGCCGAGGGCGTCGGGGCGGTGTCGGCACGGGTCCGCTCCGCGCGCACGGCGCTTGACGACGTGACGCGCGCGTACCGGCTGTGCGCCGAGGAGCGCCGCACGGTGGTCCTCAACGTCCCCATCGATGTACAGGACGAGGAACTGCCCGAGGACGCGGTGCCGCCTCGGCGCCGCCCGGCACCGGGTCTGCCGCGCCCGGCCGCCGCCGACGCGGAGGCCTTCGCCGAGTTGCTGCGCCGCGCCGAACGGCCGGTGTTCGTGGCCGGCCGCGGTGCGCGGTCCGGTGCGGCCGGGGAGGCGCTCGCGGCGCTCGCCTCGCGGACGGGCGCGCTGCTCGCGACGTCGGCGGTGGCGCGCGGTCTGTTCAACGGGCGGCCGGGGCAGGAGTGGTGCGTGGACGTGGCGGGTGGATTCTCCACGCCGCTGGCCGCCGAGCTCATCTCGGGCGCCGACCTGATCGTGGGCTGGGGCTGCGCTTTGAACATGTGGACCATGCGGCACGGGCGCCTCATCTCGGACACCGCCCAGGTCGTCCAGGTAGACGTCGACCGCGATGCCCTCGGGCGTACTCGGCACATCGACCTGGGTCTGTGGGGCGGTGTCACCGAGACGGCACACGAGGTCGCCTCGATCCTGGCGGACGGACCGGCGGCGACGGGCTACCGCACGCCGGACGTCGCCAAGCACCTTGCAGTGGAGGGGAGTTGGCCCCAGGTCCCGTTCGCGGACTCCTCGGGCAACGGCCGCATCGATCCTCGTACGCTCACCCTGGCACTCAACGGCTTGCTCCCGGCCGAGCGCACCGTCGCCGTCGACTCGGGCAATTTCATGGGCTACCCGAGCATGTACCTCGACGTGCCCGATCAGTACGGGCTCTGCTTCACGCAGGCGTTCCAGTCGATCGGCCTGGGCCTGTCCACGGCGATCGGCGCCGCGCTCGCGCGGCCCGACCGCCTCCCGGTGGCGGCCTGCGGGGACGGCGGATTCCTCATGGGTGTCTCGGAGTTGGAGACGGCCGTGCGCCTCGGCCTGCCACTCCTGGTAGTGGTCTACAACGACGCCATGTACGGGGCGGAGGTCCACCACTTCGGCCACCCCGGAGAAGCGGCGGCCCTGTCCACGGTCACGTTCCCCGACACGGACCTCGCGGCCCTCGCCCGCGGCCACGGCTGCGCGGCCCTGACAGTGACGGGGCCGGAGGACCTCGCCCCGCTCACCGACTGGCTCGCCGCGCCGGACCGGCCGATGGTGATCGACGCCAAGACGACGCGCGACGAAGGCGCTTGGTGGCTGCAGGAGGCGTTCGGCCACTGACGCCCGCCCGGCCGCCGCTCGAGGACAGCGATGGCCCCCGCCGGAAATCGAGTGCGAACATCGGCGGGGGTCACCCACGAGAAAGCACTGCTCCCCTGCACGCGCTTCCTCGCCCGTTCCGCCCGATGCCGCCGCGGGGCCGCGGGAGGAAGCCCCAGTCGGCACACTTCGGACGGAGTACCACAGTCGCGTTGTCGGCGATGCGACTGTGGCGCCTTCAGTCAAGTCGCCCGGGGACCAGGGGCGTTGGAGAGGGTAACCCCCCTCGGCACCTTCAAACGTATGGCACATGCCAGCGGCGTCTCAAGACCGTCTTCGCGTCGTCATGCGGTCGCGGCGGCCGAGATCCGCAGCAGGTTCGTGAGCGCGCGGGCCGCGGCGCTCGGCGGACGGTCGGCCGGGGTCGCGAGGTACAGCGTCCAGCCCAGGTCCGCGTCCGTCACCGGCAGCACGCTCAGTCCGTGCGCGGTGTCGGCGAGGAAGCGCGGCACCAGGGCCACGCCGAGTCCCGCCCTGACGTAGTCGGCGCTGGTCGCGAGGTCGGTGATCTCGATGGTGACCTGCCGCGGGACGCCCGCCGCGGCGAAGGCGCGGTCGGCGACGGACCGGTTGCCGTATCCCACCGGGCAGTCGATGAACCGCAGCCCCGCCAGTTCGCGGATCGCCACGCTGTCGCGCCCGGCGAGCGGATGGCCGGCCGGCACCACGAGGTCGAGGGTCGAGCCGGCCAGCGGCGTCAGCTCGACCTCGGCCGGACTTGCCCCGGGCAGGGACACGAGGGCCAGGTCGAGGCGGCGTTCGGCGAGCGCGGTGAGATGACCCTGCGAGCCGGTCGGGGCGACGGTGATCTGCACCTGGACGCCCGGGTGGCGACGGTGGAACTCGCCCAGCAGGCCCGGAAGATCGATCAGCCGGATCGATGTGAGCGTGCCCAGACGCAGGGTGCCGCGCAGCGCGCCCCGCACCTCGGCCACCGCGTCGGCGGCGTCGCGCGCGGCGTCGAGGACGATCCGGGCGCGCGGCAGCAGCGCGCGACCCTCGTCCGTCAGCAGCACCCGTTTGGAGTTGCGGTCGAGCAGCCGGGCGTCCAGTTCGCGCTCCAGCGTTTTGACCGCGGCGGAGACCGCGGACTGGACGAGGTGCAAACGGGCCGCCGCGCGGGTGAAGTTCTGCTCTTCGGCGACTGCCACGAAGTACTCGAGATGCCGTAGTTCCACTCGTCGACCATCGCATCAATCATCTGTGATCGCGATCGTCACAAGCTCGAAGATTCGTTGGACGCGATGGCTGGGCGGGCGGACAGTGGGACGTGCCCGCCCGCACCCCCTCAGCCGAACGGACACCTGCCGCATGGCCACGCCGACGCGCGTCCGCACCCCGTCCACCTCCTCCCACGTGCCCCGGCCCACCGTGGTGCAGCGCCGCCACGGGATCGGCTTCTGGACGGTGGCGCTCGCCTTCCTCACGTCGATGGCCTTCTCGACGGTGCCCACTCCCCTGTATCCGCTGTACGAGGAGCGGGACGGCTTCTCGACCTTCACGGTGACCGTCGTCTTCGCCGTGTACGCGGTGGGCGTGATGGTCAGCCTGATGCTGGCCGGTCATGTGTCGGACTGGGTGGGGCGCAAGAAGATCCTGCTTCCGGCGCTTGGCCTGGAGTTCGTCGCCGCCCTGCTGTTCCTGTCGAGCCCGGCGCTGCCCGTGTTGCTCGTCGCCCGGTTCGTGAGCGGCCTGGGCATCGGCATGCTGAGCGCGACGGCCACCGCCCACCTCGCCGAACTGCACGCCGCGCACCGTCCCGGCGCCTCCCCGCAGCGTTTCGAGACGGTGGCGACGGCCGCCAACATCGGCGGACTCGGCATCGGCCCGCTGGTGTCCGGGTTCCTCGCGCAGTACGTGACCGCTCCGCTGCGACTGCCGTATCTCGTGTTCGCCGTCCTCCTCGTGGCCGTGGCGGTGGCCCTGTCGCGCACCCCGGAGACGGTGCGCGAGCTGCCGGTCAGGCCGCGCTACCGGCCGCAGCGGGTGAGCGCCGACCACGGCGACCGGGCGGGGTACGTGGCCGCGGCCGTCACCGCGTTCGCGTCCTTCGCGGTGTTCGGCCTGTTCTCCTCCATCGCGGCGGGGTTCGTCGCGCACTCGCTGCGCCACCCGTCACACCTGCTGGCCGGCGCGATCTCGCTCCTGGTGTTCGGGGGCGCGGCGCTCGCCCAGATCCTCACCACCCGCCTCGCGCCGCGGACGAAGTCGACGCTGGGGCTGCTCGCGCAGGGCGCGGGCTTCCTCACACTGGTGGCCGGGATGCACACCGCCGACCTCGCGACGTTCCTGATCGGTGGCGCGGTCGCGGGCATCGGGGCGGGGCTGCTGTTCAAGGCGGCGGTCGGAGCCGTGGTCGCGATGGCGGCGCCCGCCCGGCGCGGCGAGGCGCTCGCGGGACTGTTCCTCGTCGCCTATCTGGGGCTGAGCGGACCGGCCGTCGCCCTCGGCCTCGCCACGCTCCGGCTGACGGCGACCTCGGCGATGACCTGGTTCGCCGTGGCGGTCCTCGCCCTGCTGGCGACGGTCGGCGTTATCAACCACCGGTCGCAACACGGGCGTTGAGCGGGGCCGCGACGGCGCGCGCGTCCCGCTCCCCTGGTCCGGCACGGCGGCGCCGTACGGATTCAGCGGCGCGGCACCCGAAGCGACCTGGCTGCCCCAGCCCGCCGACTGGGCGCCGTTCACGGTGGCCGCGCAACAGGCGGACCCGGGCTCGACGCTCGCCCTGTACCGCCGGGCACCGCGCCTGCGCCGCATCCTTCCGGCCCCTGATCCCACACACAGTGGCCCTCCGCGCCCGGATCACCCCATCTCGCGTTCCGGTGAGGGAACTTGGTGTGCGTGGTGAACCTGGCCGAGGAATCGCTCCCCCCTCCACCCTCGTCGTGACCGGCCCCCGCTCCTCACGGCCGCCCGCTCTCGGCGGGCGCCCTGCCGCGCGACACGGCGGCGTGGCTGGTGTCCCCGGCCTGAGCGCGTGCGGCGCTGCCGCGCCCGTCACGGCCGGGCCTCGATTCAGCCGGTCGTGGCGGGCACCTCGGCTCCGTACCGGGCGCGCCACACCACCGGCCAGCCGACCGCGACCACCGCGAGCACGACCGCCTGCCCGGTCCCGAGGCCCTCGGACACCGACGGGCCCTGACCCACGACCAGCAGGCCCGCCACCACCAGAGCCGGGGCCACGGCTCCCGCCGTCCACCGCCATCCCCGGCCGGCGGCCCGTGCGCACACCGCCGCGGTGAGCAGGATCAGCGCGACGACGACGCCGAGCAGCATCCGCGCCGGGCCCGGCAGGGCGCCGTCCGCGTCGGCCACCGCCCTGCCGAGCACCGCCGCGAGCGCAGCCACCGACCCCGCGAACAGACAGTGCAGCGGCAGCACCAGGTGCACGGCGAGCGCCTCCGGGACCAGCAGCGGCAGCCCGTGCGCGCCCCCGAGCAGCGCCAGCGCCCACACGAGGACCAGGATGGCGAAGGCGCCCACGGCAACGATCCGCACCGAGCCGTTCCACTCCGCCTCCCCGGCCGCGTCGACGGACTGGACGAGCCCCTCGCCGAGGACGATCAGCACGAACAGGCCGAGGCGTTCCGAGAGATGGGTGAGGTCCGCGGTCACCAGTTCGGGCTTCATCAGGGCCCGGCGACCGCGCTCGCCGATGCCGCGGGCGGGGCGTCCGGCGTCACTCCTGCGTTCCTCCTGTTCGAGGCGGCGCCGCACGCGCTCCTTGCCCTGGGCCCAGCGCTCGTCGACCGCCTCCTGCATCACACCCCGCGAGACCCGGACCATCACGAACACGTCGATGGCGAGGCCCAGCGCCCACAGCCACAGACGGGCGTCCCCGCCGACCCACAGCGACACGATCCACGGCGCGAGGCCGCCGCTGAGCTGGAGGATCGGCAGATCGACGACGACCTTTCCCGGCCGATTCGCCGCGCGGGAGGCCATGACGCGCACCAGCACGTAGGCGAGGGCGAACGCGAACGCCTTCTCGTCCGACTCCCGCACCCCCGGCACGGCCGCGGCCATCACGGCCATCCCGAACATGGCGACAATGACGACGAGGGTGCGCGCCCGGTCCTGGGCCACGTTCCCGTACATCGTGAACATCACCCACGTGAACCAGAACGCCAGGAACAGCAGACCGTACTCGCCGAGCTCCGCCCACGTCGGCCCGGTGTGCAGCAGATGGGCCAGCTGTCCCACCCCCGCGACGACGATCAGGTCGAAGAACAGTTCCAGCCAAGAAGCGTGGCGTTCGGGGACGGGTTCGTCCACTGTGTCGAGAGTTTCTGGCATGACGGAATTATCTACACAGAACAGCACATTTGACGTGGAGTCCCGCGCGCCGTTCCCGCCCACACGTTCCGGCATGTGCCAGCAGCGCGATCCTCTCCCGACTTCGCAGCCATGGCCAGATCTTCACGGAGCGAGTTCTCCGGATTGATGAATCCGCTGACCAGACAGGCCAGTTGACGTATGGTCACCCAATGGACGGAGCGCAGTGGTTGGCCTCCTGTCACCGAAAGCCGAGCGAGGCATATGCCGCATGGGAGCAGTCGCCCTTTCTGGCGAAGCTCCCGGCGGGTCACGGCTGGGACGCCTTGCGCGTGCAGCAGCCGCTCGGTCTGACGGTGCTGTGGGAGCTGGGCGAGGAGGCGGACGCCGTGCCGGTGCTCGAGGAGCACGCCAAGCCGCGCCCGGTGTTCTACATCCTCACGCGCCCCGACGCCGGCGCCGTGGCCTGGCCCGAGACGGAGGACGTCCGGATGCTCACCGCGGGCGAGGATCTGTCGATGCCCTCCCCCGACGCCGACGGCATCACGGGGGTGCGCCACCACTCGTTCCTGTGGCGCACACCGCCGGACGGCAGCGGCAGGCTGGTCGACCCCGAACTCCTGCGCACCGCCCTCAAGTCCGCCCTCGACCCCGGCCGGCAGGCCGAGCGGATAAGGGCGGCCCGCGCCGTCTTCTGGGCGAGCAAGCGGCACAGCCACGGAGCACCCGACCCCGGGCACCCCGTGCGGTGAGACGCCCCGGCGGGCAGCTGTACTGTGCACTGATATCAGTGTTCCAGGGAGGATGATCCGCCATCACCACCAGCAAGACAGTGCAGATTCCCACCGCGGACGGCCGGGCCGACGCGTTCGCCGCCTTCCCCGACGACGGCGCGCGGCACCCGGGCGTACTGCTCTACATGGACGCCTTCGGCGTGCGGCCCGTGATCGAGGAGCTGGCCCGCGAGCTGGCCGGGCACGGCTACTACGTGCTCGTGCCCAACGTCTACTACCGGCGCGGGGCCTCCCCCGTCGTCGAGCTTCCCGAGCACATCAGCGAGGAGAACCGGCCGGAGATCTTCGGCAAGCTGATGCCACTGCTCCAGGAGCACACCGCCGAGCGCGCCCTCAGCGACGCCGAGGCCTACGTCGACTTCCTCTGTGCCCAGCCCGAGGTCGCCGAAGGCTCCATCGGTACGACCGGCTACTGCATGGGCGCCGCCCTCGCGCTGCGCACCGCCGCGGCCCGCCCCGACAAGGTCGGCGCCGTCGCCGGATTCCACCCCGGCATGCTCGTCACCGACGCCCCCGACAGCGCGCACCTGTCGGCCGACAAGGTCGCAGCCCGCGTGCACCTGGGCCTCGCCGAGGGCGACCTGGCACCCGAGGCCGTCGCCGCGCTCAACGAGTCCTTCGAGACCGCCGGTGTCGAGCACTCCATCGAGCTCTACCCCGGCAGTGTCCACGGCTTCACCATGGCCGACACGTCCGCCTTCGACGCGGACGCGCTGAAGCGCCACTGGGACCGGCTGCTGCCGCTGCTCGACGGCACGCTGCGGGCCGGCTGAGCGCTCCGCCCGGTCCGGGCGCGGCGGCACCGGCGTCGTACACGAAGGCACCGGTGCCGCCGCGCCCGTGGGTCAGTACCCCTCCGCCGACCCGAGGTACTGCTCGGCGAACGCCGTCGCCGCCGCCCGCGACGTGAACAGGCGGCGCAGCCGGGCCAGCGTCGTGCCGGTCCGGAACGGGTCGCCGAACGACGCGCCGTGGTAGACCTCCGACAGCCACTGCGAGAACTCCTGGTAGTCCCACACCCGCCGCAGGCAGGCCGCACCGTATCCGTCGAGCCCGCTGCCGTCACCCGCCCGGTGCGCCACGATCGCGTCCGCGAGGAGGAACGCGTCGTGCAGGGCGAGGTTGAGGCCCTTCGCCGCGATGGGGGCGACGAGGTGGGCGGCGTCCCCGGCCAGGAAGAGCCGCCCGTACGTCATGGGTTCGGTGACGTAGTCGTGCATGTCGAGGACGCGCTTCTCGAACAACTCGCCCTCGGCCAACGGCTCGGCGCCCTGTGCGGCGAGTCGGCTGCGCAGCTGCGTCCACACCTGTTCGTGCGACCAGCCGTCCGGGTCGTCGCCGGGCGGGCACTGCAGGTAGTAGCGGGTGACCTCGGGGCTGCGGGGCATCTGACCGGCGAAGCCCTCCTCGTGCATGCCGAACAGGACGCGGTCCGCCGACGGCGGCGCCTGCGCGAGCAGCGCCAGCCAGCCGATGCCGTAGTCGTGCCGCGCGACGCGGACCCGGCCGGCGGGGATCGCCTCGCGCGTTACCCCGCGGGCCCCGTCGCACCCGGCGACGAACTCGCAGTGCAGCAGCCGCCGTTGACCGGTGTCGCCGCAGGTGTACGAGACGGAGGGGAGCTCGCCCTCCAGGTCGTGCAGGCGGATGTCGCGGACGCCGAAGCGGATGTCTCCGCCGCGTACGTCGGCGTACTCGCGTACCAGGTCGGTCACGAGCAGCGGCTGCGGGTAGACGAAATGGTGGTGGCCGGTCAGGTCGGTGTAGCCGAAGCGGTGCCGCTCACCGGCGAATCGGAACTCGCAGGCCGTGTGCCGCTCCGCGTGCTTGAGCAGCTGTGTGGCGAGGCCGCGCCGGTCGAGGGCGCGGACCGCCCACTCCTCGATGACACCGGCCCGCGGCCGCCGCTCGATGAACGTACGGGTCTCGCACTCCAGGACCACGCAGTCGACGCCCGCGGCCCGCAGGATGTTCCCGAGGGTGAGGCCGGCGGGCCCCGCGCCGACAATCACCACCGAACTCCGGTCTGACACCGTCGAGTTGGGCCCGCTCTCCGCGTCGGTCATGCGGCCCATTATGGGTCAGGTGACATCCCCGCGGTCCACCGTCTCCGCGCCTTCCAGCGGTGCCCGCTCCAGGAAGGCCACCGCGTCGGGCTCCCGCTCGCGCAGCCGCCGGAAGCCCGCGGCGGTGAGGGTTCGGCAGCGCGTGTCGCGTTCGGCGAAGACCTTGCGGGTGCGGCCGGGCGGGAAGTCGGCGGGGGTGAGGGCGGCGCCGGGGCCCGCCGACCAGGTGCGGCGCGTCGACGTGACCGTGTCGGTGGTCTCGGCACACACGGACAGCCGCCCGGATTCGACGTACCACAGCACGATCCGGTCGAGCGGCGCCGTCTGCGGCGGCGCGACCGATTCGCCCGCCGCGAGGTCCAGGGTGTCGAAGGCCTCGGCGAGGGCGGCGCGCAGCCCGGTGTCGGCCGCGCCGAACAGGTCGCAGTCGGCGAGCGGCACGGAGACATCGGGGTCGAGCCCGATCCCGGTGAGCAGCTCGTCCTCGCAGGCCTCCAGGGCCCGGCCGAGGTCGGGGAACTCGTCCGTGGTGCGGGTCATGGCCTGCCGTTCGTCCGGATCGGCGAGCACCATCCGCAGCTCGCGGGCGCGCAGCTCGTCGGCGAGGCCGCGCAGCAGGTCGGCGGCGACGGGTTCGACGCGGCCGACGCGGGTGAGGTCGAGTACGAACCAGCCGACGGCGTCCGGGAGGTCGAGGGCGGCGCGCAGGGTCTGCTCGGCGGTGGCGAAGTCGAGGTCGCCCTGGAGGACGTGGACGCGGATGCGTTGGGCGCGGGCGTCGAGGGCGGCCCGCTGGGCGCGGGTGCGGTGCCGCAGGGACCGCAGCGGCGTGGGGTGCAGGGAGCGGGGCGGCAGCGGCCTGCGTTCCGGGGCGGTGGCCCGCATCAGGTGCAGGCCGAACTGGTCGGAGATCAGGTGGCAGGCGGCGATGCCGCGCACGCTGTTGCCCTTCTCCTCCAGCGGCGGGCTGAACACGCCGATCCCGAACTGGCTCGGCAGCGCGACACCGATCCCGCCGGACACCCCGCTCTTGGCGGGCATGCCGACCCGCAGCATCCACTGCCCCGACGCGTCGTACATGCCACAGGTGGCCATGACGGCGAGGACGTGCTGGGCGTGCCGGCTCGCGACGACGCGTTCCCCGGTGACCGGGTTGATGCCGCCGCCCGCGAGGGTCGCGTGCATCACGGCGAGGTCGTCGCAGGTGACGAGGACGGAGCACTGGCGGAAGTAGACGGCGAGCTCCGCCTCGACATCGCCGGTGAGCGAGCCCGCGTTGTGCATGAGGTAGGCGAGGGCCCGATTGCGGTCGCCGGTGGCGCACTCGGAGGCGTACACGGCCTCGTCGACGGTCAGCGGCCGCCCCGCGAAGGCGCTGAGCCCGTCCAGGATGCGGTCGAAGCGGGCCTTCGGGGTATCACCCGCGACGAGCGAACTGGTCACGATGGCACCGGCGTTGACCATCGGGTTCGGCGGCCGGCCCGTGCCCGGTTCGAGCCGGATCGAGTTGAACGCCTCGCCGCTCGGCTCGGCGCCCACCCGGGCCAGGACGTTCTCCAGGCCGTGGTCGGCGAGCGCGAGCGCGAACACGAAGGGCTTCGACACGGACTGCGCGGTGAAGCGGACGTCCGTGTCCCCGCTCCCGTAGACCTGCCCGTCGAGGGTGCACAGGCTGACGCCGAACAGGCGCGGGTCGACGCGGCCCAGCTCCGGGATGTACGAGGCGGGCTCGCCGTCGTTCAGGTCGCGCAGCCGCAGCCGCACGCCGTCGAGGAGTGCGGTCAGCGGATCGTGCGCGGAGGCTTGCGGCTCGTGTCCCATCCCGTCCATCGAATCCCATGCGGTGCTTCACTGCCTGTCGAGAACCCCAAAATCCCTGTTCCCAACCCGACCGGGGCAGCAGAGTGGGCGCATGACCGACATCGATCACAAGAACGATCTCCTGCACTACCTCCAGGACGCCCGCGACGCGCTCGTGTGGAAGCTCGACGGGCTCTCGGAGTACGACGTGCGGCGCCCGCTGACACCGACGGGCACGAACCTGCTGGGCCTGCTCAAACACCTGGCCGGAGTGGAGCTCGGCTACCTCTGCGACACCTTCGGCCGGGCGCACGGCGAGCCGCTGCCCGACTTCAAGGACGGCGAGGACGAGAACGCCGACATGTTCGCGACCGCCGACGAGTCCCGCGAGGAGATCGTCGAGCGCTACCGGCGGGCCTGGACCCACTGCGACGCCTCGGTGCGTGAGCTGTCCCTGGACACCCTCGGCACCGTCCCGTGGTGGCCGAAGGAGCGGGGCCAGGTCACGCTCCACCACGTCCTCGTACGGGTCCTGTCCGACACGCAGCGCCATGCCGGACAGGCCGACATCCTCCGCGAGGGCCTCGACGGCCTGGCCGGCTACCGCCAGGACAACGACAGCCTGCCCCCGCTGGACTGGGAACGGCACCACGCCCGCCTGGAGGAGATCGCGGCACGCTTCAAGGATTGATCCGCTAGGGCTTGTCGTTTGGATCAGGCCGGATCAGGGAGCGGGGCCTGGTGCGTGCGATCGCAAGGCGGAGGAGGGAGGCGACGCGGAGCGTCGTCGACCGACGACAACGCCGCGAGCGTGCGTGCCAGGCCCCGCGAGCCCGGCCTGATCCAAACGACAGGCCCTAGTTCGGCGCGTGCTGCGCCGCGAGCCGGACCGGCGCGTTCTGCGCCCCGTATCCCTCGTAGCCGTCCTCGCGCTGGGCCAGTTCGAAGAAGACCCGGCCGACCGTGCGGGTGTAGCAGTGGCGGAAGGTCCCATGGGCGTCGCGGTCGTAGAGGATGCCGAGGTCCTGGTAGGTCTCCAGCTCGCCGCGGGCGAACTCGAAGCGGGCGGCCAGGTCGTCGTAGTAGTTGCCCGGCATCGGCAGCAGCTCCCCGCCCGCCGCGCGGAAGCGACGGGCGGCCGCGACGACATCGCTGGTGGCGAGGGCGATGTGCTGGGCGCGATCCTGGTCCTCGCCGGGTCCGGGGCCCGCGCCGAGGGCGATGCGGACGGCGCCGTCGGCGGTGGCGACGGCGCGGCTGCGCAGCAGTCCGTACGGGTCGGCGACGTCGACGCTCGCCCGTGGTTCGAGGCCGAGCACGCTGCGGTGGAACAGGGCGGCCTCGTCGAACTGGTGCCAGGGCTGGGTGAGCTGGAGGTGGTCGACGCCGGTGATGTCGGTCTCGGCGGGCCGCTCGCCGGTGGGTTCGAAGTCCCGGATCCAGCTGGGCAGTTCGGGGCGATCGGTGGCGCAGAAGAAGAGTTCGGTGCCGTCGGGCGCGGCGACCGCGTCGAGGAGTACGTCGCCGGTTCCACGGCGGCGCGGCAGGACCGGGGCGAGCAGCGCCTCGGCGCGGCGGGCGGCGGCGGCCGGGTCGGGGGACTCCAGGCCGACGGCGGCGAGGACGGTGCCGTCGCGGCGGGCGGCGGGCCCGGTGTTGAGCAGCACGCGGGCCTCGCCCTGCTCCCACAGGTCGACCGGCTTTCCGCGGTGACGTCCGGTGCGGGTGAAGCCGAGAGCGGCGAGGAGGTCGGCGGCCGGGGCGACGTCGGGGGTGACGAGTTCCGTGAAGGCGACGCCGGTGGGAACGACCGGGGCGGGCAACTCGCCCTGCGCGACCACGTCCTGCACACCCACGGCCTCCTGGAGGGCGAGCAGCGAGCGCAGCGCGTCCACGGCCGCGGGTCCCGCCTCGGCCTGCCGGAACACATCGTTGAAGATCTCCAACGACAGCGGCCCCCGGTATCCGGCGCGCAGCACGTGCCGCAGCAGGCCCGCGACGTCGAGGTCGCCCTGGCCCGGGAAGCAGCGGTAGTGGCGGCTCCACCGCAGGACGTCCATGTCGAGCAACGGCGCGTCGGCGAGCTGGAGGAAGAAGATCTTGTCGCCCGGGATGTCCTCGATGCCTTCGAGGTCCTTGCCCTCGGCGCCGCGGGCGAGGATGTGGAAGCTGTCGAGGCAGGTGCCGAGCGCAGGGTGGTCGGCGGCCTCGACGATGCGCCAGGCGTGGTCGTACGTGTTGACGTGGCGGCCCCAGGCGAGTGCCTCGTAGGCGACGCGGACACCGAAGTCGCTCGCCCGCTCGGCGAGTCGGCGCAGCTGGTCGGCGGCGAGCGCGTCGTCGCCGACGGAGAGCGGCGAGACGCTGGAGCACACCAGGACGGTGTCGGTGCGGAGGCGCTGCATGACGCGGAACTTGTGCTCGGCGCGCCGCAGGTTCTGGGCGAACACGTCCTCGGGCACGGCCTCCATGTCGCGCATCGGCTGGTACAGGTCGATGCTCAGGCCGAGGTCCGCGCAGCGGTCGCGGACGTCCTCGGGGGTGAGGGGGCTGGCGAGCAGGTCGTTCTCGAAGATCTCGACGCCGTCGAAGCCCGCGCGGGCGGCGGCGGTGAGCTTCTCGGTGAGCGATCCGCTGAGCGAGACGGTGGCGATGGAGGTTCGCACGGGGCTCCTTCCGGAGGGGGCGGGCGGCGGCGGGGCGGGCGGCGGCGGGGTTGAAAAGATCGGGGCTCTGCCCCGTACCCCGCTGCTCAATCGGCGCAGAGGCTTGATCGGCTCAGTCGGTGCCAAGGGTTGATGTGGCTGTTTGCAGCGTGCCCTCCGCCCCCGCCAGTTCGGCGAAGTGGGTGAGCATTCGGGCGGCGTCCGGCTCGCGGCCGGTGAAGAGGCGGAACGCGTCGACGGCCTGGAAGACGGCCATGCCGCCGCCGTCGAGGACGGCGCAGCCGAGGTCGCGGGCAGTGCGGACGAGTTCGGTCTCCAGGGGCCGGTAGACGACCTCGGCGACCCACAGGCCGGAGTGCAGCAGCTCGGCGGGGAGCGGGAGGCCGGGGTGGGCGGCCATGCCGGTGGGGGTGGCGTGCACGATGCCGTCGGCCTCGGCGAGGTGGGCGGCGAGCTCGTCAGGGCCGGCGGGCACCGCGCGGCCCTCGCCGAAGTGCCGGTTCAGGGAGGTCGCGAGGGCGGCGGCCCGCTCCGGCAGCGCGTCGACGAGCACGATGCGGCCGGCGCCCAGGGTGAGCACCGCGTGCGCGACGGCGGCGCCCGCTCCCCCGGCGCCGAGCTGGACGACGCGCTCCATGCGGGCCTCGGGCAGCCCGCGGGCGAAGGAGGCGGCGAACCCGGTGACGTCGGTGTTGTGGCCGATGGCGCGGCCGCCCTCGAAGACCACGGTGTTGACCGCGCCGAGCGCGGCGGCCTGCGGCGACAGTTCGTCGAGGTGCTCGATGACGAGCTGCTTGCAGGGGTGCGTGACGTTCAGGCCGTCGAACCCGACGGTGCGCGCGGACCGCAGCAGCTCCCCCACGTCCTCGGGCCGGACGCCGAGTTCGCCGAGGTCGAGCCGCCGGTACAGGTACCGCAGGCCCTGCCGGTCCGCCTCCCGCTCGTGCAGGTCCGGGGAGAGCGAGGGGCCGATGCCCTCGCCGATCAGACCGACGAGATAAGAGTCCTGGGGAGAGTCCTGGGGCACGGGGTCCTCCTGGCCGAGCGGCGAGCTAATGTACGAACTGGTTCGTTACTCATATCAAGTCCTACGCCCTCCTGGGAAGGGACTGATCCGAACCGGCCCCGGCACGGCTCCTACAATCGCCGGATGACCACTGTCGAAGAGCCGGCCCGGCCCTCGGGGCGCATCCGCGACGCCGCGCGCACCAAGGCCGAGATCCTCAAGGTCGCCACGGAGGAGTTCGCCCGCGCCGGGTACACGGGCGCCCGCGTCGACGAGATCGCGGCCCGCACCCGCACCACGAAGCGGATGATCTACTACTACTTCGGCGGCAAGGAACAGCTGTTCACGGCCGTGCTCGAACGCAGCTACGCCGTGATCCGGCACGCGGAGCGGGACCTGGACGTCGAGGACCTCGACCCGGTCGCCGCGATCCGCCGGCTCGCCGAGCTGACCTTCGACCACCACGAGCAGCACCCGGACTTCATCCGCCTCGTGAGCATCGAGAACATCCACGACGCCGAGCACATCACGGCGTCCGAGACGATCGGCTCGCTCAACTCGCCCGCGATCGACGTGATCGGCCGGATCCTGGAGGCGGGCCGGGCGGACGGCGTCTTCACGGCGGACGTGGACGCGGTGGATCTGCACGCCATGATCAGCTCGTTCTGCTTCTTCCGGGTCTCCAACCGGCATACGTTCGGCGCCCTGTTCGGCCGCGACCTGACGGCCCGGGACCGCCGCGAGCACTACCGCACGATGCTGGGCGACATGGTGATCGCGTACCTGACGGGGAGCGGCGACACGCACTGATCGGCGCATACGTCCTCGTCTCGACCTCTTGACAGGCGGGAAACACCGGCGCAACATCGCTGGCCATCCGGTACTAACTATCCAGTGGGTTAATTAACCCGGCCGACTCCGGTCCGCCGGGTTGATCCACCCAGCCCTCAAGGAGCCCGCGTGTCCGTCCCCGCAGCATCGCCGCGCGCACCACAGGGCCAGCCCCGCAAGGCGGCATTCGCCGCCTGGAGCGGCAGTGCCCTCGAGTACTACGACTTCTTCATCTACGGCAGCGCCGCCGCGCTCGTCTTCCCGAAGGTCTTCTTCGACGAGTCCGATCCGGCCGACGCCACCCTGCTCTCGCTCGCCACCTTCGGTGTCGCGTACGCCGCGCGGCCCGTCGGCGCGTTCTTCCTCGGCCACATCGGCGACCGCCTGGGCCGCCGCAAGATCATGGTGTTCACGGTGGTCCTGATGGGCCTGTCGACGTTCCTGATCGGCTGTCTGCCCACCCGCGAACAGGTCGGCGGATTCGCGCCGTTGCTGCTGGTGCTCTGCCGCATCCTCCAGGGCATCTCGGCCGCCGGCGAGCAGTCCAGCGCCGGTTCGATGACCTTGGAACACGCGCCGGAGGACCGGCGCGCGTACTTCACGAGTTTCACCTTGAACGGCACCCAGGCCGGGCAGCTCCTGGCCACCATCGTCTTCCTGCCGATCGCGGCGCTGCCCGAGGACCAGCTCCTGTCCTGGGGCTGGCGCGTTCCGTTCTGGCTGAGCCTCGGTGTCGCCGTCGCCGGCTACGTCATCCGGCGCTCGCTCGACGAGACGCCCGAGTTCGCCCGCAAGGCCGAGTCCGGCGAGGTCGCCAAGCTGCCGCTCGCGGTGCTCTTCCGCGACCACTGGGTGGACGTGCTGCGCGTGATCGGCGGCGCGCTCGTCGCCTCCGTGAGCACGATCTTCACCGTGTGGGCGCTGTCGTACGCGACGAGCGACGCGGTCGGCATGGACCGCTCGGCCATGCTCTGGGTCGGCGCGCTCGCGAACCTCGTGGCGCTCGGCGCGATTCCGCTGTGGGCCCGCCTCGCCGACCGCATCGGACGGCGGCCCGTGTTCCTGACGGGCGCGGCGGGCAGCGCGCTGCTGATGTTCGGCTACCTGTGGGCGATCTCCACGGGCTCGTACGCGCTGACGTTCGTGCTCGGCATCCTGGCTTTCGGTGTCGTCTACAGCGCGGCCAACGCCGTGTGGCCGGCCTTCTACGGCGAGATGTTCCCGACCCGCGTGCGGCTCTCGGGCCTGGCGATCGGCACCCAGATCGGCTTCGCCATCTCCGGTTTCGCGGTGACGTTCGCGGCGCAGATCGCGGGTCCGGGCGGCGACAACTGGGGCGCGGTGGCCCTGTTCACGGCGGCCCTGTGCGTGCCTCCGGTGGTGGCGGGGCTCACGGCGCGCGAGACGGCGAAGGTGCCGACCGCCCAGCTCGGCGAGCGGGGCGCGGGCACTGCCGTGCTCAACGACGCTCCGGGCGCGGCGGTCTGACCCCGCCCGCTCCTCCGGCGCCGGGCCTCACGCAGTGGGGGTCCGGCGCTCGCCTGTGCCGATGCCCGCCTTGTGCGCGGCGCTGTGCAGCATCTTGAGGGCCACCAGCAGCACCCCTATGTCGTCGAGGTAGATCGGGTCGGGCAGCAGGTCGACCGGGGAGATCGTGTAGGCGACCGCGGCCCAGAACAGCGCCTTGTTGTGCAGCGGGATGCCGGCGTCGATGAGCAGGCGGCGCGCCTTGAAGACCCGGACCAGGAGCACCGCGGCGGCCACCAGCATCGCGAGGGCCGCGAGCGTGCCGAGAACGATCCACGCCGTGCTGTCCATACCGGTCCCCCTGGGGCGAAAGTGCGAGACGTCCCAGGCTACGGGGTACGGAACGGCGCACGTCCCACGTGCGACGTGCGGCTCGCCGGGCGAGGATGTGATCCGAACACACAAGCGGGGTTCGTGAGGAGGAGGGGTCTGCTGTGCTGATCTTCGTAGCCATGGTCCTTGGAGGGATCGGCATGGTCTGCATAGGCATCACGGCGCGGCGGATGGTGACGGGGGACGTCGCCCTCGGCCCGCCGATCCTCGCGCTGGTGACGGCGTTCGCCGCGGCCGCGCTGATGTTGACGGCGACTGCCCTCGGTCACTGACCGGGGGCCCGGCCCGTACGGACCTCAGAGCTCGTCGTCGTCCACCACGTGCACCGCGGCCTCCTCGGCCGATGCCGCTCCCCCGCCGTACCCGGCATCCTGAGCCAGCATGTCCTTCTCGGCGTCCTCGTGGGCGCCCTCGTCGGGCGCGATCAGGCGGCCCGCGCGGCGCGTTCCCACCTCTGAGTCCAGTGGTTCGCCCTCGCCGTCGCGCAGATCGCCCACGCCGTCGCCGTCACCGTCCTCCTCACCGGACTCCAGCGCCTCGTACGCGTCGATAACGGGATCGGGCCGCTCCTCCGCGAGGCGCTCGTCGAGCGTCTCGCCCGCCTGCCGCTCCGCGGCCGTGTTGCCGCTGTGCTCGACGGCCAGTGGGCGCTCGGGCGGCGACCATCCCTCGTCGTACGGGTCCACGCCGCGGTCGTTGAGGGTGTCCTCGACCTCGAGGATGCCCTCGTCGTCCCGCACGTCAGGGCCCGAGGGCTGATACACCTCGTCGCCCATGGCCGAGTCGTCGCTGCGCTCGGTCATGCCGCGTCACCTCGCCTCCGTGCTCCGTGTCACATATCCAGCGTGCACCAGTCCGCGCCGCCCGGCCGCTTCGGGAGGCCACGCGCGCGTACGCGATGATGCGCCCGCACGCCGGATCTGTCCTGCCGACACGCCCATTTCGCGGACGGATTCGTCCCTCATGGGGCGGGGATGACGGTCGAATGCTTGGGCTCGACGACGGCCCCGGGAAGGAAACCTGTGACCGACCGTCACTCTCGGTCCATCAATGATCACCATCCGCAACTGTCCATCATCTGTCCCACCGATCCGACGGAACGAGGTCGTCGCATGCGCCGCACCGGATTCCTCTCTCTCGCCGCCGCTCCGCTCCTGGCCTTCGCGCCCCTGGCCGAGCCGGCCCAGGCACTGACCGTCACGGAGCCCGCGGCGGACTCCGTGCACAGCACGGGCGCCAGCATGTTCGTCACCTGGAACAACCCCACCGGCCAGAAGCTGGACATGTGGCTCGTCCGGGGCGGCACGGACCGCGTCGTACAGCTCGCCTCGCAGCTGACCGCGGCGCCGCGCAGCCAGACGTCCACCGTGCTGCCGAACGTGCCGGCCGGCGACGGCTACGCGATCGAGCTCAAGAGCCGCAACGGCGACGCGCGCGGCCTCAGCCCCTCGTTCGCGGTGGACTGACCGCCTCGGGCTCCTCCGCCCGCGCGCCTGCCGAGCCGTTTCGCCGCCGCGACAGGAATGAGCCTGGCCCGCTGGGTTCAGCAGGCCAGGCTCACTGGGCACACGCCCGACGACGTACTACAGGTGAGCCCGCGCGGCCGCGTCACCTGGGCACCCGTACGTACGGCACTGGAGCACGTGCACGTACGTCACTTGAGCGCGACCAGCGACGCCAGGCCCATCAGGCCGACGAGGACGCCGCCGCAGAGGCCGACGCAGCGTGCCTTCAGTCGCTCGTAGCGCGTCTCGTACTCGGTGCGCAGCTCCGCGGCCCGCGCCACGATCTGCCCGAGCGCGGCCTTGTGGAAGACGAGGCGCTCCTCGACGAAGACGCGCCGCACCTCCTCGCGCTGCGCCCCGGTGAGCCAGTCGAGCCGGTCGGTGAACGCCTCGGCCTGCGCATGGGCCTCGGTGACCTTCGAGTTCCACAGCAGATAGCCCTCCATCTGCTGAATTCCCGCGCTCACGTCGTGCTCGGTGCTGCTCATGCGGATGCGTCCTCGTGCCGGTTCTCGGCCTGGTCGAGGGCGGCGACGCCGGGGTGGTGCAGGTCGAACGCCGGGGACTCGGAGCGGACGCGGGGCAGCGTGAGGAAGTTGTGCCGCGGGGGCGGGCACGAGGTGGCCCACTCCAGGGAGCGGCCGTAGCCCCACGGGTCGTCGACCTCGACCTTCTTGCCGTACTTGCCCGTCTTCCAGACGTTGTAGAAGAACGGCAGCATCGACAGGCCGAGCAGGAAGGCGGAGATGGACGAGATCGTGTTCAGGGCGGTGAAGCCGTCGGCCGCGAGGTAGTCCGCGTACCGGCGCGGCATGCCCTCGACGCCCAGCCAGTGCTGCACCAGGAACGTGCCGTGGAAGCCGACGAACAGCGTCCAGAAGGTGATCTTGCCGAGCCGTTCGTCGAGCATCTTGCCGGTCATCTTCGGCCACCAGAAGTGGAAGCCGGCGAACATCGCGAAGACGACGGTTCCGAAGACCACGTAGTGGAAGTGCGCCACCACGAAGTACGAGTCCGAGATGTGGAAGTCCAGCGGCGGCGCGGCGAGGATGACGCCGGTCAGGCCGCCGAACAGGAAGGTCACGAGGAAGCCCACCGACCACAGCATCGGTGTCTCGAAGGACAGCGAGCCCTTCCACATCGTTCCGATCCAGTTGAAGAACTTCACGCCCGTTGGCACGGCGATCAGGAACGTCATGAAGGAGAAGAACGGAAGCAACACACCGCCGGTGACGTACATGTGGTGCGCCCACACCGTGATGGACAGGCCGGCGATCGCGATGGTGGCACCCACCAGGCCCGAGTAGCCGAAGATCGGCTTGCGCGAGAAGACCGGGATCACTTCGGAGACGATGCCGAAGAACGGCAGCGCGATGATGTACACCTCGGGGTGGCCGAAGAACCAGAAGAGGTGCTGCCACAGGAGCGCGCCGCCATTGGCCGCGTCGAAGACGTGGGCGCCGAACTTGCGGTCCGCCTCCAAGGCGAACAGCGCGGCGGCGAGGACCGGGAAGGCCAGCAGGACCAGCACACCGGTCAGCAGCACGTTCCACGTGAAGATCGGCATCCGGAACATCGTCATGCCGGGCATGCGCATGCAGATGATCGTGGTGATGAAGTTGACCGAGCCGAGGATGGTGCCGAAGCCGGAGAAGGCCAGGCCCATGATGCCCAGGTCGGCACCGATGCTGGTCGTGTGGATCGCGTCCGACAGCGGCGCGTACATGAACCAGCCGAAGTCCGGGCCGCCCTGCGGGGTGAGCAGCGCCCCGGCGGCGATCAGCGAGCCGAACAGGTACAGCCAGTAGGCGAACATGTTCAGTCGCGGGAACGCGACGTCGGGGGCACCGATCTGGAGCGGCATGATCCAGTTCGCGAAGCCGGAGAACAGCGGTGTCGCGAACATCAGGAGCATGATCAGGCCGTGCATCGTGAAGGCCTGGTTGAACTGTTCGTTCGACAGGATCTGCATGCCGGGGCGGGCCAGTTCGGCGCGCATGAAGAGCGCCATGATGCCGCCGACGCAGAAGAACGCGAACGAAGTGATGAGATACAGCGAGCCGATGGTCTTGTGGTCGGTGGTGGTCAGCCACTTGATCACCACCGCACCGGGCTGCCGCGCGTGGGCGGTCTCCGAATCCGGTGCCTCGGCGCTCGCCGCCGCGCTCTCCAGGGACGTCATCAGGTAGTCGCTTCCTTGGCCGGTGTACAGGACACGACCACGACTAGCGGACGTCGGGGCGGGAAGCGGGGACACGCGCGCCCGCGCGTCCCCGGTTCCCTCGAATGCAGCAGCGAGGCGTCAGAGCCGGTGAACAGACCTCAGTGCGACAGTCTGATGTCGTGCCGTACGGCGTCCAACGGGTCCTCCACGCTGACCAGTTCGGCGCGCGGGGTGTGCCGGGACGCGGAGATCACGAGGGTGTGGGTGCCCGTGGGCAACCCCTCCACCGTGTAACTCCCCTGGTTCACCGCGGCCTTGGCGAGCCGCTTGCCGCGGGCGCTGATCACGGTGATCCAGGCGGGGCAGCCCTCGGGGTGCTCGGCGCACTCCACCCGGCCGGTGAGGCGGGCCCGGCTCACGGGGGCCGGTTCACGACGCTGCTGGGGCGCGTGGGCGACCTGCGGCTGGGGCCTGGGCGCGGGCACCGGCCGGGGCTGCGCCTGCGGCTCCGGCCGCGGTTCGCCCCAGGCCGCCATCACGGCGCGGGTGCGGCGCTGCATGGGCGAGGCGGGCCGCTGCGCGGCGCCGTTCCCGGTGGCAACCGGCAGGCCGGCCTGCTCGGCGTAGGCGGCCAGGGTCTCGTCGAGGGCGTCCAGCTCGCGCAGCGCGGTGTGCAGCCGCTGGGCGCGCTGCCCCGACCTGGCGGGGGCCAGCTCGGCGCGCAGCTCCCTGAGCAGCGGGCTCACCCTGCGGTACGTGCCCTCGGGCTCGCCGGTCGCGAAGAACCGGTCGAGTTCCTTGAGGGACGCGGTGACCGTCGCGGTGACGAGGCGGGCGCGCTCGACGAGCCGGGGCGGCAGGTCCACGTCTACGTCGGCGGCCGAGGCCAGCGCGCGGGCGTGGCCCGTCGCGGAGGTCAGCAGGGCGACGCGGTGCTCGGCGGCCGGGCCGCTGACGCCCACCGGCATCCGGACGAGCGGCTTGGCGACGGCCTGCACCTGGAGCAGCGCGGCGTCCACGGCGCGCGCGGCCCCGCGCAGCCGGACCGGGGTGTCGGGCCGCGTCCAGCGCTGCTCGACCTGCGCGACGACCTGGGCGAGCACGTCGACGTAGCCGCGCTCGGCTTCCTGGACGACGGTGCGGCGGGCCAGCGGGAAGATCAGGGCGGCGCAGGCGGTGGCGACGAGGACGCCGATGCCGTTGTCCAGGAGCCGCTCCCCCAGCAGATGGTCCATGCCGCTCTCGGGCGTCGACAGCGCGTACAGCTGGCACAGGGCGATGACGAGGCCGACGACCCAGCAGGCGTAGGCGCGGGCCATGCCCCAGGCGCCGAAGGTGAGTCCGGCGACGATGACCGTGAGCGTCCAGTAGACGTGTCCCTGGCCGATGAGGTGGACCAGGAGGATGCCGAGCACCGCGCCGACGACGGTGCCGACCATGCGGTGGCCGAACTTCCGCAGCCGCTCGTGCGTGGTGTTGGTGCCGAACAGCGTGATCATCACGCCGACCAGGCCCCAGTAGAAGCGGTGCGGGTCGATGGCGTCGGAGATCGGGACGACGATCGCGGCGGCCACGGCGGCGTGCGCGGGGACCCGGATGTACGGGATGGCGCGGCGCCAGCCGGACTCCGTGGTCCCGGCGAGCACGCGCCGGGTGGGGCCGGCCGAGCCGGGCAGCTTGTTGTTCTCCAGGGCGACGGTCGGCTTGAACGGGACCTCGGCCTTGCCCGCGACGGCGCTCGCGCCGAGCGTGAGCCAGTTGTGCAGGGCACGGGCGAGGGAGTCGAGGAGGTGGCCGACGCGGCGCGCGAGCACCGCGGCCTCCACGTCCTCGGAGGAGGCGGCCGGGTCGGCGAGGACCACCTCGGCCCGCTCCTGGATGTGGGCGGCGGCCGGCTGGAGGCCCTCGGCCTCCCGTATCGGGGTGTCGCGGGCGAGCACGAGGCCGACGGCGAGCGCCTCGCGCAGCTGCTCGGGGACGGGCAGCCGGGTCAGCTCCTGGACGGCCTGGCCGATGCCGCGCAGTGCGAGCTCGGCGTCGAAGAGGTGCCGGTGCAGGAGTTCGGCGGCGTCCGGGTCGGCGGCGACCTCGGGCTGGGCGAGGCGGCCGTCGATGGTCACGGTGGTGATGTTGAGGCGGCGCAGCGAGCGGCTCATGCGGCGCACGGCCCGCTCCTGGTCGGCGTCGGGGTCGACGGCGTCCACGGCGGCGTCGGCGACGCGGCGCGCCTCGACGACGAAGGCGCGCTGGGTGCGCAGCAGGTCCTCGCGGGGCATCGGGTAGCACAGCAGCAGCCGCGTCACGAGGACGGCGGCGGCGGACACCAGGGCGACCGCGAAGGCCTTGCCGACGAGCGCCACGGGGATGCCCGCGAGCATTCCGACCATCATGCCGTTGAACAGCATCATGCCGGTGACCAGCGGTATCGCCCCGAACCTGGCGAGCAGGAAGGTGACGGCGAGGGCCGCGACCATCAGCACCATCTGCGGCACGCGCTCGCCGTTCATGGTCGCGCACAGCCACAGCGCGGCGGTGTACGGGAACGGCATCCACAGGATCGCGCGGGCGAGACGGTCCCAGGTGTTCTCGGCGACCGCGAAGGCGCTCATCAGGCCCATCATCCCGGCGACCATCATGCCGATCATGTCGGGGATGCCGAGCGCCTCGGCCATCGCGTAGCCGACGGTGAGCGCGGTCACCATGGCGACGAGGGTGCGCCAGCCGGTCTGGAGCTGACCGAGTCCGGGGTCGGCCGCGAGGACCCAGTCCCACCATCTGCGGGGCCCGGCGACCCGATGGGGTGCGAGGTCGGCTCCCGGTGGGGCGTCGCTCGTGGCGGTGTGCTGGTCCGGCAGGGTGCCCGGGGTGGTCAACTGGCCTCCGATTCCATGGCGTTCAACAGGATGTTCAGCGCATCCCGCGCGGTGGACACCGCGCGCTCCGGGTCGTCGACGGCTCCGCCTTCGAGCGCGGTCAGCAGGGCCGCGGCCATCCGCTGCCGCCCCGTTTCGAGCAGGGCGCGCCCCGCGGGCGTCAGCGAGGTCTCGACGGCGCGCCGGTCGTCCTCGCAGCGCCGCCGCTCGACGAGCCCGGCCTCCCCCAGCTTCTGGAGGAGCACGGTGACGCGCGGCTGCGCCATACCGGTGCGGGCGGCGAGCCCGGTCACCCGGCACGGCCCGCCGTCCAGCGCGTCGAGCAGGGCCACCTGGCTCCGCGTGAGCCCGAACTCGCCTTCCCTGAAAAGGGTTTGACCGAGCTGGGCGACCCCTCGCAGGAGCCCTCGGGCGGCGCCTTCGATGCGCTGGGCGTCGGGGACGTCGACGGACCCCGGAGATAGATGCATATGGAAAGAATATACATGAGCCTTACACGCAGCCGGCGACCGGGGCGGGCTCGGTACACACCCCGTGCAATCGCCCGCCCCTCGTCCGGCGATGTGCGTATCCGCCCCGGTCCCACCTCCCGGCAGACGCCGCCCGGTGGGAAGGTCTCCCAATGGACGGGGGGATCCTCGAGCGGGATCTCGAACTGGGGCGACTGGCCGACGCCGCCCGGGACGCGGCACTCGGGGCCGGTTCGGTCACGCTCGTCCTCGGCGAGGCCGGAATCGGAAAGTCGTCCCTGGTCCGGGCTCTGCCCACCGTGCTGCCACCCGCCGCCCGCCTCCTCGTCGGACACTGTGACGACCTGGCGACCGGCCGCCCGCTCGGCCCGCTGCGCGATCTCGTCGGCAGCGTCGGCGCCGATCTGACCCGCGCCGTACGCGACGCGGGCGACCGGCACCGGATCTACGAGGCGCTGCACGCCGAGCTGGCCGGCGCCCCGCATCCCGCCGTGCTCGTCGTCGAGGACGTGCACTGGGCGGACGAGGCCTCGCTTGACGCGCTGCGGTATCTGGTGCGCCGCATCGAGCGGCTGCCCGCCGTGCTCGTGCTCACCTACCGGGACGACGAGCTGGGGCGCGGCCATCCGCTGCGCCAGCTGCTCGGCCAGGTGTCGGGCGCGGCCCGCGTGCACCGGCTGCCGCTCGCCCCACTGTCCCGCGCGGCCGTCGGCAGCCTGTGCGCCGCGGCCGGACTCGACGCGGCCCAGGTGTACGCGGCGACGTCGGGGAATCCGTTCTTCGTCGCCGAGGTGCTGGCCGCGGGCGGCACGGGCGTGGTCCCGCCCACCGTCGTCGACGCGGTCCTGGCCCGCCTTCGCCGCCTCGACGACGCCGCGCGGGACGCCCTCGAACAGCTGGCCGTGGTGCCGTCGGCGGTCGAGCTGCCCCTGGTGAACGCCCTGCTGCCCGGCGGCTGCGCGGCGCTCGCGGCGGCCGAACAGGGCGGGCTGCTGACGGTGGCGACGGACCGGGTGGCGTTCCGGCACGAGATCATCCGCCGCGCCGTCGCCGACTCGCTGCCCGCGGCGCGCCGCATCGCGCTCGACCGTGCGGTGCTCGCCGCCCTGGTGGCCGCGCCGGACGCCGACCGCTCCCGGCTCGTGCACCACGCGGCGGCGGCCGGCGACCTCGACGCGGTGGCGCGCTACGGGCCCCGGGCCGCACGCGACGCGGCACGGGCCGGCGCGCACCGGGAGGCCGCCGCGCATCTGCGCCTGGTCCTGCGCGGACGCGGGCGCTACGGTCCCGCCGAGCTGGCCGACCTGCTGGAGCAGTACGCGGTCGAGAGCTACACCATCGGCGACTCGGACGCCGCCGTCACCGCGCAGCGCGACGCCGTGGAGCTGCGCCGCGGTCTCGGCGAGCCGCGGGCGCTCGGCGCGGATCTGCGCTGGCTGTCGCGGATCCACTGGTGGGCGGGCGACGCGCAGGCGGCGGAGTCGGCCGCACGCGAGGCCCTGGCGGTGCTCGAACAGGCCGGTGACGACCGGCTGTTGGCGCTCGCCCTCAGCAATACGGCGCAGTTGCGGATGCTGGCGGACGCGTACGCCCAGGCCGTCGAGTACGGCGAGCGGGCCATCGCGCTGGCCCGCAGGGCGGGCGATCCGGCGATCCTCGCGCACGCGCTCAACAACGTCGGTTCGGCACGCTGGCGGGACGGGGACCCGCTGGGGCAGCGGCAGTTGGAGGAGAGCCTGGCGGTGGCGCTCGACTCGGGCGAGGTGGAGCACGCGTGCCGCGCCTACGCGAACATCGTCTGGTCGCTCCTGGACGACCTCCGCTTCGCCGAGGCGGACCGGCACCTCTCCCCCGCCATCGACCTCGCGGACCGGGCCGAGCACCTGGGTTTCCTGACCTACCTGCACGTCGAGCTGGCGCTGCGGAAGTTCGCCGCGGGCGAGTGGGCGCAGGCCGAGCGCTATGCCCGGCTCGGCGCCGACGTCTTCCCGCCCGCCCGCTGCCCGGCGCTCACGGTCCTCGCCCGCGTGCGGGTGCGGCGCGGCGAGCCCGGCGGCGGTGAACTGCTCGACCAGGCCTGGCGGATCGCGGTGGGCACCGACGAGCTGCAGCGCCTCGGCCCGGTCGCGGCGGCCCGCGCGGAGGCCGCGTGGCTGCGCGGGGACCCGGCGGGCGTGCTCGCCGCCGCCGGACCGGTGCACGAGCGGGCCCGTCGGCTCGCCGCGCCGCAGCGCCACGAGCTCGGCTACTGGCTGGCGCGGGCGGGCAGGCCCACGCCGGCGGACGGCGGGACCCACCCGTACGCGCTCCAGGCGGCGGGCCAGTGGGACAAGGCCGCCGAACTGTGGCACACGGCGGGCTGCCCGTACGAGGAGGCGGCCGCGCTCGCCCAGAGCCCCGACCCGGCCGTCAAGCTGAGCGCGCTCGCCACCCTGGACGCGTTGGGCGCCGCGCCACTGGCCCGCCTGGTCCGCGCGGAGCTGCGCGAGCTGGGCGTGCGCCACGTCCCCCGCGGCCCGTACGCGGCGGCGCGCGGCAATCCGGCAGGACTGACCAGTCGTCAACTCCAGGTCGTGCGGCTCCTGATGGGAGGGCTGACCAACGCGGAGATCGCCGCACGTCTCGTCCTGTCCGTGCGCACGGTCGACAACCACGTGCGCGCCGTCCTGGAGAAGCTCGACGCGCCCACCCGGCGCCGGGCCGCGCAGCGGGCGGTGGAGATCGGCCTCACGGCGGCCGACGAAACGTAGGTACCCGCCGCGCCCGAGGTGGGTGACCGCCACGCATGCTTGGCCGTGCGCAACGCCCGTAGAACGGGGCGGACGACACCCACTCGACACGGGGGATCGCATGACCAGCACACCCGCACAGGCGGCGCGCCGCGAACTGACCGGTTTCCGAGGGACGTTGACCGGGCCCAGCGACTCGGGGTACGAGGAGGCCCGCGCCGTCTACAACGCGATGATCGATCGGCGACCCGCGCTCGTGGCGGGCTGCGCCGACACGGACGACGTGGCGAAGGTGATCGCCTTCGCCCGCCGGCACGACCTTCCGCTCGCGGTGCGGGGCGGCGGCCACCACGGCGCGGGGCTCGGCACCTGCGAGGCCGGTGTGGTCGCCGACCTGGCGCCCATGAACTCCGTCGAGGTCGACGCGGCGGCCCGCACCGTGACGGTGGGCGGCGGCGCCACCTGGGGCCTGGTCGACGCGGCGACGCACGAGCACGGCCTGGCCACGCCCAGCGGCATCATCTCCACCACCGGCGTCGGCGGCCTCGCGCTCGGCGGCGGCCTCGGCCACCTCACCCGGCGCTGCGGCCTCACCGTCGACAACATCATGGCTGCGGAGGTCGTCCTCGCCGACGGTACGCCGGTGCGCGCGGACGCCGACACCAACACGGACCTGTACTGGGCGATCCGGGGCGGCGGCGGCAACTTCGGCGCCGTCACGTCCTTCACGTTCCGGCTGCACGACGTGAGCACCGTGGTGGCCGGGCCGACCTTCTGGCCCGCCGAGCAGGGCGCCGAAACCCTCGCCGCCTACCGGGACTTCCTGCCTTCCGCGCCCCGCGACGTCAACGCCTTCTTCCTGTACGGGTCGGTGCCGCCGGCGCCGCCGTTCCCCGAGGAGCTGCACCTGCGGAAGGTGTGCGGGGTGGTGTGGTGTCACACGTCCGGGGATCCGGAGGCGGCGGATCGCGCCATGGCGCCGCTGCTGGGTGAGGTGTCCGCGCCGCTGCTGCACGCGGTCGCTCCGATGCCGCATCCGGCGATGCAGTCGATGTTCGACGGCCTGTACCCGCCGGGCGACCAGTGGTACTGGCGGGCCGACTTCGTCAAGGAGATCCCGGACGAGGCCGTGGAGCTGCACGCCAAGTTCGGGCCGCAGACGCCGTCCATGCAGTCGACGATGCACTTGTACCCGATCGACGGTGCCGCTCACGAGGCCGGCCCGTCCGACACCGCGTTCAGCTACCGGGACGCGCGCTGGGCGAGCGTGTTCGCGGGCGTGGACCCGGACCCGGCCAACGCGGACCTCCTGCGGCGCTGGACGGTCGACTACTTCGAGGCCCTGCACCCGTACTCGGCGGGCGGCGCCTACGTGAACATGATGATGGACGAGGGGCAGGAGCGGGTGCGGGCGAGCTACCGCGGCAACTACGCCCGCCTCGCCCGAGTCAAGGCGGCCCTCGACCCGGACAACGTGTTCCGCAACAACCAGAACATCCAGCCCGATCCGGCGGCGCGGGACAACGTCCGGCCCTGACGGGCGCGGTGCACCCACGACGCGCCGCGCGGCCCCCGGAAACGTAGCGTGGTCGCATGTGCTGGAGTGCGACGGCCGATCTGGTAGCGGGTGGCGCGGTCACCGCCGTGGGCGTGGGGTGCGTGACCCGGGCGGTGCGCACCCGGCCGCGGGCCGTGCCGCTCGCGGCGCTGCCGCTGCTGCTCGGGGCGCATCAGATCATCGAGGCGGTGATCTGGAACGACGGCGGTGGCAGCGGCCCCGCCGTCGTCGCGTGGGCGGTGATCGCGCTGCCGCTGCTGCCGCTGTGGGTGCCGGCCGGTGTGTGGTGGGCGACGCCCGCGCACGCCCGCCGCCGGCTGCTCGTGCCGCTCGCGGCGGGCGTCGTGACGGCGGGGGTGCTCGGGTACGTCCTGGCGACGAGCACGGTGACCGCCGAGGTCCGCGGGCACACCATGGGCTATGCGATCGGGCTGCCGCATGCCGGGTGGCTGCTGGCGGGCTATCTGCTCGCGACGATCGGCTCGCTGCTGCTGTCGGGCGAGCGGATCCTGGTCCTGCTCGGCGTGCTGGCGGCGCTCGCCGCGGCGGTGTGCGCGGCGCTGTGGCGCTGGGAGTTCATCTCCACGTGGTGCGCGTTCGCCGCGCTCTGCTCGGCGGTACTCCTCCGCTGGCTGGCGCCGAGACGGGTCAGTCGGTGATCGTCACGCACGGCAGGCCGACGCTGGCGCCGCCCCTGAAGCCCTCGGCGCACAGCCGGGTGCCTGCCGGGAAGTGGCGCTGGGGGTACGCCTGGTCGCGGTAGGTGCGGAAGGCGGCGACGTCCTCGACCTTGGTGTTGGCGGACCAGCCGTTCGTGGTCCACACCCGGGCGGAGATCCGGTTCGGCTGGTTGGTGTTCACGACGGACACCTCGACGCGGCCCAGGTAGGTGCCGGAGTCGTAGGTCTCGATGCACACGGAGTTGTTGCACCACTTGCCGTCGGCGGCGGCCGGCTGGCCGACCGCGATGACGCAGCCGAGGGCGGCGACGGCCGCGGCGAGCGAGGCGAAGGTCTTCTTGGCGGCGGCCCGCATGGTGTCCCGCATGGGTGACTCCCTGTGTCTCGTACGACGTGTGCGCGGAGCCGGATGTCCGCGCCTCGCGCGCATCAACGTCGTACGCGACCAGGGGTTACGTCTCCTTCGACCGGATGGTGAGCTCCCCGTCCGCGGCCTCGACCCGGATCCGGCCGCCCGCCTCGATCTCGCCGTCGAGGAGCATTCGGGAGAGCCGGTTGTCCAGCTCGCGCTGGATGGTGCGGCGCAGCGGGCGCGCCCCGTACTCGGGCTGGTGGCCGCGCCGGGCGAGCCATTCGACGGCCTCGGGGGCGAATTCGATGGTGATGTCCTGGGCGTGCAGGCGGCGCCGGGTCTCGTCGAGGAGGAGGTCGGTGATGCGCGCCAGTTGTTCGGTGCTGAGCCGCCGGAAGATGACGCTCTCGTCGACGCGGTTGAGGAACTCCGGGCGGAAGTGTTCCCGCAGCGGACGGAGCACCTGTTCGCGGCGTGCGGTCTCGTCGGCGGAGTCGTCGGTGCGGAAGCCGAGCGCGGCGCCGCGTCCGGCGATGGCCTCGGAGCCGAGGTTGCTGGTCATCACGATGACCGTGTTGGTGAAGTTCACCGTGCGGCCCTGCGCGTCGGTGAGCCGGCCGTCGTCGAGGACCTGGAGCAGTGTGTTGAAGACATCGGGGTGTGCCTTCTCCACCTCGTCGAGCAGGATCAGCGAGTACGGGTGGCGGCGCACGGCCTCGGTGAGCTGCCCGGCCTCCTCGTGGCCGACGTATCCGGGCGGCGCGCCGACAAGCCGGGAGACGGTGTGCTTCTCCTGGAACTCGCTCATGTCGAGCCGGACCATACGGTCCTGGCTGCCGAACAGGGCCTCGGCGAGGGCGCGGGCCAGTTCGGTCTTGCCGACGCCGGTGGGGCCGAGGAAGAGGAAGCTGCCGATGGGCCGGTCGGGACTGGCGAGCCCGGCGCGGGAGCGCAGGACGGCCTCGGCGACGGCGGTGACGGCCTCGTCCTGGCCGATGACCCGCTCGTGCAGATGCTGTTCGAGGCCGAGGAGGCGCTCCTTCTCCTCCTGGGTGAGGCTGGCGACGGGGATGCCGGTCTGCCGGGACACGATCTCGGCGATGTCCTCGGCGGACACCTCGACGATGTGTCCGTCGCCGGGGTCGGGTTCGCGCGCGCCCTCGATCCTGCTCGTCAACTCGCCGATGCGGTCGCGTAGTTCGGTGGCCCGCTCGTACTGTTCGGCGGCCACGGCCTCGTCCTTGTCGCGGGTGAGGTCGTCGACCTGGCGTTCCAGGGCGCGTACGTCGGTGGTCTTGGTGCGGTCGCGCAGCCGGACGCGGGCGCCGGCCTGGTCCATCAGGTCGATGGCCTTGTCCGGCAGGAAGCGGTCGGTGAGGTAGCGGTCGGAGAGGTCGACGGCGGCGAGCAGCGCCTCGTCGGCGTACCGGACCTGGTGGTGTGCCTCGTAGCGGTCGCTCAGTCCGCGCAGGATCTCCACGGCGTCGGCCGTCGACGGCTCGGGCACGAGGATCGGCTGGAAGCGGCGGGCCAGCGCGGCGTCCTTCTCGATGTGCCGCCGGTACTCCTCCAGGGTGGTGGCGCCGATGACGTGCAACTCGCCGCGTGCCAGGGCGGGTTTGAGCATGTTGCCCGCGTCCATCGAGCCGCCCTCGGAGCCGCCGCCGGCGCCCGCGCCGACCACGGTGTGCAACTCGTCGATGAACACGATGAGTTCGTCGGGGTGGGCACGCACCTCGTCGATGATGCCGTTCAGCCGTTCCTCGAAGTCGCCGCGGTAGCGGGTGCCCGCGACGACGCCCGACAGGTCGAGCGAGACGAGGCGGCGCCCGCAGAGCGTCTCGGGCACGTCGCCCTCGGCGATGCGCTGGGCGAGGCCCTCGACGATCGCGGTCTTGCCGACGCCCGCGTCGCCGATGAGCACGGGGTTGTTCTTGCCCCTGCGGGAGAGCACCTCGACGGTCTGCTCGATCTCCTCGTCGCGGCCGATGACCGGGTCGAGGCGGCCCTGGCGGGCCCGGTCGGTGAGGTCCTCGCCGAAGCGGTCCAGGTTGGGGGTGGGCGCCGTGGTCCTCGGTTGTTGGCCGCCGGGGCGGGTCTCGGCGGAGCCGGGAGGCGGGCCCTGCGGCGCCGGGTCCGGGGTGAAGCGGGCCTGGTTGAGGAGGTGGCCCGCCGCCGAGTCGGGGTTGGCGGCGAGCGCGAACACGATGTGGTCGGGGCCGATGTAGGCGACGCCCGACTCGCGCGCGATCACATGTGCGTCGAGCAGGGCCCGCTTGACCGCCGGCGTCACCGAGAGGGACTGCGGGGTGCGGCTGGGCTCGCCGCTGCCCGCGTGCCGGTCGATCTCCCCCGCCAGCCGGTCGGGATCGGCGCCGGCCCGCGTCACGAGACTGCGGGTGGGTTCGAGGGAGAGCGCCGCCCACAGCAGGTGCCCGGTGTCGAGATCGCCCCGGCCGCGCTCGGTGGCGTAGTTCGCGGCCGTCGCGACGAGCTGGCGGGCCGGACCGCTCATCAGCCTGCCGATGTCGATCTGCCGTCGGCCACTGCCGAGGAACCGCGAGAAGAAGTCGCCGAAGGGGTCCTGTCCGTAGCCGTCGGACCCCGTGAATCCGCTGCTCATGCCCATCCGTCCCGGCGTGCGCCGTCCGCGTACGACAGCGCTGCCTCGTCGACGTCCGTCCGGTGTGCGCGTAGCCCGCTGCGGCGTGGATAAACGTGGTGGACACAACGGGGCGCGAGTGCCGGGCGACGGTACGGCGGAACGGCGGTGTGTTCACCCCTGACGGGGACCGACGGAGACATTGAACGGGCGACGAATTGTGGGCGAAGTCCGGTGCCCGGCCCCCTCGCCCGGCCCCGCGGGTCCGTATCTTCGCGCACATGGGATGGCTCGAGATCGCCTTCACCGCCGTGGGGTTGCTGATCGGCGTGGTGTCCATCGTCACGCCGTTCGCCGCCGACCGCCGCGCGCGGCGCAGCAGGCGGGTCGGGTTCCGCAAGCAGATGGACATCGCCATAGGGCACCACGGCCCGACAGGGGCGGCGGATGCGCGGCTCGGGCTCTTCACCGACCTGCCCGAGATGCACGACGCCACCCTCGTGCTGCTGCGGATCGAGAACGACGGCTCCCGGCACGTCGACACGGGCGACTACATCGACGCGTCGGAACACTACGGGCTCACCGCCGAGTTCGCCGGGCGCAGCATTCAGACGCTGGATGTCACGCTGCCCGAGGAACACTCCAACCTGTCGGGCTACTTCGAGCGCAGGCCGGGTCTGCTGATCGAGACACCCGGCAAACTGCGCATCCCCAAGGTCCCCCTGAAGCCGGGCGCGTACTACAAGATCCTGGTGCTGCTCACGGGCGGCAACGAAGGGGACAAGGTCGCCGTCACCGGTGACATCAAGGACGGCAAGCTGCACGAGAACCACAGCCTGACGCCGGACGAGAAGCCACCGGTGTTCAGTGGCCGGGCCCGCTGGACGACCGTCACGCTCGGCCTCGCGCTCATCGCGGCGGCGACCCTGCCGCTGTTCACACCGTCGCCGCTGCCGGACGACTGCGAGTCGGGCAGGCTCCGCCTCACGGGTTCCACGGCGTTCGCCCCGGTGCTGGAGGAGCTGGCGCAGAAGTACCGCGGCCACTGCGGGGACGAGCCGCGCATCACGGTCGCGGCGCGCGGCAGCCGCACCGGAGTGCGCGAACTCGCCCTGTCCGGCGCGGAGTCGGGCAGCACCGCGAGGGTCATCGCGTTCTCCGACGGGCCGCGCCCCGCGAGCTACACCCGGCTCAGCGAGAGCCGCATCGCGGTGTCCCTGTTCACGCTCGTCGCGCACGACGACGTCCGTCTCACCGATCTGTCCGTGGCCGATGTACGGCGCGTCTACCGGGGCGAGATCCGCAACTGGTCGCAGTTGGGCGGGCCCGATCTGCCGGTCGTCCTGGTCAGCCGCACCTCCGGTTCGGGCACCCGGTCCGCGCTCACGGCGCGGGTGCTCGCGGGTGCGGACGAGCCGCCCGCGTCCTCGGACGACTGCGTCAACCGCACGGCCCGCACCGGCGCGCGCGTCCTGCGCTGCGAGCTGGACTCGACGGAGCAGGTCCTCGACACCGTGGCCCGCACGCCCGGTGCCCTCGGTTACAGCGAGCTGCGCGCCGCGTCGCCGCCGGACGCGCCGAAGGGCCTGCACCGCCTCACGCTCGACGGCCACACCCCGGACCCGGACCGGCTCGACGCGGGCGGCTATCCGTACCGCGAGATCGAGTACGCGTACACTTTCGGGCGCCCGCCGGCGGACTCGCTGGCCTCGAGCTTCCTCGCGTACGCCGTCGACAACGGCACCGGCAAGGGGGTCGTGGCCACCCACGGTCACCTTCCGTGCGGGACGCCGGTGGGGCTGCGGGTGTGCGGCAAGGACGACTGACGGGCACGGCCGCCTCGCGGCCCGCGTCCAGGCGCTCCGCGCAGGACACCCACACCCCGCGGAACGTACAATTTATGGGTGTTTCGGGCGTGTGGCGCGTCCGGGAAGGCGAGGTGGCGTCATGGCCGGACCGACCCCGACCCGGCTGCACCGGGCCGCTCGCGCTCCCGTCGCCGCGGCGTTCGTGTGCGCGAGCCTGTTCTCCGCGGGCCCCGCGGTGGCCGATGACGGCGACGCCAAGGACAAGAACGCGCAGGAGCTGGCCGACGCGGCGAAGAAGGAACTCCTGGACGCGAAGTCGCTGCATCTGACGATGAAGAACGACTCGGACGACAAGGACAGCCGCACCCCGGCGCTGGTCGACCTGCGGCTCGACGAGAAGGGCAACTGCACGGGCGACCTGCGCATGGGTACCGGCGGCGCCAAGGGCGGCAGCGTCGATCTCGTGAAGCGCGGGGACGAGGTGTGGATCAAACCGGACGCCACGTTCTGGAAGACCCAACTCCCGGGCCGCAGCGGCGACTTGGCCGCCGACCTGATCGGCGACCGCTACGTGCACGGCACCACCGACGACCCGATGCTCGACACGCTCTCCGGCACCTGCGACCTCGACTCCTTCCGCGAGCGCCTCGGCGACGGCTCGGACCGCGCCACCAAGGACGAGCTCACGAAGGGCGACCAGAAGAAGCTCGCGGGCACCGAGGTGGTGCCGCTGACACCCTCCGGCGACGGCAAGGGGCACATCACTCTCTACGTCACCGCCGACGAGCCGCACCGGCTGGTGCGCGCCACCGAGAAGGGCTCCGGCGAGTCCCTGTCGATGACGCTGACCGACTACGGCAAGCCGGTGCCGAAGAAGACCCCGTCCGAGGACGACTCGATCGACGTGTCGGACCTGCGGGGCGGCGAGCCCTCGCAGGCGCCGCACGCCGCCTGACTCCAGGCGTCAGCCGGCCTTCGGGTAGCGGACGAAGAGGATCCCCTGGACCTCACCGTCCGGCGCGCAGTAGATGTGCGGGGCGTCGGCCGCCCAGTGGGCGTGACCGCCCGGCCCCGCGGTCGTGGGCGCGTCCGGCGGGCCGACGACGGCCGTCCCGGAGAGCACCATCAGGCTCTCCGTGGTGCGCGGGACGTGCGCCGCGGACTCCTGGGTCGCGCCCTCGGTGATGGTGACGCGGAAGACGTCGGTGGCCGCGTCCGCGTCCTCGTACCGCTCGATGAGGACCGCGGTGACCGCGCTCCCGGAGACACCGGCCGCCGCGCCGGGCGGGTCGTCCAGGACCGCGCTGAGCGGTCGGCCGAGCGCGGTGGTCAGGGCGTAGAGGGTTTCGAGGGTGGGGTTGCGGCGGCCGGTCTCGAGCTCGGAGAGCGTGCCCTTGCCGACGCCCGAGCGGCGCGCGAGTTCGGACAGCGACAGGCCGCTGCCCGCGCGCAGTCGCTTCAGCCTGCGCCCCACTTCATCACCAAGCCCCATCGGCCGGCCCCCTCCCGCGCTCGTCGGCGCGTGTTGACGTGTCGCCATTCGCGTCCTTAGTGTTCCACAAACAGAACGTTCCGTTCATGGAACGCGTTGTGCGCTCGCCCCATCCTGCCTCCCCCTGCCTCCGGAAGTGACACCCGCATGCCCTCGCTCGCCCGCATACGCGCCCTCGCACCACCCTCGGCCGTGGCGGCGGGGCTCATCGCGACCACGGTCGGAGTGACCAGCGCGGCCGCCATCGTGTTCACCGCCGCGCGGACGGCCGGGGCGGACGCGCGGGAGGCGTCCTCGTGGATGCTGGCGCTCGGCGTCGGCATCGCCGTCACCACCGTGGGCCTTTCACTGCGCAACAAGGCGCCCGTGCTCACCTCCTGGTCGACACCGGGGGCCGCCCTCCTCGCGACGAGCCTGAGCGGGGTGTCCATGGAGAAGGCCGTCGGCGCGTTCGTGTTCAGTGCCGTGCTGACGGTGGTGAGCGGACTGACGGGGTGGTTCGCCCGGCTCATGGACCGGATCCCGGTGCCGCTCGCCTCCGCGCTGCTCGCGGGTGTGCTCCTGCACTTCGGGACGGGACTCTTCGCGCAGATGGGCGGGCACTTCGGGATCGCGTTCCCGGTGTTCGCGCTGTATCTCCTCGCCCGCAGGGTGCTGCCGCGCTACGCCGTGGTGGTCGCGCTCGCCGGTGGCGTCGTGGCCTCCGTCCTCACCGGCGGCTGGCACCTGGAGCGGGTCCAACTGTCGTTCGCGCAGCCGGTGTTCACGACTCCGGAGCTCGACTGGAAGGTGCTCGTCAGCGTCGGTGTGCCGCTGTTCGTGGTCACCATGGCCTCGCAGAACCTGCCGGGTGTCGCCGTGCTGCGCACGTCCGGGTACGAGGTGCCGATCTCGCCCGTCCTGACCTGGACCGGTGTCGCACAGGCGGTGCTCGCGCCGTTCGGCGCGTTCGGCCTCAACCTCGCGGCGCTGACCGCGGCGATCTGCACCGGCGAGGAGGCGCACCCCGACCGGAAGCGGCGCTATCTCGCGGCCGTGTGGGCGGGTGTCTTCTACCTGTGCGTCGGCCTGCTCGGCGCGACGGTGGCCTCACTGCTCGGCGCGATGCCGCACGCGCTGGTCCTGGCGGTCGCCGGAGTGGGCATGCTCGCCACGATCGAGTCCGCCCTGGCCGGCGCGCTGTCCGACCCGAAGTCCCGGGAGGCGGCCGTCGTCACGTTCCTCGCGACCGCCTCCGGGGTGACGCTGCTCGGCATCGGGTCCGCGTTCTGGGGGCTGCTCGCGGGCGTGCTCACCACCGTCGTCGCGTCGGTGGCACGGCGCAGGACCACTGCGTCGGCGCCCGCCGCCCCGCCGTTTACGGCGTCGTCGCGCACACCCGAGCGAACCTCCGTGTGACCTCCGCCCACACCGCGACGGCCGCAGCCTCCTCCGCCACCGCCGCGGCGTGCAGCCGGCCCCGGTCGAAGCCCTGCCGGGCCAGGGGCTCGGGGTCCCATCCGGCGATCCGCGCGGCGTCGGCCTCGGGGTGGAACTGAACGCCCCAGGCCCGCTCCCCCACCCGGAACGCCTGGTGCGGGCAGGCCTCGGTGGACGCCAGCCAGGCGGCGCCCGGCGGCAGTTCGGTGATCTGGTCGATGTGCCGCTCGATCGCGGGCACCGTGCCGCCGAACCCGTGCAGCAGCGGGTCGTCGGCAGCCTCGGGCCGCAGCCGTATGCGCGTACTGCCGTACTCGGGCCGTCCGTGACTCCCCCGCACACGTCCGCCCGCCACCTGGGCGAGGAGTTGACCGCCGAGGCAGATACCGAGGACGGGCGTGCCGCCGTCGAGCGCCTGCGCGGCGAGGCGGCGCGCGGCGGGCAGCCAGGGTGCGCGGGCGTCGTCGTCCGGCAGGAAGCCACCGCCCAGCACCAGCAGCGGCCTGCCGTCGAGCATTTCGGGCAACACCTCACCCGCGTACGGCCGCAGTACCTCCACCGCGAGGCCCGCCTCGCGCAGCCAGTCACCGACCCGGCCGGGGCCGCCGCTCCTGGTGTTCTGCACGACCAGGACGGGAGCAACTGCCGTGGTACTCATCCGCGTTCGCCTCGTTCCGTACGTTGACCGGGATCCGAATCGAGCCCCGCGCCGATCAACGCAGCAGATCAGCGGGCCGTGTGTCACGTCAACGGCCGCGCGGCCGTCCTACGCTGGGAGTCATGTCGGAACCAGCAGCCGCCGCGACCCGCTTCACCGGCCGCCCGGTCACCGCCGAGCGCCGTCTCTCCTCCCACCTCGCCGAGATCACCCTCGACGACGGCCGCGTGGTCGTGGTGAAACACGCGGACAGCCCCGCCGCGGTGCGCGCGGAGGCGGCCGGACTGCGGTGGCTCGCGGCGGCCGAAGCTGTGGCGGTGCCCACGGTGCACGGCTGCGACGAGCGTTTCCTGGTCGTCGACCGGGTCGACGAGGGACGGCCGAGCCCGGACGCCGCGGTGCGGTTCGGCGCAGACCTGGCGCGGCTGCACACCTGCGGAGCCCCGGCGTTCGGCGCCGCGCCGCCCGACGGGCCGACGGACGCGTACATCGGCCTCGCCCCCATGCGCAATGTGCCGGGCGACGACTGGCCGCACTGGTACGCCGACCACCGTGTGCTGCCCTACCTGCGCACCGCCGTCGACGCCGGCAACCTCTCCCCCACCGAGGCGCGGCCGATCGAGCGAGTCTGCGAGCGACTGCCCGACCTCGCGGGTCCCGTCGAGCCGCCCGCCCGCCTCCACGGCGACCTGTGGAACGGCAACCTGCTCTGGGGCGCGGACGGCGCGGCCCGGCTCATCGACCCGGCCGCGCACGGCGGCCACCGCGAGACCGACCTGGCGATACTGCACCTCTTCGGCGCGCCACACCTGGACCGAATCCTCGACGGCTACGAACGCACAGCGCCACTCGCCGCCGACTGGCACGCCCGCATCCCGCTCCACCAGCTCTTCCCCCTCCTGGTCCACGCGGTGCTCTTCGGCCGCGGCTACGCCGAGCAGGCGGTGGCAGCGGCCCGCGGCCTGCTCGGCTAAGAGCTACGCCGTCGCGAACCGCGTCAGTACCGACTCCGGGCGGACGCCCGGCAGTGCGGCGCGGAACGTTCGGTAGTAGCCGAGTTCCTCCTTGTTGCGGAGTTCGGGGGCCCCGTCCTCGGTGGTGGCCGTCGCGAACTCCTCGTCCGTGATGCGGCTGTTCCACAGGGGGCTCAGGACGCTCTCGGCGCCGCTTCCCGTGCCGAACTGCTCCTTGCGGCGCCACAGCAGGTGCTCGGGGAGCCAGCCCGCGAAGGCGCGGCGCAGGTGGCCCTTCTCCATGCCGTCGGCCTCAAGTGCCTTGACGGGTGCGGGCAGTGACATGGCGTGTGCGATGACGTCCCGGTCGAGGAACGGGACGCGTGCCTCCAGGCCGTGGGCCATGGTGACGCGGTCGCAGCGCTGGAGGTTGAGGCCGTGCAACGCGCCTATGGTGCGGCGCAGTTCGGCGTCCAGTTCCTCGGGGGCGGCGTGTTGCTCGTGGTAGTAGCCGTAGCCGGCGAAGAGTTCGTCGGCGCCCTCTCCCGTGAGGACCGCCTTGACGTGCCGGGAGGCGAGTTCGGACAGGAACCAGTTCGGGACGGCGCTGCGGATCAGGCTGGCGTCGAAGGACTCCACGCACCCGACCACCTCGTCGAGAACCCGCGCCGCGGCCTCGGCGTCGAGCACCGCCTCGTGGTGCTCGGTGCCCAGGAACGCGGCGGCGTCCCGCGCGGCGAGCAGGTCCGGAGAGTCCTCCGTGCCGACGGCGAAGGTCTTGAGGCGGCGGCCCTGGCGGGCGTACGCGTCGGCGGCGACCGCGGCGACGAGGCTGGAGTCGAGCCCGCCGGACAGGAACACACCCACCTCGACGTCCGCCATCAGGTGGCGGCGGACGGAGTCGGCGACGGACTCGAAGGTGGCCTTCTCGACGACCTGCTCGGGCACCCCGCCCCAGGTCTCGGACACCTCGGGCACGGGCTCCGCGAAGCGGTGCAGGCCGTCCTCGGGCGTCCACCAGTGGCCGGGCGGGAAGATCTCGGCGTTGGGCTGTACGTCGGGGTCGAAGGCGCGCAGTTCCGAGGCGAAGTGCACGGCGGTGTCCGTGCGCGCCCAGTACAGGGGCTTGACGCCGATGGCGTCGCGGGCGGCGACGAACCGGCCGCCCGGTGCGGCCGCGCACAGCGCCCACATGCCGCGCAGCCGGAGCAGGCCCGCGGGCCCGTCCGTGCGCAGCACGGCGAGCGCCGCCGCCGAATCGGACGAGGAGCCGAAGGCCTCGGCGGGCAGTTCCTCGCGCAGTGTTCCGTGGTTGTAGATCTCCCCGTTGCACACGAGGGACCAGTCGTCGTCTCCGTCCGTGCCGCCGAGCGGCTGGTGTCCGCCGTCGAGGTCGACGATGGACAGGCGGCGGTGGCCGAGCCAGCTGTGGCCGCCTACCGTCCGGGTCCCGCTGTCGTCGGGTCCGCGGTGGGCGAGCCGGTCGAGCATGCCCTCCGGCGCCGCGTCGGCGCACTCGGTGTCGAGACTTCCGTGATGGCTGTGTATGGCTGCGATTCCGCACATGTGGATCGACCATAGGGCGGTGCGTGCGAATGGAACAATGCGAGTTGCTGTATACGCACGCCGCTGTGGCACGCTTGCGTCATGGCAGCGGAGAACCTGAGCAGCGTGCACCGCGCGCTGGACGTGCTGCGCGCGCTCGCGCAGGGCCCCATGGGCGTACAGGAAGTGGCCCAGGCGGTGGGCCGGGAGAAGACACAGGTGTCGCGGACCCTGAAGGTCCTGGCGCAGGAGGGGTTCCTGGAGCGGGACCCGCGCACGCTGCGCTATCGCGTCGGCTGGCAGCTGCTCGCGCTGGCCTCGTCGGCGGGCGAGGAACGCCTTTACGGGGAGGCGCCGCCGGTGCTGCGGGATCTGGTGCACCGCGTCGGGGAGCCGGCCTATCTGACGGTGCTGTCCGGGCACGGCGTCGTGACCGTACTCACCGAGCGCACCTCACGCGGCCTCCAGGCGCACGAGTGGATCGGCCGCACCTCGCCCCTGAACTGCACGTCGGCGGGGCGCGCGCTGCTGTTCGGGCTGCCGGACGACCAGGTGGCGGCGCTCCTGACGACCGAGGACGGGGCGCCGCTGCCCGGCACGGACGCGGCGCCCCGTGACACCCCCGCCGTCCTGGAGCGGCTGCGCGCGGAGCGGGTGCGCGGCTTCGCAGTGGCGGCGGAGGAGATGGAGCCGGGCCTGACCGCCGTCGCGGTCCCGGTGCACGATCACCGGGGCGACGTGGTGGCGGCCGTCAATGTCTCGGCGCCCGTGTTCCGGCTGCCGCCGGAGGCGCTGCCGCAGGTCGCGGAGGCGGTGGTCGCGGCGGCGCACCAGCTGTCGGCCCGGCTCAACGGCGCGCCGCCACTCGCGTGAGTCAGGAGATCCGGCCGACGCCCGAGTAGATGCCGGACGGCTCGGGCTCGGGTGCGGGCTCACCGCGGAACCACTCGGTGGCGGTGACCAGGCCCGGCTCGACCATGTCCAGCCCGTCGAAGAACCGCGCCACCCCTTCGTGGGTGCGGAAGCCCAGCTCGATCCCGGCCGCCGCGTACTGCGCGACGACCTTCTCGACCAGCTCGGGGAAGATGTCGCAGGAGGCGTTGGACAGCACCAGGTGGCTGCCCGGCGGCAGCTCGGACACCAGCCTGGAGACGATGCCGTACGCCTCCTCGTCGTCCGGGACGAAGTGCATCAGCGCGATCAGCGACAGGGCGATCGGCCGGTCGAAGTCCAGGACGGTGCGGGCGTGTTCGAGGATGGCGTCCGGCTCGCGGACATCGCCCTCGATGTAGTCGGTGGCACCCTCGGGGCTGCTGACGAGCAGCGCCTGGGCGTGCCGCAGCACGATCGGGTCGTTGTCGGTGTAGACGACCTTGGCGCTCGGGACGACGCGCTGCACGATCTGGTGCAGGTTCGGCGCCGTCGGGATGCCGGTGCCGATGTCCAGGTACTGGTCGACGCCCTGCCCGGCGAGCCAGGCGGCGGCGCGGTGCATGAACTCCCGGTTCTGCCGCGCCGCGTCCCGCGCCTCGGGCGGCAGCTGCTCGCCGACGGCCTCGTCGACGGGGTAGTTGTCCTTCCCGCCCAGCAACCAGTCGTAGACCCGCGCGGGGTGCGCCTGGCTGGTGTCGATACGGGGCCGGGGAGCAGGTGCCGTCATGGAGACTCTCCAACGTCGCTGTGCGGGCAGGCCAATGCGTGTGACCTGCCCGCAGTCTGCCATGCCAACTCCCGGGATTCACCACGGAGTTGCAGGTCACGGCGGGTGCGCGGGCGACAGCGCACGGTGCTCGTGCGCCCGGGGCTTCCCGGCCCCGCGCCCTCTACTCTTGACCACCCACCCATGTTCCACCCTGAGGAGCGACCGTGCGCGACTGGCAGCGCGAGCTGGATCTGGAGCCCCACGGCGAGGGCGGCCACTTCCGCCGCGTCTACACGAGCCCGCACGAGCTGTCGACGCCGCACGGCCCCCGCCCCTCGGCGACGTCGATCTACTACCTGCTCGACGAGCGCCGGCCCAGCGGTCTGCTGCACCGCAACCGCAGCGACATCCTGCACTTCCTGATCGACGGCGGCCCTCTGGAGTACGTGACGCTCACCCCGGACGGCACCCTCGACCGCGCCGTCCTCGGCCCGCACGACGAACGCTTCCTGCTGGTGCCCGGCGGCCACTGGAAGGCCTCGCACCTGCTCGGCGACGCCCGGCACGGCCTGGTCGCGGAGGTCGTCACACCGGGCTTCGACTACGCGGACCACGAGTTCGCGACGGGGGCCGTGCTGGAGGAGTTCCCGCACCTCGCACAGGAGCTGCGGGAGTTCGTCCGCGGCTGAGCCGAGGTCAGCCGAGCGTGCGCACGGGGCTCCCCGCCAGATACGCCTCGATGTCCCCGACGGCGCCCTGGAAGAAGCCCTCGTAGTTGCGGCGCGTGACATAGCCCAGGTGGGGCAGGCCGAGGAAGTTCGGGGCGGTGCGCAGGGGGTGGTCGGCCGGGAGCGGCTCGGTGTCGAAGACATCGCTGCCCGCGCCGGCGATCCAGCCCTCGCGCAGCGCCCGCAGCAGCGCCTCCTGGTCGACGATCGCGGCGCGCGAGGTGTTGACCAGGTAGGCGGTGCGGCGCATCCGGCGCAGTTCGTCGGCGCCGAGCAGGCCGCGGGTGCGCTCGCCCAGGACCAGGTGGACGGAGACGAAGTCGCTGGTGTCGAGGAGTTCTTCCTTCGAGGCGGCGAGGGTGGCACCGGCCTCCGCCGCCCGTTCGGCGGTGAGGTGCTGACTCCACGCCGTGACGTCCATGCCGAAGGCGGCGCCGACGCGCGCCACGCGTGCGCCGATCTTACCGAGGCCGAGCAGACCGAGCCGGTGGCCGTGCAGGTCGGCGCCGAGCATGGACTGCCAGGGGCCGCCGTCGCGCAGATTGCCGCCCTCGGTGAGGACACCGCGGGCGAGGCCCAGGATCAGGGCCCAGGTCAGCTCGACGGGCGGCTCGGGATTGCTGGCGGTGCCGCAGACGGTGACACCGTGCGCGGCGGCGGCGTCGAGGTCGATGGACGCGTTGCGCATGCCCGAGGTGACGAGGAGCCGCAGCTTCGGCAGCCGCGCGATCAACTCGGCGGGGAACGGGGTGCGTTCGCGCATCACGACGACGATCTCGCAGTCGCCGAGCAGCGCGACCAGCTCGTCGTGCGTGTCGACATACCGATTGAGGTACGTGACGTCGACGCGGTCCGACAGGCGGTCCCAGTCGGCCAGTTCACGGGCGACGCCCTGGTAGTCGTCGAGTACCGCGCACCGCAACATGCTCACATCACCCCTGGCTCGAAGATCGTCGGTAAACCCTAACCGGGAACTCTGGTACGGACTTTCGCGCAGTCCCTTGACGCCCCTTGGCCCCACCCCTTAAATCAACTCTTGAACGGAACACATCAAGCGCAGCGTTCCTGCCTTCACTTTCTGGCGTGCCGCGGGACGGCACGACCCCCCTACCCGAAGTGATGTGATGCCCCATGCGCAGTTCACTCCGCCCGCTGAGCCGCAGACTCCCGCTGGGCGCGGCAGCCCTGCTGTGCGTCGCCGCGGCGTTCGTTCCCACGGCGAACGCCGCCGACGCCGACGGCGACGCGCACACCACGGCGGTCACCTTCTCCGACGACTTCGACGGGCCCGCCGGCTCGGCGGTCGACGGTGCGAAGTGGCAGACCGAGACCGGAGACAACGTCAACAACCACGAGCGGCAGTTCTACACGGCGGGCAACAACAACGCCGCACTCGACGGCCAGGGCAACCTCGTCATCACGGCCCGCAAGGAGAATCCCTCCAACTACCAGTGCTGGTACGGGACATGCCAGTACACGTCGGCGCGCCTCAACACGTCGGGGAAGTTCGAGACGACGCACGGCCACGTCGAGGCCCGCATGAAGATCCCGCGCGGGCAGGGCATCTGGCCCGCGTTCTGGATGCTGGGCAGTGACATCGGTTCGGCCGGCTGGCCCAACTGCGGCGAGATCGACATCATGGAGAACGTGGGCTTCGAGCCCTCGACGGTCCACGGAACCATCCACGGCCCCGGCTACTCCGGTTCCGGCGGGATCGGTGCGGGCTACTCCCTGCCCGGCGGCGCGGCCTTCGCGGACGCCTTCCACACGTTCGCGGTGGACTGGACGCCCAACAAGATCACTTGGTCCGTGGACGGGACGGTGTACCAGACCCGGACGCCCGCCGACGTGGGCGGCAACCAGTGGGTCTTCGAGAAGCCGTTCTTCCTGATCCTCAACCTCGCCGTGGGCGGCGACTGGCCGGGCGACCCGGATTCCGGCACGCAGTTCCCGCAGCAGCTGGTCGTGGACTACGTACGGGTCAGCACCTGACCACGTAGGACATGCGGAGGGGCCCGGCGCGAGCTGCGCCGGGCCCCTCCTCGTGTGTCGGTGTCGCTCAGGCCGACGTGCGGCACTCCGGATGACCCCAGCCGTCGGGGTTCTTGGCGATGTCCTCGCCCTGGGCGTACGAGCGACCGCAGCGGCAGCGGCCGGGGAACTTCGCCTTGAGGGTGCGCGAGGAGGAGCCGGACGCGGTCCGCTTGCCGCCGGACGCCGCCTTCGCGCGCGGCGGCTTGGCCGAGGAGGGGCCGGACGGCGGCGGCTCGGGCGAGCCGAGCGCGCTGCCCGCGTCCTGCTGGGCGACGGCGGCCTGGCTGGCGGCGCGGTCCGCGAAGTCGTTCAGCGGGTCGCCGTCGACCTGGTGCGCGGGCACGTACTTGAACTCGACCGCGCGGCCCTCGAGCAGCGCGTCGATCCGCTGCACCAGCTCCTGGTTGGCGACGGGCTTGCCCGCCGACGTCTTCCAGCCCTTGCGCTTCCAGCCGGGCAGCCAGGTGGTGACCGCCTTCATCGCGTACTGCGAGTCCATCCGGACCTCGAGCGCCACATCCGCGGCGACCGTACTCAACAGCCGCTCCAGGGCGGTGAGTTCGGCGACATTGTTCGTCGCGGTGCCGAGCGCGCCGGCCTCCCACTGCACGGGCTTCTCGTCGCCGTCGGCGACGACCCAGGCCCACGCCGCGGGTCCGGGGTTTCCTTTGGACGCGCCGTCACACGCGGCGATCACACGTTCTGCCATGCCCCCGATCATGCCAGGTCAGTCGTCGAGCTCGACACATACGGTCAGCAGGTCGACGCCGAGGCCGCGGACCGCGGCGCTGTTGAGACGCGGCAGGGTCGCGAGGCGGGCGCGGGCGTCGTCCTCGGGCAGCAGGCGCGCGGTGCCGCTGTGCCAGTGGCCGCGCAGCCGGACGCGGACCCGGGGATCGGCCTGGATGTTGCGTACGTACTGGGACTTGAACCCGAACTCCGAGACCAGCCAGAAGGCCCCCTCGACGCGCCGCCCGCCGACCGGGGTGCGGCGCGCGAGCACCCGACGTGCGCCCGGTCGTCTCCAGGAGGACCTGGGACGGCAGGCGCCGGGTCACGGGGTTGGCGACGTGCCGCTGGAAGGTGGTGACGAGCCGGTGCTTGGTCTCGTGGAAGCGCGTCATGGGCGCACTCTAGGGCCCTTCTGGCGGCCAAGAAGGAAGCCCCGGCCGTGACGGGGGACCACGGCCGGGGCGGCTCTGGGTGGGACACGGATGGCGGTCGCCTCTCGGCGGAGGGCTCCGCAGGGCTTCAGCCGAACGATCTTCCCTGCGGGCGATAGGTTGGGCCCGGGGACACTGTTCCATCCGTGTCCACGTCTGGTTCAACGGACCGGGTGGCTGGGTTGTTCCCGGCGGTGCCGCGGCGGGGCGTGAGGTGTGTCACGACCGGTACCGCTCGGTGACCGTTCGAACCGTCCGTGCCGAATCCAGGCGAAAGGAACGTCGATGCCCGAGGTGCGCGCGGCGCGCGAGGACGACCACCCCGTGCTCGTCCGACGCGTCCAGGAGTGGTGGGGCGACTCGCGCACGCCGCAGGAGGCGCGCGAGTTGTCGCTGCTGCTCCCCCGCCTGTTCCTCCAGTTCTTCGCGGGCACCAGCCTGGTGGCGCGGGACGCCTCCGGTGTGCGGGCGTTCCTCGTGGGCCTGTACGCCGCCGATGACGACGCCTCCGCGTACATCCACTTCGTGGGGGTCGACCCGGCGCTGCGCGGCTCGGGTGTGGGGCGAGGTCTGTACGAGGAGTTCTTCCGCCGGGCGGAGCGGGCCGGACGCAAGGACGTGCGGGCCATCACCTCGCCGGGGAACACCGGGTCGATCGCCTTCCACCGGACGCTGGGGTTCGTGGTGGAGCCGGGCGACCGGGAGGTGGACGGGGTCGCGGTGCGTACGGACTACGACGGTCCCGGGCAGGACCGGGTGTGTTTCCGGCGCCCGTTGTGAAGGGTGGGGCGGGTCTCTCGTTCTAGGCTGCGACGATGATCTTCCGTCCGGCTTCCCGACGTCTGTCGGCCTTGTGCCTCGCCCTGACCGCCGCGTTCGCCGTGTCGTCCTGCTCGTCACCGGAGTCCGGGGGCCGCTCCCCGCGCGTCCAACGGCCGACGCCCGACGCGCGGTTCGACTACCAGATCGGCGGCGCGTACAAGCCGCCCACGGGGGTGCGGGCCGTGTCGCGGGACCGCGGGGACGCGCCCGCGCGCGGGCTCTACAACGTCTGCTACGTCAACGCGTTCCAGGCCCAGCCGGGCGCGGTGAAGTGGTGGCGGGCCCACCACGACGACCTGCTGCTGCGGAACGCCAAGGGGAAGTTGGTGGTCGACGAGGACTGGGACGAGCCGCTGTTCGACATCTCCACGAAGGCGAAGCGCGGCCGTCTGGCGAACATCGTCGGCGGCTGGATCGGCGGCTGCGCCGACGACGGCTACCAGGCCGTCGAACCGGACAACCTCGACTCCTACGAACGCTCCGACGGACTGCTCGACGCCTCCGACGCGGTCGCGTTCGCGCGGCTCCTCACGGAACGGGCGCACGGGGCCGGGCTCGCGGTCGGGCAGAAGAACACCGCGGAACTCCTACCGAAGCGCCGCGACATCGGGTTCGACTTCGCGGTGGCGGAGGAGTGCCAGGCCCACGACGAGTGCCGGGGGTACGCGTCGGCGTACGACGACCGGGTCTTCGCCGTGGAGTACCGCAAGGCCGACTTCGACCGGGCCTGCCGTGCGTGGGGCGACCGGCTCTCGATCGTGCTGCGCGACATGGACGTGCGGCCCGCCGGCACGAAGGGGTATGTGCGGCGGGCCTGTTGAGCGCCGGTGGGGTCAGGCCTTGCGGGTCGGGTCGCTGAGCGCGTCGAGCCGGCGCTTGATCGCGTCGAGGGCTCCGGGGCGGCGGCCCGGCACCTGTTCCCGCAGGGCGGTCAGACCGGCGGCGTGCCCGCGGGCCCGCTCCGGGTCCCGGACCTGCTCGAACTGGTGGTGGGCGCGGTCGACGGCCGCCTCCACGTCCTCGTCGGAGGGTGCCTCGCCGCGCGCGATCCGGGCGTGCGCCACGGCGATCCACAACTCGCAGCTGCGCCCCGGTTCATCGGCAAGGCGTGCGAGGTCGGCACGCACCTCCATCCAGTGCACGACCTGCGAGGACCGCATCCCGTGCACCCGCAGCGCCTCCCCTTCCCACGCGGCGGCGATGGACGCGGCCTCCCCGTGCCGCCCCGCCTGCACGGCGGCGAGCAACAGGGCGTGCGGGTCGGGCTCGGCGGGCTGAGCGGGCGTGGCGGCCTGGGCGGGGGCAGCGGGCTGAGCGGGCGCGGTGGTGGGCATCGGCGGGATGGCGTGCGCCGCCGGCGCGGGGGCCGGCGGGTTGGGCGGGACGGAACGCAGGGCGGCAACCGGGGGCGGGGCGACGGGGCTCGGAGCCGGGAACTGGGCCTGGGTCGAGGTCTGGGCCGGGGCTTTGCCGAGCTGGACGGTCGGGGCGGGCGCGGGGGCAGCCATCGGAGCGGGGACCTGCGCGTGACTCGGGTCCGGAGCAGGAGCCGGAGCCGGGGCCTGGGCAGGAGCCGGGGCCGGGGCCGGCGCAGGAGCGGGAGCCGGCGGAGGGGCGGAGGTCGGCGCCGGGCCGGGGCCGGAGGTCGGCGTCGGATCGGAGCCGGAGGTCGGCGCCGGATCGGGGCCGGAGGTCGGCGCCGGAAGCGGAGCCGACGTGGCTGCCGCGGCGGTCACAGGAACCGCGGGCTGAGGCGCGACCGGCCCCGAAGGCGCGGCCGGGGCCGCGATCGGGCCGGAGTTCGACGTCGCCGCCGGTACCGCGACAGGGATCGGCGTCGCCACCGGGACCGGCTCAGCACCCGACGCCGGTCGCGCGGCCGATATCGGCGCCGAAGCCGAGACGGGGGCGGGCCTCGAACCCGGCGCCGCTCCCCTGGCCGGGGCCGTGCCGGTGGCCCGGCCCAAAACTGCCGCCCTACCGGTGTCCGAAGCCTCGAGAGCCCCCGAGACGGACTCCGGCCCCGGCGTCGCCGCCCCGCCCGAAGCCGAAGGCGACGCGGGGACGGGCCCCGTACCCGGTGAGTCAGCCGAGGACATGCCAGCGGCCGAGGGACGGTCCTGACCCGAGTCCGGCACCGGGGCCGGGGCCGGACCTGCCCAGGTATCCGCTCCCCCCGCCGCCACCGGGTCCGGCCCCGGCACAGGACCAGACGGCGCCCCCGTAGCGCCAGGCGAGGTCGGCGCCGGATCGGCAACTTGAGCCACCGGAGCCGCCGGAACCGCACCCGCCCCCGCGCCGGTAGGCGCTCCCGCGGACACGTACCCCGACCCCAGCGCCACGAACAACGCCTCCGCCGGGCCCGCGTGGGCCGCCGCCGTCTCGTGGAGGTCGGGCGGGGTGGGGCGGGCGCCCGTGCGCCAGATGTCCGCGTAGGCGCGGAGGTAGGTGGGGGCGAGGGTGGTACGGCGGGGCGGGGGCGGCAGCACCCGGCCGAAGACGCTGGTGCCGTGGCCGAGGCCCAGGCCGCCCGCTCCGACGTGCTTGTAGGCCTCCGCGTCGGCGACGAGGTCGAGCACGACGCTCGTGGTGTGCGGGCGGCGCCGGGTGAGTTCGCCGGTGAGCCAGTGCCAGGGCAGCCCCGTGTAGCGCAGCGTCGACGGGGTGGTGCGGGCGAGGGCCAGGTGCAACAGGCGCTGTCGGTGGTCGAGATGGAGCTGACCGGCGACGTACAGGTGGAGCGGGCCGGGCTGCGCGGCAGCCGTGCGCAGGCGGGTGAGGACGGCCTGCGGGTCGAGCGGGTCCGCGATTTCGACGACGGACGCCGCCGCCGTGCCGGTGAGCACGCCCGGCGGCACCGCCGCGAGCGTGGGCAGCACGGAGACCGCGTCGATGAGGCCCGCCTTGCCGGCGGGCGCGGCCGCGAGGAGCAGCGCCGTGCCCGGCTCGGTGGAATGTGCCTCGTTGTTGCCTTGCGCGTTGATCACCACAGCAGAACCGTAACCGCAACACGGAGCGTCGCGCTCCCGTCACCGAACCTCAAGTGGCCCCGCAGCGGTCGGTTTTCAGCTCTTTTTGCCCGAAGAGTGCCCGCAGCGCAGCCGGTCGCCGGTGACCGGGGCGCCTTCCACCATGCTGCGGTCGTACGTCACTTGCGTCACACCGCGATCACCGCTCCCGACGGCGACGCGGAAGACCGGGCCGAATCCGGCCACGGGGCGCAGCTTCGCGCCGGGGAGCGCGGCCGCCAGGGAGGGCGCGAAGCGGGCGCGTTCAGGATCGTACGTCACGACGGTGGGGCCGCTCGGGCGGCTGCCGGGCGCGGGCGCCTCGGTCACGTCGAAGCCGCTCTCGCGCAGCCCGGCGGCGACGCGCGGGTCGTCGACGCTCACCTTGGTCTCCTGGGGAGGCATGCCGACCGGGACCGGGCCGCCGGACTTCCGGGTGGACGTCAGCGGCCGGTCCGCGCGCAGCGCCCCGAACATCCGCTTCGCCCGCTTGTCGTCCCACAGCAGCGACGAACCCCACGTGGGGTCCCGGTAGTCGAAGTTGGAGATGGGCACGGTGGCGAACTCGGTCTGCCGCGGCGTGAGGTCGCGCAGCTTCCACGCCAGGGACGTCAGGGTACGGACGTCCGTGTGGCCGTCGGTGCGTACGTGCGACATCAGCGCGCGGGCCGTACGGGCGGTCGCCATCGGGTCCTTGAAGACCTGCGCGTCGGAGAGCCGCGCCAACATGCCGAGCAGCAGCTTCTGTTGCCTGCGCACCCGTCCGAGGTCGCCGGGCGGGTTGAGGTGGCGGGCGCGGACGTAGCGCAGGGCGTGCTTGCCGTCGACATCATGGATGCCCGCGGCCAGGTCGAGTCCCGAATTCTCGTCCCGCAGCGGCCTGTCGCTGCACACCTCGGCTCCGCCGAGGTCGTCGACGGCCTCGACGAACCCGCGGAAGTCGGCCTCCATGTAGTGGTCGACGCGGAGGCCGGTGGCGCGTTCGACCGTACGGACGGTCAGGTCCCGGCCCCCGTGGGCGTACGCCCCGTTGATCTTTCCGCTGTGCGTGGGGTGGTCGTGCCGGGCGAAGCGGACGAAGGAGTCGCGCGGCAGGGAGACGACGCTGAGGCGGCGGCCGTCGGCGGCGATGTGCACGAGCATCAGCACGTCGGTGCAGCCGCACTGCTGGCCGCCGACGTGCAGCTGCTGGATCTCCTCGCGGGACATCCCGCTGCGCCGGTCGAGGCCGGCGACGAGCAGGTTGGTCCCCCTGCCCTTGACGGCCTCCTGGCCCGGGGCCGGAGCGGATCTGCCCTCCGCCGCTCCGGCCCCCGCGGGCACTGCCCCCGCGAGCGTGGTGATCAGCAGGGCGGCCGCGGCCACCGCGTGGCGGCGGCGAAGACGGGCGTGCGGGGCCATGGAGTACCTCCGTCGAGCGGATGTCGGATCGAGTACGACCTGACCCCTTTACCCCGCATTGCCCCTCTGGCCCCACCCCGCCACGCCTGATTCACCGTCATGCACGCATGGTGGCCTCCCCCGTCGGAACCAATCGCCACAGCGATGTCGTCTCCGCGGCGCGCGCGGCGTGCAGCGGATCGGTGCGGTCGCGGGAGCGCGGATGGCGCGGCCGGGTGTTGACCCGGCCCGCGACGCGCAGGCCCGCGGCGGCGCATGCGTTCGTGAGCTCGTCGCGGCCGCGCAGGCCGAGGAGTTCGGCCAGGTCCGAGAGGATCAGCCAGCCCTCGCCGCCGGGTGCGAGGCGGCCCGCGAGCCCGGTGAGGAAGCCGCGCAGCATGCGCGAGTCGGGGTCGTACACGCCTTCGTCGAGGGGTGAGGTGGGGCGCGCCGGGAGCCACGGCGGGTTGCAGACGACGAGGTTGGCGCGGCCGTGCGACGGCCAGGGTCCCGCCTCGCTCACCTCGATCCGGTCCGGGAGCCCGAGCCGGTCGACGTTGTCGCGGGCGCAGGCGAGGGCGCGCGGCGCTGCGTCCGTGGCGACGACCCGGCCGACGCCGCGCCGGGCGAGCACGGCGGCGAGCACCCCCGTGCCGGTGCCGAGGTCGAAGGCGACGCCGCCGACCGCGCCGCGGGGCAGCTCCGCCGCGCGGACCAGGTCGACGTACTCGCCCCTGACCGGGGCGAACACTCCGTAGTGCGGGTGGATGCGGTCGCCGTCGAGCGCGGCCACGGGCACGCCGGTGCGGCGCCACTCGTGCGCGCCGAGCACGCCGAGCAGTTCGCGCAGCGGCACGACGCCGGGGGTGCCGGGGGCGGGCCCGTAGGCCTCGGTGCACGCGCGACGCACGTCGGGGGCGCGGCGCAGGTCGAGGCCGTGGTCGGCGCCGAGGACGACCAGGAGCATGCCGAGGACGCGGGCGCGGTGGGCGCGGTTCCTGCGGTGCTGGTGGAAGCCGTCGACGGGCGGCAGCGCCCTCTCGACGCGGCGGCCGAGGGCGCCGAGCAGCTGTCGGGCGCCGTGGTAGTCGCCGCGCCACACCAGCGCGGTGCCTTCGCAGGCGTGCCGGTAGGCCTCCCGCGCGCGGGTCCGGTCGTCGGCGACGAGGACGCGCCGGGGCGGCCGTCCGCCGCCGAGCGCGCGCCAGGGCACGGTACGGGTGGTGTCGGTATCGGGTTCGGTCCAGGTCAGGACGGTCACCGTGGGAACTCCTCGAAGTGGAACGTGCGGGGCACGAAGCGCACTGCGGCGAGGAGCGGGAAGCGGCCCGGTGACGGTCACCGGGCGAGCGCAGGGGTCAGCGGCGGCTCAGCTCCCGCGTCGCGGTGCGCGGGCTGCGGTCGCCGAGGACCAGACCTGGAACGATGGCCGTTGTCATGGGGTGGATTCTCGCAGACCGTGCGAGCTGATCAGAAGCCTTGGGCCCTGGAGGTGCGGCGCTCCCCCGCCGCCACCAGGCTGAGGGCATGGACGGATTCGACGGATTCCCCTCAGTTGTCGTGCACGTGGGTCAGCCCGGTGGACGGCAGGTCACCATCCGCGGCGAGAGCGTGGGCGTGGCCCGCTCCGTGGCCGACGTCGCGGAGTTCCTGCGGCGCGCCGGACTCGCGGACGCGCCGCTCGACGACCCGGACGTCGTCGAGTGGCGCGGCGGCGGCAGCGGGATCTGGCCCGCCAGGGCCGTCGATCCGGACGAGGGCTGAGCGGCCGGGCGTGACCGTCAGCGGTACCCCGTGACGTCGGCGGGCTTGCCCGCGTCCTGCACCTCGACGAGGTAGCGCCAGGAGTCGGGCCTGCTGCCGTCGAGGTCGGTGAATCCGTAGATCTTGGCGAGGCCGCCGCTGGACTGGGACGTCCCGTTGAACCGGGCGACGTCCGGGTCGGCGGCGAGCGCGGCGACGGCGCGGCCGGTGTAGCGGGGCGTCTCGGAGATGGCGAAGTGCGGCTGCACCCGCACCGCGTCCTGCCAGTTCTCCTCGGTGACGTCGTAGTGACCGAGCATGATCTCCGAGCGCATCCACCCGGGGGTGAGGGCGACGGCGGTGGCCCCGCGCGGGCCGAGCTCCCGGCCGAGGGCGAACGCCATGCGCAGGACGGAGTTCTTCGCCAGGTCGTAGAAGAAGGACACGCGATAGTTCGTGCTGTTGTACTCGGCCGTGCCGTCGGTGACCTCGACGACCAGGCCACCGGGCGTGCGCAGCAGCAGTGGCAGCGCGTAGTGGCTGGTGACGGCGTGCGTCTCGACGGCCAGGCGGTGCAGCCTGAGCCCGTTGTCGAGGTCGTGCTCCCAGACGGGGGTGTCCCATTCGAAGAGGTTCTCGCCGCCCCAGATGTCGTTGACGAGGATCTCCAGGCGGCCCTGTTCGCGGTCGACGCGCTCGACGAGGGCGCGGACCTGGTCCTGTTCGAGGTGGTCGGTGGGGACGGCGATGCCGTGGCCGCCGGCGGCCGTGACGAGGTCCGCGGTGTCCTCGATGGTCTCCGGGCGGTCGTACTCGGAGCGGCGGGCGCGGGTGCTGCGGCCGGTGACGTAGACCGTGGCGCCGGCCGCGCCGAGTTCGACGGCGATGCCGCGGCCTGCGCCGCGGGTGGCGCCCGCGACCAGGGCGACCTTGCCGCGCAGGGGTTGTTCGTCGGTCGCCGGGTAGAGGTTGTCAGGCATGGGCGTCTCCCGTTGTCGTGGCCGTTCAGCTCGTTCTCACGAGCATGTCCGGGAATACCGACATCCCTTGTCCTGCTTTCGGTGGGACTTTGCCCGGCCGATCGGGTCACATACCTACGGGGGTACACGCTGATACCCTCGGGGGTATACCAGGGAGACAGGAGAGACATGAGCACCACCCTCGCCCCCGCCGAACTGCACGGCAGGGCCGCCGACGACACCCTCGTCCTCGATGTGCGCGCACCCGCCGAGTACTCGTCGGGGCACGTGCCCGGCGCCCTCAATGTGCCCGCGGACCTCATCGACGAGCTGCTGCCCGACCTGCGTGACGCGGCCGGGCGCCGCCGGATCGTCGTCGTGTGCGCGGCCGGGCAGCGCTCCGCCGCCGCCTGCGCGAAGCTCGCGGAGGCCGGCGTCGACGCCGTCGGGCTCGACGGCGGCACGCAGGCCTGGACCGCCGAGGGACTTCCGGTCGACACCGCGGCGCGCCCCGAGCGTGCCGCGTGGGCGATGGACCGCCAGGTCAGGTTCGCCGCCGGTTCGCTGGTCCTGCTCGGCCTCGCGCTCGGCCGCCGCGCCCCGAAGTGCCGGCTGCTCGCCGCGGGCATCGCCTCCGGCCTCGTCTACTCCGGCGTGAGCAACACGTGCGGCATGGCGGCGATGCTCGGCAAGCTCCCCTTCAACCGGCCCGCGCCGGGCGCCCTCGACACGGCCCGCGCGGCCCTGCGCTCATGAGCGGCACGGGCAACCCGGAGGCGATGGACGCGGTCCTGAAGCGGCTGCGCCGTGCGCAGGGGCAGTTGACCGGTGTCATCGCGATGATCGAGGCGGGCCGCGACTGCAAGGACGTGGTCACCCAGCTGGCCGCCGTCTCGCGCGCCCTCGACCGGGCCGGATTCAAGATCATCGCTTCCGGCATGCGGGACTGCATGACCGCGGCGGACGGCGAACAGCCGCCGCTCAGCGAGGAGGAGCTGGAGAAGCTGTTCCTGTCGCTGGCGTGACAGGGCCGGTCGCATGACATGGGGCGCGCCGCACCGACGAGGTGCGGCGCGCCTTGCGCTCTCCCCCGCGCGGCGCGACGTCAGGCGGCCCGCCGTGCCGGCTCGCCGTGGCCGGGGCCGGCGCCCTGGTTCGAGGCTCAAGACTCGGACCCGGCGGCGAACCGCTCGGTCCCGTCAGCCGATCACGAGCGGCAACGTCCGCGCCAGCGTGCCGAGTTCGCCTGCTTCCCGCTCCGTCGCGGGTCGGCGACCTGTCGCGACGAGCAGCACGTCCGTGTCACGCCACGACGCGGGGAACGCGGCTCCCGCGATCCCCTCAAGGAGCACCCGCGCCCGGGCGAGGCTCTCCACGGGCGGCCCCGGCACCTCCGGGAGATGGGCGATCAGGTCGAGGTGGTGCAGGGTCCACTCCAGGACGTACGCGGTGAGGTAGTCACCCACCGTGAGGACCTGCCCCTGCGTGCTCACGCGGGCATCCGGGTCGGCGAGTTGGGCCGCCCGCCCCGCCGCGGACCCGACGTCGTCGAGGTGGAAGGTGAGCAGCGCCGGGTCCTGGTAGGCGGCGGCGAGCCGGACCGTCAGCGCGTCGAGCGGGTCATCGCCGGTGGGCGGCTCACCGGCCACGTGCCAGTACGTCACCGCATCGACGGTCGGCTCCGTGGACGCGGGCGTGGCCAGGGTGATCAGGACGTCCTGCGCGTCGATGACCAGATGACACACCAGGTCGCGCACCAGCCAGCCGGTGCATCCCGAGGGCTGCTCGAAGGCCTGCTCGGGGAGGCCGGCAACCGCGGCACGCAGCGCGGCCCATGAGCGCGAGAAGTGATCCACGACGGCACGCTAGCCCGGTGGGCCGGGGCGGACAAGCGCATGAGGAGCGTGTGGTTCGATGCCGCACATGGGCTCGTGGCGGAACGGTGGGTGGATGTGAACGACGGTACGTGTTTCAGGGCGCGCCGGGACCGCGACCTGACCGTCTGCGCGCGGGTCCTGCGCGACGTGCACCACGCGGACCGGTACCCCGTCAACTGGCCGGATGATCCCGAGGGTTGGCTGCGTGGCGCGGACACCATGGGTGCGTGGGTCGGATGTCGGGACGAGCGCGTGGTCGGGCATGTCCTGCTGGCCCGGCCCGCCTCGGGGGACGTGGCCCCCACCCTCGTGCCCTCGGACACGTCCGTCGCCGTCGTAGGGCGGCTGTTCGTCGCGCCGTCCGCGCGCGGGCACCGGCTCGGCGCGGCGCTCCTGGAGCGGGCCGCGCGCGAGGCGTGCCTGCGCGGCGCCCTGGCCGTGCTCGACGTCGTCACCACCGACCGCGCCGCGATCGCGCTGTACGAGCGGCTCGGGTGGCGGTTCCTCGGAGAGGGGCAACAGCGGTGGGGGCCGGGCACGTCGGTGACCGTGCGGTGCTACTCGGCGCCCTCCGAGGGCTGACCGCCCGGGTCGGGGCTCCTGCGCCGCCGCAGAGGCACCACGTCCATCGACGCCAGCCGCTTCTCGTCCGCCACGAGTTCGATACCGGTGATGCGGGGCGGGTCCGTCGTGAGGTCGACCTCGACGGCGAAGGCGACCTTGAGGGTGCCCGCGTGCGTCCACACCACGCCCGCCGCACCGTCGAGCAGCGCGAGCCGGGCGGCCTTGGCACGGCCCGCGTACAGGGAGGCCACGGCCCGCGCGCCGATCACCTCCGGCTCCGAGCCCATGGCGATCGCCGCGGCGTCCGAGCGGACCACGACGTCCGGGTCGAGCACGGTGAGCAGCGCCTCGAAGTCACCGCCCTGCGTCGCGGCGAGGAAGGCCTCGACGACCTCGCGGCGCCGCTCACGGTCCGCCTCCTCCGTGGCGCGCGGATCGGCGTCGCGCACCCGGCGCCGCGCCCGGCTGGCGAGCTGGCGGGTGGCGGCGGGGCCGCGCTCGACGATGGGCGCGATCTCCTCGAACGGCACGCTGAACAGGTCGTGCAGCACGAAGGCCAGGCGCTCCGCCGGGGCGAGCCGGTCGAGGACGACCATGAGCGCGAGCCCCACGGAGTCGGCCGCGACCGCCTCGTCCGCCGGGTCGACGGGGCCTTCGCTCTCGTGCTCCTGGACCTCCAGTGGGTCCTCGCGGCGGGTGTCACGGGCGCGCAGCGCGTTGAGGCAGATGCGGGAGACGACCGTGGTCAGCCAGGCGGCGAGGTTGTCGATCGCCTCGGCCCCGTCCGTGCGGCTGAGCCGCAGCCACGCCTCCTGCACCACGTCGTCGGCCTCCGCGGACGAGCCGAGCATGCGGTGGGCGACGGCACGCAGCCGCGGTCGGTGCTCCTCGAAGTGGGCGGCCAGGACTTCGGCGTCGGCCATCTCTCGCGTTCCTCCGTGGTGTCGTGTCGTGGCAGTGCGCCACCCCATAGTGGCCGTAAAGGCGATGCGCATGTCGCAGGCCGCGCCCGCCCGTTCGGCGAAGCGGCGCGCGCGGAACACCACGCCCACGGGACGGCTGTGCCCCCGCCGCGCTCCGGAGAACGCGGCGGGGGCACGGGTCGTTCGGGGCAGGGGCCGAGGTCAGCCGACCGGCTCCGGCTCCTTGTCCACCGCGGGACCCGCGTTCTCCGCGTGCCAGTCCGCGTTGTCGGCGAGCGGCTTCTCCTTCAGGACGAAGGCGAGGACCAGGCCGACGGCGAAGACGGGCAACAGGTACAGGAAGATCGGGACGAGCGCTTCCTGGTAGGAGTTGACGACCGTGTCGCGCAGGTCGGCCGGCAGGGCGCGGACCAGCGCCGGCGTCAGCGAGTCGCTGTCGCCGACCTTGGCGGCGGCAGCGGCCGGCAGGTTCGTCGCGAGCTGGTCGGTGAGGCGGCTGGCGAACACGGCGCCCACGACGGCGGTGCCGAGCGTCGCTCCGATCTCCCGGAAGAAGTTGTTCGCCGACGTCGCGGTGCCGACCTCGGCCGCCGGGAAGTCGTTCTGCACGGCGAGCACGAGGGTCTGCATCATCAGGCCGACACCGGCGCCCGCGAGGCCGACGTACACGCACACCAGCCAGACCGGGTCGGACACGTCGAGCGTCGACATCAGGTACGCGGTGAGCATGATGATCGCGGTACCGGCGATCGGGTAGATCTTGTACTTGCCGGTCTTGGACATGATCGCGCCGGACGGCAGGGCGGTGCCCATGATGCCGACGACCATGGGGATCAGCAGCAGCCCGGACTCGGTGGCCGACTTGCCGTAGACCATCTGCAGGTAGGTGGGCATGTAGCCGACGATCGCGAACATGCCGAGACCGATGACGATCATGCCGAGCAGGGTGGCGACGTTGAAGATCGGCGACCGGAACAGGTGCAGCGGGATGACCGGCTCGTCGGCGCGCTTCTCGGCGAAGAAGAACAGCACCCAGGCGACGACGGCACCGATGCCGAGACCGATGACGAGCGGGTCGGACCACTCGTACTGCGTGCCGCCCCAGCTCGCGAACAGCACGGTGCAGGTGACGGCGGCGGCCATCAGCGCGGTGCCGAGGTAGTCGAGCGTGACCTGGACGGCCTTGCGCGGCAGCTTGATCGCGACTGCGGCGACGAAGAAGGCCAGGATGCCGAGCGGCAGGTTGACCCAGAACGCCCAGCGCCAGGAGTGCTCGTCGGTGAACCAACCGCCGAGCAGCGGCCCGACGACGGAGGAGAGACCGAACACGGCACCCATCGGGGCCATGTACTTGGCGCGCTCACGCGGCGGCACCAGGTCGGCGATGATCGCCTGCGAGGTGATCATGAGGCCACCGCCGCCGAGGCCCTGGAGGGCGCGGCCGGCGATCAACGTGCCCATGTTCTGGGCGAGTCCGCAGACCACCGAGCCCACCAGGAACAGGGCTATGCCCGCGAGAAAGATGTTCTTGCGGCCCATGAGGTCGCCGAGCTTGCCGTAGACCGGCATGCCGATGGTGGCGGCGAGGATGTACGCGGTGGTGATCCAGGCCATGTGCTCGATGCCGTTGAGCTCGCCGACGATGGTCGGCAGGGCGGTCGAGACGATGGTCTGGTCGAGCGCGCCGAGCAGCATGGTCAGCATCAGCGCGGCGAAGATCAGGCCGAAGTTGTGCGGCTTGACCGTGCTCTCCTCGGTCCCTTCGAGCCCGGCGGCCGCCGGGTCGGGGCCGGAGTCGATGCCCTCGGAAGCGGGGGCGTGCGTCATTGCGGTGTTCTCCGATGTGGTGTGCGGGTGGAGTGGAACAGGGCTGACCCTGCGGCGGGGAGAGCGGTTGCCGCGTACGGGTGCTTCGGTGGTGCCGGGCGGGGAGAAGAGGGAGCGGGGAGATCCGGGGGTGACCGCGAGGGGGAGGTGGTCACACGGGTGGCGCGCCTACTGCACGGCGGCCGGTCCCAGCAGCGTGCGCAGCGAGTCGAACGATTCGCGTACGCGGTCGGCGATCCCGGCGTCGTCGTCGGCGTGGGGGCTCGACTGCTGCCACCGCTTGATCCCGCTGCGCACGGTCGCCATGGCGACTCCCGCGAGCAGTTCGGCCGCCGCGCCGTCGGGCGGGGTGCCGGTGCGCCGGGCGATGAGCCCGGCGAGGTCCCGTTCGACCGCCTCGCACTGGGCGAGGAACGTGGCGAGGACCGAGGGCACGCCTTCCGCGATGCGCAGCAGGTCCTCCAGTTCCTGCGGCTCGGGGGCCGCTTCCTGGAGGTGGTCGGCGAGGATGTCGCCGAGGTCGCGCAGCACGGCGTCGGTCCCGTTCCCCGCTCCCCCGGCGAACCGGTCCGCGAGTGCGGGCGGCACGGTGCCGGGCAGGGCGAAGAGGGCGGCTTCCTTGCTGGGGAAGTAGTTGAAGAAGGTCCGCGGTGAGACGCCGACCTCCTTGCTGATCATCTCGACCGTCACCTGCGCGAAGCCGCGCTCGCGGGCCAGTCGGACCGTGGCCGCGTGCAGCTCGGTGCGCGTCTGGCGGCGCCTGCGCGCGCGCAGCCCCTCGGCGGGGGCACTCGGCTGCTGGTCGGACACGGTCACGGGCATGATTCTTGCACACCGTGCAAACCTTGCGCGCAGTGCACCCCCCACTCGACGACATGGCCCCGATCACACATTCGCGTTAGGGTCGTATGCCGGTATTCGCCGCATTTCATTCGTTTGGCGGCGGTGAATGACCACGACGGACCAACCACGGACTGGGGACTTCCGATGCGCGCTCGTCACGTCACGCGTCACGCCGCGGCGGCCTGCGTCGCCGCCCTCGCCCTGACCGCACTCGCCGCGCCGACCGCGGGGGCGGCCGGCTCCGCCGCACCCGCCGCACCCGCCGCACCCGCCGTGCTCGCGCGCTGCGGCGAGAACGATGTGACCGTGCGCGCCCAGCCCTCCGACGACAACGCCGACATCCTGAAGCTGAGCGTGCGCAACGACTCCTCGAAGACCTGCCTCGTCGACCGCGTCCCGACGGTCACATACGGAGACCTGGACGGGGCGGCGCTGCCGCTGCCGCTGGTGCCGCACGCCGGTCGCACGCTGGCCGCGCACGACACGGCGTACGCGGCGGTCCTGTCGGTGTCCGACGCGGAGGACGCCAAGGACGAGGCGCCCGCCGTCATGTTCGTGACCGTCGCCGCGGTCCCCGATCACGAGGGCCGCAGCTTCCAGGCACTGACCCTCGGTTCGCCGACCGGCGTGCGGGTGTGGGAACCGGTGACGACGCTGTGGCAGTCGTCGGCCTCACAGGCCCAGCAGGTGCTCGAGGAGCAGACCACGGGCCGCGGCACACTGGCGGTCTGACGCTCCCGTCGGCCCGGCCGCTCGGGACCAACGCCCCGGCATCAGGGACCTTGGTCCGCCCCGCGGCCCGGCACCGCGCTCCTAGCCTTGGGTCGTTCCCCCGTACCTCCGCACCGAGACCGAGGCACGACGATGACCCACCTCCCCTACCCGAGCGGCGCCCGCCCGGCGCGGCACAAGCGGCGCTCGACGCGCTCCCGGCTCACGCTCGGCGGCAGTGTCGCCGCGACCGCCATCGCCATCGGTGTCATCACGACGTCCGGCGGCACCGACAGCACGACCCAGCGGCCCACGCCCCACATCGACCGGAGCACGGTGGACTTCGGCAGCGTCGACAGGCTCTAGGGCTTGTCGTTTGGATCAGGCCGGATCAGGGAGCGGGGCCTGGTGCGTGCGATCGCAAGGCGGAGGAGGGAGGCGACGCGGAGCGTCGTCGACCGACGACAACGCCGCGAGCGTGCGTGCCAGGCCCCGCGAGCCCGGCCTTGTCCAAACGACAGGCCCTAGGCCCACCGACGCCCCTCACTCACCGGTGCCGCCGGATATGCGGCGTCCTGCGTCGTCGCGCGGAGAGCGCCGAGTCGTCGTGCACGCGCGCCCCGGGCAGCCGGTGCCGAGCAGCGACGAGCGCGGCGTCCACGTCGCTGGTGCCGGTGGCCACACAGAGGCTGTATCCGACGTCGTCGAGCCGGCGCTGCGCGGCGGGCCCGCCTTCGTCGGCGTCGAGCGCGCTGAGCATCTCGTACTCGCGGATGAGGTCGGTCAACAGGGCGGGATGGGCGAGGAGCATGGTCCGCCACTCCCTTCCGTCGTCGTCTGCTGTCACACGGTCCGCCCTCCGTCTCCCCTGTCACGGGAGACGAAAACTGGTTCGGGGGCAACGAATTCTCACGACGCCGTGTGTCGGGCGGACGATCAGGAGTCCACCGGCTCCAGCGCCAACAAGGTGGCATCGTCCTGGAGGTGGCCTCCGGCGTGGTGCAGCAGGTCCGCCGAGAGGGCCGCGGTGAACGGGGCGAGCGGAAGTCTGCTCAGCTCGGTGGCGCGCTCGGCGAGGGGGTAGAACTCGCCTTCGGTGTCGCGGGCCTCGGTGGCACCGTCGGTGTGCAGCAGCATGCGGTCCCAGGAGGCCGCGGATATCTGTTCCGCGCCGCACCAGCCGTGCGCGAGGTCGAGCAGGCCGAGCGGCGGCGCCGGGGCGGGCACGGCGGCCGGGACCGCCGCCCCGGCGCGTATCAGGAGGGGCGGCGGGTGCCCGCAGCAGACCACCTCGGCGGAGCCGTCGGGGGCGACCGTCACCAGCGTGGCGGTGACGAACCGGTCGGGCTCCTCGGAGTGCGCGACCAGCGAGTGCAGACGCACCGCGAGCACCTCCAACGTCCGCTGCACGCGGGCGATCCGCTCCCAGGTGCGCAGGACCGTGTCGGCCGTGCGGGACAGCTCGGCACCCTTGCCCATCACGTCGCCGATGAGCAGCCGCGTCCCGTACGGGGTGTCGACGATGCCGTGCAGATCGCCGCCCGCACCGCCTTCCGCTCCCGTGCCCGCCGCGAGTCGCCGTGCGCTGACGCCGAGGGTGCCGAACGTCTCGGGCAAGGTGGTCGACGACGGGCGGGCGGTCATAGGGGCCTTTCGGGAGGGCCGGAGGTCTCTGCTCCGGTTGTGCCGGTGGGGCGCTCGTCGGCCGCGCGACAGCCGTGGCGTTCCCGGAAGTGTAGTCAGCCGGACGCTCCGTGTGACGGTTTCCCCGAAGTGCGCGCGGAAATCGCGGGACTTGCGCCGACTACTCAACGAGGCTTACGCGAACTACCCATCCGTCCCGTCCCGTTCGGGTGGTCGTCCCGCGAAAGAGGTTCGCCGGGACCCGCTTCGGCCTAGCCTGGCGACGGCAGTCGCCGCATCTTCGCACCGCACGAGGTGAGCCCCGTAATGAACCCCAGTCCCACCCGGCGCACGCCGGGCGAACTGCCGGCCGAGACGACCAGTTTCGTCGGGCGGCGCAGGGAGCTGGTCCAGATCGCGGACGTGCTGACGCGGGCCCGTCTCGTCACGCTGACCGGGCCCGGGGGCGTCGGCAAGTCCCGGACCGCGGTGCGCGCGGCGCGCGACTTGCGGGGCAGGTACCCCGACGGCGTACGGCTCGTGGAGCTGTCCGCGCTGCGCGACCCGGCGCTGCTCGCCAACGCGGTGGCGGCGGCGCTCGATCTGCCGGAGCAGGCGGCGCGGCCCGCCATCGAGGTGATCGCGGACCATCTGGAGGATCGCGAGCTGCTGTTGCTCCTCGACACCTGCGAGCATCTGGTCGACGCGTGCGCGGTGCTCTGCGACGAACTGTTGCGCTGCGCGCCCCGGTTGCGGATCGTCGCCACCAGCAGGCAGCCGCTCGACGTGCCCGGCGAGCACGTTTTGGCGATCGGCCCGCTGAGCATGCCGGAGCCCGCGGCCGGGGCGGAGCGCGAGTGCGAGTGCGACGCGCTGGCCCTGTTCGCGGACCGTGCGTCCGCGGCGGTGCCGGGGTTCACGGTGAGCGGGGACAACAGGTCCGACGTGCTGGCCCTGTGCCGCCGGCTCGACGGGATCCCACTGGCCATCGAACTCGCGGTCTCCCGGCTGCGCGTGCTCTCCCTCGACGAGATGCTGGCGCGGCTCGACGACCGGTTCCGGCTGCTCACGGGAGGGCGCCGCACTTCGGTGCCGCGCCATCAGACCTTGCGTACGGCAATCGGCTGGAGCCACGATCTGTCGACGGCGGCGGAGCGGCTGCTGTGGGCCCGGCGCCGCCACCTCGAGTACTTCCTCGACGCGGCCCGCGCCTTCGACCAGGAGTGGACGGGGGACGCGCAGATCCCGCTGCTGCGGGCGCTGGTGCGGGACCAGGCCAATGTCCGGGTCGCCCTGGAGTACTGCCTGGCCACGCCCCGGCTGCACTGCGACGGCCTGGAGATGGCGACGGCGCTGTGGGGCTACTGGCACGCGACCGGGCTGCTCACCGAGGGCCGCTACTGGCTGCGCCGCACCCTGGACGGCTGCCGCGACGAGACACCGCACCGGGTCAAGGCGCTGTATCTGATCAGCTGGTACATGGACATCCAGGGGGAACGGGGCAAGAACGAGGCGCTGTTGAAGGAGGCCGAGCAGGTCGCCGCGCGGATCGGCGACCGGTTGGGCGCCGCGTGGACGCTCGCCTTCCAGGCGCACCGCCGCTACTTCCTCGGTCAAATGGAGGGCTGCGCCGACGACTTCGACGAGGCCCGGGCCCGGATGACGACGCTCGGCGACGAGACCGGCCTGCTCATGCTGGGCTTCTACGCCGGGTTCATGCTGATCATCACGGGCGACCACGACAAGGGCATCGCCTGGTGCGAGGACTCGCTCGCACGCGGCGCCGCGCATCCGGGCGAGCAGTGGGCGCGCAGCTGGGCCCTGTGGGTCAAGAGCGTGGGCCTGTGGCTGAAGGGCGATCCCGAGGGGTCCGTGGAGTGCGCCCGCGAGGGCATCCGCAGCAAGGCGGCGCTGCACGACCTGATGGGGCTCGCCCACTTCATGGAGGGCCTGGCCTGGCACGCGGCGCGGCTGCGACGCTTCGAGCGGGTCGCCGCATTGCAGGGCGCGGCGGACGCGCTGTGGCGCCGGGCCGCGAAGGAGGCCAGGTTCGGCCTCCCCGTGCTGCACGGACTGCACGACCACGCCGCGGACCTGGCCCGCGAGGTGCTGGGTGCCGACGGGTACCACAACTCGTTCGAGGAGGGCGCGGCGCTCCCGTTCGACTTCGTCCTTGACCTGGCGCTCGACGACGAGTCGGCGCCGTCCCCCGACGTGCCGCCGCAGCGCTCGGGCCCCACCGACGGGCTGACGCCCCGCGAGCGGCAGGTGGCCGCCCTGGTCGGCGAGGGACGCACCAACCGGGAGATCGCGGCGAAGCTCGTGGTGTCGAAGCGGACGATCGACTCCCATGTGGAGCACATCCTCACCAAGCTCGGCTTCACCTCCCGTTCCCAGATCGCCGCTCTGCACGTCCCGCCCTCGGCGGACTCCCCCGTTCCACCGTCCGGGGTCTGACGAAGCAGGTCATACGGGCGCGAACAGCCGCTACCTTGAGTATGAAACGACACCTCACCTAGGCCCCACGGAGGCCGGATGGCCGAGGACGGTGCACGGGGGTCGGGCCCACTGCCGAGGTTGCGGCTCGACGAACTGCTCGAAGAACTCCAGGTACGCATCGGCGCGGTCCGCCGTACCCGGGACCGCCTGCAAGGGCTGCTCGAGGCGGTCCTGTCGGTGGGGCAGGAGCTGGACCTCTCCCAGGTGCTGCGGCGGATCGTCGAGGCGGCCGTGGTCCTGGTGGACGCCGAGTACGGCGCGCTCGGGGTGATCGGCGAGGACCGGCGCAAGCTGTCGCAGTTCCTGCCGGTCGGGATCAGCGACGAGCTGCGCGCGGTGATCGGCGATCTACCGTCGGGCCACGGGCTGCTGGGCGAGCTGATCCGGCACCCGGAGCCGCTGCGGCTCTCCGAACTCTCCGACCACCCCGCGTCCGCGGGCTTCCCGCGGCACCATCCGCCGATGCACACGTTCGTCGGGGTGCCGATCCAGCTCCGCGACGGCGTGTTCGGGAATCTGTACCTGACGCAGCGGCGCGGCGGCGGCGACTTCGACGACGAGGACGTGGCGGTGCTGCAGACGCTCGGCGCCGCGGCGGGCGTGGCGATCGAGAACGCGCGCCTGTACGAAGAGGTGCGGCTTCGCGAGCGCTGGTTGCAGCTGAGCGCCGAGTTCACCGGGAGCCTGCTGTCGGGCGCCGACGAGGCGGAGGTGCTGCGTCTCATGGTGGACCGCGCGCGGGAGATCACCGCGGCGGATCTCGGGGTGGTGGCGCTGCTCGTCCCCGGCGATCACCGGCTGCACGAGATGCTGGCGCTCGGCGAACGCGCCCAGGCCCACAGCGATGTGACGCTGCCGCGCGAGGGGACCTTCGCCGGGGCGGCGCTCGCCGCCGACGAGCTGGTCACGTCGGACGACATCCGCAAGGACCCGCGGATCACCTATCAGCCGGACCGCTGGGACGGTCTCGGGCCGGCCGTGGCGGTCCCGATCGGCACGGCGGAGGGGGTGCGCGGGGTGCTGATGCTGGCCCGCAAGGCCGAGCACCCCCCGTTCTCCGCCGCCGAGTTGATACCGCTGAGCGGGTTCGCGGGGCAGGCGGCCCTCGCCCTGGAACTCGCGGACCGGCGGCGGGACGCGGAGCAGATGAGCCTGCTCGAGGACCGGGACCGGATCGCCCGGGACCTGCACGACCTGGCGATCCAGCGGCTCTTCGCGACCGGGATGACGCTTCAGAGCGCGCAGCGGTTCGTGCAGCATCCGGAGGCGGCGGAGCGCCTGTTGCGGGCCGTGGACGACCTGGACACCACCATCAAGATCATCCGGTCGACGATCTTCGGCCTGCGTGAGCGCGGCGCGCCGCCGACCGGATCGGGGCTGCGGGTGCGGGTCGTACGGGCCGTGGAGGACGCGGCCCAAGTACTGGGCTTCACACCGTCGTTGCGGATGGAGGGCCTGATCGACGCGGATGTGCCGGGGCCCTGCGCCGACGACGCGCTGGCCGTGCTCGGCGAGGCGCTCACGAACGTGGCCCGGCACGCACGCGCGTCCTCCTCCGACGTGGCACTCGTGGTCCGCGGCGGTTCGCTGACGCTGACCGTGGCGGACAACGGCGTGGGGATCACCACGGAGTCGGACGGGCATCGCAGCGGTCTCGCGAATCTCGCGGCCCGCGCCGCCCGGCGCGGCGGAGCGCTGACGGCCACGGCGCGGGACAAGGGCGGCACCCTCCTGGAGTGGACGGTGCCGCTCGCCTCACCGCCGCAGGGCGCGTGAGCCGGTGGCGGTCACGGCCGGTACCTGTCCTGCGGCAGCTTCGTCGCGATCACGGCGGCCTGGATCCTGCGCTCCACGCCCAACTTGGCGAGCAGTCGGGAGATGTTGTTCTTCACCGTCTTCTCCGACAGGAAGAGCCGCGCCCCGATCTGCCGGTTGGTGAGCCCCTCCCCCACCAGCGCGAGGATGTCCCGCTCCCGCTCGGTCAGTTCCACGCCCTCGGGCACGGGCGCCCCCGCGGTGTCGGGCTCGTTGGGCCCGCCCTGTTCCGGGCCGCGCAGGCTGCGCATCAGCCGGGCCGTCGTCGCCGGGTCGAGCATCGACTCGCCCGCGGCGACGGTGCGCACCGCGGAGACCAGATCGGAGCCCTTGATCTGTTTCAGTACGTAGCCGCCCGCGCCGGCCATGATGGCGTCGAGCAGCGCGTCGTCGTCGTCGAACGACGTCAGCATCAGACAGCTCACGTCCGGGATGAGGACCCGCAGTTCGCGGCAGATCGTGATGCCGTCGCCGTCCGGGAGCCGCACGTCGAGCACGGCCACGTCGGGGCGGAGCGCGGGGCCGCGCGCGATCGCCTGCGCGGCCGTGGCGGCCTCGCCGACGACGGTCATGTCGGGTTCCGCGCCGAGGAGGTCGCGCAGGCCGCGCCGCACCACTTCGTGGTCGTCGAGCAGCAGGATGCGTATGGGCCGGTCCGCTGAGAAAGTACGTGGCTGTGACATACGGCCCCCTCGGATGTGGTGTTACCCAGGCGGGTAGGTGCGAACCCGTCTAGATCCTGGGGCCGGACGGACTGATCCGCCAGGGCCGAACGGTACCGTTCACCTGGCCCTGGCGGCCCGTCGTCGGTGCTACGCGGCCCCCGATCCGTAGGGGGCGTAGAGGTCGAGCAGGCGGGTGCGGGTGACGCTGAGGCGGTGAGCCAGTACGCCGCCCACCCACTGGGCCACGAACGAGCCGAGGCCGGGGTCGGAGACGCACAGGAGGCGCACCGTGAAGGCGTCGAACTCGTGGGCCCTGACCCGCGTCTCGGCCCGTGCGCCCAGCTGCCACACGTACGGCGGGAACAGCCATGACCAGCCGATGAGTTCGCCGTGGCCGAGGTACTCGACGACGGGGGCGTGCCGGCCCGGCACCCGCATGTCGAGGGCGACGGTGCCGCTGCGCAGGAGCCAGAAACGGTCGGCGCGGGAGCCCTCGTCGAAGAGCCGGGTGCCTTCCGGGAAGGTCACGTCGCGGGCGAAGCGCATCAGCCGGCCGCGGTACTCCTCGGGCAGGGTCTGACTCATCCGCGGTGCCGTGGTGGTCATGGGCGGCCTCCTTCGGGGGGCTCGGGCGGCGGCCGGGAACGCTTCCCTTCGGGGGTGCCACGCGGGGCCCTGCTGTCGGCGGAACAGGGCTCCGGCGGCGTCCTCGCGTCCTCCGGACGGCGTCCTTGCGATACTTCGACGATGCCGGGTCCACGCCCGTACGGGCAGGGGCCGAACGGCTCCGGCGCCGGGCCCTGTCGGCTCTGACGGTGGGCCTGTCGGGCCCCTGAGCAGGCGCTTTGTGGTGTCGCCGAACTCCAGCCGCAGCAGTGGCCCAGCCCTACGCGTGCCGCCGGCTCCACTCGGGCCCCACCCGGCGCCAGTCCCGCTCCCATGCCGCGATCCTGCGGTGGTCGAGGACGCGGCGCAGGATGCAGCGGGCGAGCAGGGCGAGGGTCGCGGTGGTGGCGGTGACCAGGAAGGCGGCGGTGAGCGCGCGGGCCCAGATCGCCTCGGAGCCCCAGGGCTCGGTGGTGACCCGGCCGTGCCGGTCGAGCCAAACCGTGGCGTGTTCGCCCCGCTCAAGGCCTGCGGAGACGGGCGCCTTCGCCACGACGGTGCCCCGCCCGTCCTCGCTCCAGCGGACCGTGACCGGATAGGTGACCGCGTTCTGCACGCCGCTCTGGGACGGCACGTAGTCCGGGGCGTCCTCGACCAGCTCGGCCCGCACCGGCTGGCGCTGCGCCACCTGCGCGCGGGCGTGCCCGGCGGCGTCGGCGTGGGCCCCCCAGCCGGCCGCGACGCCCGCGAGCGGCGCCACCAGGAGGGCGAGGAGCCCGAGCAGCAGCGCCGCCCACCCCTCGACCGCGTCCGACCTGCGCCGCAGGGGGTTGCCCTTGGCTTGCCTGAACTTCTTGCAGGTCGTCATCGTCACCTCCCTGCCAGAGTAGAACCACGCTCGCGCTCCCGGGCGCCCCGGCACAGGGGCCGAACGGCCCCTCGCCGAGGGCCGGTTCGCCTCTCCCCGTGCAGGTGGGACCGGTGAGAGGGTCCTGGACACCGGGGGCCGCGAGCACCCGATCCGGCCGTGCTCCACACGAGTGAGCGCCGCCTGGCGTGGAACCCGCACCGGAGGCACACCGTCCGCGCCACCGCCACGGAGAGGTTCCCGTCATGACCAGTTGTCGCGTACTGAGCGTCGGGACGGACGCTTCGCGCGAGAGCGTGCACGCCGCGGACTGGGCGGCGCGCGAGGCACTGCGCCGCAGGCTGCCGCTGCGGCTCGTCCAGGCAGCGGGCACGGAGCGCCCGGCGCCCCGGATGCCGGACGTCGACCTGCCCGACCGGGGCGTTCTCGACGTCGTCGCACTCCGGCTCTCGTACGCCCATCCCGCCCTCGAGATCATCGCCCGGCGCCGCGCCCAGCAGCCGGTGGCCGCGCTGCTCGAGGCGGCGGCGGAGTCGGAGACCCTGGTGCTCGGCTCCCGCGGCTTCACGGGCTACTCGGGGTTCCTCGTCGGCTCGGTCGCCCTCGCCGTCACGGCGCGCGCGACGCGCCCCGTGGTCCTGGTGCGGGCCGGCGGGCTGCCGCAGGACGAACAGGAGGGGCCCGACTTCCGCCCCGTGGTCGTGGGGCTCGACGTGACGGCACCCGCCGACGAGCTCCTCTCGTACGCCTTCGAGGCCGCGGCCCTGCGCGGCGCCCCGCTGCACGCGCTGCACGCCTGGACGCTGCCGCCGCTGCGCGGCAATCAGCCGGGCGGGGCGAGGCCGGGCGACGCCGCGCGCCAGGAGGAGCGGCTGCGCCGCTCGCTCGCGGACGCGGTGCGCACCTGGCGCACGAAGTATCCGGAGGTGCCGGTCGAGGAGCGGCTTCTCTACGGGCAGCCGGGCCACCATCTCCTCAAGGCGGCCACGACGGCGAGCCTGACGGTGGTGGGGCGGCGGACCGACGTCTCCCGTCTGGGCTGCACCGCGCACTCGGTCGTGCACCATGTGACCAGCCCGGTCGCGGTCGTCCCGCACAGCTGACCGGCCGGCCCCCAGCCCGGCCGACCGCGCGGGGACCGGAATCGCCGGATTCCCGAAGGCGATTCGACGGGGGCCCTCAAGATCGTCGAGACTCGCCCCATGCGATACGGCGTAAATCTCCTCAACTTCGGCGACGGCATGACCCCCGAGCACCTGGTGCGCCAGGCCACGGACGCCCGGGACCTCGGCTTCACCTTCGCGATGATCTCCGATCACATCGTGGTCACCCCGGACGTGCACTCCGTGTATCCGGCCCCGTTCTACGACCAGTTCACCCTGGCCGCGCACCTCGCGGGCCGCGTGCCCGGCCTCACCCTCGGTACGACGATCACCGTCATCCCCTACCGGCACCCGCTGCACACGGCCCGGCTCGCCGCCAATGTCGACCAGCTCAACGACGGCGGATTCATACTCGGCGCGGGCGTCGGCTGGTCCGCGGCGGAGTACGGCGTCCTGGGCGTCCCGTTCGAGGAGCGCGGCGCCATCACGGACGAGTACCTCACGGCGATCCGCGGCTCGTGGACGCAGGACCCGTTCACCTTCAAGGGCAAGTACGTCGAGTTCGAGGACGTCCGGACCGCCCCCGCGCCGTCCTCCGCCCCGCACGTGCCGGTGTGGGTCGGCGGCGACTCCCCGGCGGCGCTGCGCAGGGCGGGCAGGCTCGGCGAGGCCTGGCACCCGTTCATGCCGACGGTCGCCAAGCTGCGCGCGCAGCTGCCGCGCCTGGCCGAGGAGGCGGAGAAGGCGGGCCGTCCCGTGCCGGAGTTCGCGCCGCGCGTCCAGCTGATGATCGGCGACGTGCCCGACTCGGAGGACCGGGTGCTCGGGCACGGCAGCGTCGAGCAGATCAAGCGGGACGTGGCGACGCTGGAGGAGTTCGGGGCGACGCACATCCTGTTCGACACCTACCCGGGCTCGCCCGGCGCCTGGCTCGGCCCGGACGAGGACCGGCGGATCCTCGAGCTGGTGAAGGAGAAGGTGCTCGGCTGAGGCCGCGTGCCGCGCGGACCGTGGCCTCGACGAATGTCCCCATCACGCAAACAGTACGCAAGTTCTTGCGCTAATCTTGCGCTCCATGACGCGCAGACTTGCTCAGGTGGCGAAAAAGGTCGGGGTCAGCGAGGCCACGGTCAGCCGGGTGCTCAACAACAAGCCCGGCGTCTCGGAGGCGACGCGCCAGTCGGTGCTCACCGCGCTCGACGTCCTCGGCTACGAGCGGCCGACGCAACTGCGCGGCGAGCGGGCCCGCCTCGTCGGTCTGGTCCTGCCCGAACTGCAGAATCCGATCTTTCCCGCGTTCGCGGAAGTGATCGGTGGCGCGCTCGCCCAGCAGGGCCTCACACCGGTGCTGTGCACCCAGACCAAGGGCGGCGTCTCGGAGGCCGACTACGTGGAGCTGCTGCTCCAACAGCAGGTCTCCGGCGTGGTGTTCGCGGGTGGCCTGTTCGCACAGGGGGACGCCGAGCACGGCCACTACCAGCGGCTCGCCGAGCGGCAGGTGCCGGTGGTGCTCGTGAACGCCGCCATCGAACGGCTCGGTTTCCCGTGCGTGGCGTGCGACGACGCGGTCGCCGTGGAGCAGGCGTGGCGGCACCTGTCGTCGCTCGGCCACGAGCGCATCGGCCTGGTGCTCGGCCCCGACGACCACATGCCTTCGCAGCGCAAACTCGCCGCGGCCCGCGCCATGGAGGGAAGGCTCCCGGCCTCGGCGGTCGAGCGGGCGATGTTCTCCCTGGAGGGCGGGCACGCCGCGGCCGCCCGGCTCATCGACCGCGGCATCACCGGCATCATCTGCGCGAGCGACCCCCTGGCGCTCGGCGCGGTGCGGGCCGCCCGCCGTGCGGGGCTCACCGTGCCGGGCGACGTCTCGGTGGTCGGTTACGACGACTCGGCGTTCATGAACTGCACCGAACCGCCACTGACCACGGTGCGCCAGCCGATCGAGGCGATGGGGCGGGCCGCGGTCGAGCTGCTCGTCGCGCAGATCCAGGGCGGCACGGTGCCGCCGGGTGAGCTGCTGTTCGAGCCCGAACTGGTGGTGCGCGGCTCCACGGCGCCGCCCCCGGCCGCGTAGGAGCCGCCCCGACTCCCCCGACAAATTCGTCTGTTCATTTTTTGCGGAATACGCGCGACATCTTGCGCCCTTCAGTTGGCGGTGCTTGAGTGTGGCTCGCTCCGGCGCTCCGGCCCCACCGACCGCGGCGCCGCGGCCTCCACGTTCCTGCCTGCACAGGCTCAGGCCCTGAGGGGACCCACGATGAGAAGCACTTCCGTGAAGGTTGTCGTCACCGCGTTCGCACTGGCCTCGCTCGCGGCCTGTGGCACCAGCAGCAGTTCGGACGACGGGGAAGGGGCGGGCGGCGCCGGCTCGAAGGCCGACATGAGCGCCCCGCTCGACCCGAAGACCAAGGTCTCGCTCACCATCGACTGCATGCCCCCGAAGGCGAAGGCGGCCGAGCGGCGGCAGTGGATCGAGGACGTCAAGACGTTCAACGAGAAGTACCCGAACGTGACGATCAACGGGAAGTCGACCGCGGGACAGTGCGAGGAGCCGGCCCGGTTCACCGCCGCACTCAAGGCGAAGTCCCAACCGGACGTCTTCTACACGTACTTCACCGATCTCCAGCAGGTGCTCGACAACAACGGCGCTGAGGACATCACCCCGTACGTCACCAACAAGACCGTCCCGGCGCTCGACTCCATCGACCCCAACGTGCTCGGCGCGCTGAAGAAGGACAACAAGCTCTACGGCCTGCCCACGAGCAACTACACGATGGGCCTGCTCATCAACCGCAAGCTGTTCAAGCGGGCGGGCCTCGACCCGGACGAGCCGCCGACGACGTGGGCCGAGGTCCGCACGGCCGCGAAGAAGATCGCCGGGCTCGGGGGCGGCATCTCCGGATACGGCGAGTACAGCGCGGAGAACACCGGCGGCTGGCACTTCACGGCGGCGATGTACGGGCTCGGCGGCGACGTCGTCTCCTCCGACGGCACGAAGGCCGCGTTCAACGACGCGACCGGGAAGCAGGTCGCCAAGCAGCTGCACGACATGCGCTGGAAGGACGACAGCATGGGCAAGACGCAGCTGTTGAAGTGGGGCGACCTGCAGAAGCAGATCGCCTCCGACAAGCTCGGCATGTTCCTCGCGGCGCCCGACGACGTGACGTACATGGTGCAGCAACTGGGCGCCGACTACGCCAACTTCGGGATGGGACCGATCCCCGGCGGCAAGGCGACGCTGTTCGGCGGCAACGACTACATGATCAAGAAGGGGTCCTCGCCCGACAGGATCAAGGCCGCGATCGCCTGGCTGAACTTCAAGACGCTCACCCCCGGCAAGGGCCAGTTCGACTGGGCCAGGACCAAGGAGGACAAGCTCCCCGTCGGCCTGCCGCAGCCCAACTTCTTCACGGGCGCCACGAAGGCGGACGACCTCCAGTCGCGGACGAACAACGCCACCATGCCCGTACGCAACTTCGAGCCGTTCATGGCGAACCCCGTGCGCGGCAAGGCGGAGCCGCCGAAGGCGCAGGAGGTCTACAAGGTGCTCGACAACGTCATGTCGGGCGTCCTGACCAACAAGAACGCCGACGTCGACAAGCTCCTGTCCACCGCGGAGCAGCAGGTCAACCAGGTGCTGGCCAACCAGTGAGCCGTCCCGCCGCCACCTGTGATCCGAGGAGTGACCATGTCGGCCCCGACGCTGCCCGCGAAGCCCCGGCAGTCCGCACCACCCGAACGTAGGCACCACCTCGCCTCACCCAAGGGCTCGTTGGCACGCGCCGTGAAGCGCAACATCTCCGCACACGGCTTCCTGATCGGCGCGGTGCTCTGCTTCTCCTTCTTCTCCTGGTACCCGATGGTCAGGGAGTTCCTGCTGGCCTTCCAGAAGACGAAGGACGGCCGCACCACCTGGGCCGGCTGGTCCAACCTCACGTACGTCTTCAACGACCCGGCCTTCTGGCAGGCCTGGCGCAACACGCTCCTGTTCACGGCCCTGGCCCTGCTCCTGGGCTTCGCCGTGCCGTTCCTCGTGGCGGTCCTGCTCAATGAATTCCGGCACGGCCAGGGCTACTTGAGGATGCTCGTCTATCTTCCGGTGATGCTTCCGCCGGTCGCCTCCGTGCTCCTGTTCAAGTACTTCTACGATCCGGGGTACGGCCTGTTCAACCGGGTTCTCGGCGTCTTCGGGATACCCGAGCAGCAGTGGCTTCAGTCCACCGACACCGCGATGCTGTCCGTCGTCGTCGCGGCGACGTGGATGAACATGGGCGGCGCGACGCTCATCTACCTGGCGTCGCTCCAGGGCATCCCGGGCGAGCTGTACGAGGCCGCGGAGCTGGACGGCGCGGGCCTGTGGCGCAAGATCTGGCACGTGACGATCCCGCAGACGCGGCTGATCCTCTCGCTGATGTTCCTGATGCAGATCATCGCGACGATGCAGGTCTTCACGGAGCCGTTCCTGCTCACGAACGGCGCCGGCCCGGAGGGTTCGACCACGACCGTCGTCTATCTGATCTACCAGTACGCCTTCAACTTCAACAACTACGGCGGCGCGGCGGCCCTGGGCCTCGTCCTGCTCGTGCTGCTCGCGGCGTTCTCCGCGGTGTACGTGCGACTCAGCCGCTCCCAGGACGACTGAGGAGACGGCACCCATGGCCACCGACACGATGCGCCCCCGCACCCTGATCTCCCCCACCCAGCTCGGCCGGCGCCGCGGCAGGATCCTCTACTGGACGGTCTTCGGCCTCACCATGGTCCTGTTCACGCTGGTCTTCCTCGGCCCGCTGTACTGGATGGTGACCGGCGGCCTCAAGACGACCGCGGAGATCGTCCAGTCCCCGCCCACCCTGGTGCCGGACGGCGTGCACCCGGAGAACTACCGGTCCGCCTGGCACGTGATGGACCTCGCGAGGCTCCTGTTCAACACCCTCTACTACGCGTTCGGCGCGCTCGCCTTCCAGCTCGTCCTCGACGTCGCGGCCGCCTACTCGCTCTCCAAGCTGCGCCCGCTGTTCGGCAACGTCGTCCTCGGCATGATGCTGGCGACGCTGATGATCCCGGCGACCGTGCTCGTCGTCCCCCAGTACCTGACGGTCCTCGACGTGCCGATCTTCGAGCGGAATCTGCTGAACAGCCCGTGGGCGATCTGGCTGCCGTCCGTTACCAACGCCTTCAACATCTTCCTGCTCAAGCGGTTCTTCGACTCGATCCCGCAGGAACTGCTCGACGCAGCGTCCATCGACGGCGCCTCCTCGGTGCGCACCCTGCGCTCGGTGGTGCTGCCGATCTCCCGGCCGATCCTCGGCGTCGTCTCCATCTTCGCGGTGGTCGGCGTGTGGAAGGACTTCCTGTGGCCGATGCTGACGCTGCCGGACCCGGCGAAGCAGACACTGAACGTCGGCATCTACTCGCTGGCCAACGGCGTCCCGCAGAACCAGCTGATCGCCGCGCTGACCATCGCGTCCGTGCCGACGCTGATCCTCTTCCTGCTCTTCCAGCGGAACATCATGAGCGGTCTGACCGCCGGCGGCCTCAAGGGCTGACCCGCCCCCGCTCCTGATCACCCAACACCCCGCGCGAAAGGACCCTTCGTGGTGGCCGACGACTGGTGGCACCGTGCTGCCATCTACCAGGTGTACGTCCGCAGCTTCGCCGACGGCGACGGCGACGGCACCGGCGACCTCGCCGGCGTCCGGGCCCGTCTGCCGTATCTGGCCCGGCTCGGCGTGGACGCCATCTGGTTCACGCCCTGGTACCGCTCGCCGCTCGCGGACGGCGGCTACGACGTGGCGGACTACCGGGCGATCGACCCCGCGTTCGGCACCCTGGCCGAGGCCGAGAAGCTGATCGCGGAGGCCCGGGACCTCGGCATCCGTGTGATCGTGGACATCGTGCCGAACCATGTGTCCGATCAGCACCCGTGGTTCCGGGCCGCGTTGGCTGCCGGGCCCGGCAGCCCCGAGCGCGAGCTGTTCCACTTCCGGCCGGGGCGCGGCGCGCACGGCGAACTGCCGCCGAACAACTGGCCCTCCCAGTTCGCGGGCGACACCTGGACCCGGGTCCCGGACGGCGAGTGGTACCTGCATCTCTTCACGCCCGAGCAGCCCGACCTCAACTGGGCGCATCCGGTGGTGCGCCAGGAGCACGAGGACGTGCTGCGCTTCTGGTTCGAGCGGGGCGCGGCGGGCGTGCGGGTGGACTCGGCGGCCCTGCTCGCCAAAGACCCCACGCTCGCCGACGCGGCCGGCGACGACGACACGAGCGGCTATGTCGACCGCGACGAACTGCACGCCGTCTATCGCTCCTGGCGGGCCGTCGCGGACGAGTACGACGGCGTCCTCATCGGCGAGCTGTGGGTCCCCGACCCCGAGCGCTTCGCCCGCTATCTGCGCCCCGACGAGCTGCACACCGCCTTCAACTTCGACTTCCTGACCCGCCCCTGGGACGCCTCGGAACTGCGCGCGTCCATCGACCGCACCCTCGCCCATCACGCCCCGGTGGGCGCCCCCGCGACATGGGTCCTGTGCAATCACGACGTGACGCGCACGGTCACCCGCTACGGCCGCGCCGACACCCGTTTCGACTTCGCCACCAAACGGTTCGGCACCCCGGCCGACCTCGCGCTCGGCCTGCGCCGGGCGCGCGCGGCGGCGCTGCTCTCGCTCGCGCTGCCCGGCTCCGTGTACCTGTACCAGGGCGAAGAGTTGGGGCTGCCGGAGGTGGAGGTGGACCGCGCGCACATCCAGGACCCGATGCACGCCCGCTCGGGCGGCGTCGACCCCGGCCGCGACGGCTGTCGCGTACCGCTGCCGTGGACCGCGCGGGGCGCGACGTACGGCTTCGGGGACCCGGGCACCCGCGGGACCTGGCTGCCGCAGCCGCCCGATTGGGGAACGTACGCCGCCGAGAGCCAGGAGGGCGACCCGCGCTCCATGCTGTCGCTGTACCGGAGCGCACTACACTTGCGAGCTTGCCAACCGGGCTTTCAGGGACTGGAGTTGATGTGGTTGAGCGCGCCACAGGGGGTACTCGCGTTCGCCCGCGGACACGGCCTCGTGTGCATGGTGAATCTCGGCGCGGATCCCGCCCGTCTGCCACCCCATCAAGGGGTGCTGCTGACCAGCGGCCCCCTGGACGGCGACGGACAGTTGCCGCCCGACACGGCGGCCTGGCTGCGTACGTAGGTTTGACTACGTCGGTCGGTGGGGCACGGATGACCGGACGTATGAACGCGGCATACGCCAGACCCGGTCGGACGTTCGAACAGGGTCCACCAAAGTGGCCACTTGAAGGACATGGGCATATGCTGTGGGCACCACCGCATCGTGTATGGCCAAATCCCTTACGGGGCAACGCGGCCTGTGCCAAAGTCTTTAGCGGTCCTTCCGTCAGCCCTGGCCACCTGTGCCCGCATCGGAGTTTCCTCATGCCGCCCCATGCCTTCGCGGACCGCCCCGCCGGCCAACCGCCGGAGCGTGGCGCCGTCGACGCGCTGATCTCGCAGACGCGTCGCCTCCTGGGCGACGTCGACGCGGTGCGCCGCGAATCGGTGATGACGGACGAGACGAACCCCGAGTCCCGCTGGCAGCGCGCCCTGTACGAGCTGGCAGTACACCAACTCAGCGATCTCGACCGGCACTTGGCGCAGCTGCGGGAGGGTCCCGACCCGCTCGCCGGCCTGCCGGCCCAGCGCGTCACCGCGACACCGCCGCCCGGCTCGCTGCTGAGCCGGGTCGGCAGCGCCGAATGGAATCTGCTGACCGATGAGGCCACCTGGTCCGGCGAGCTGTACCAGATCCTCGGCAGGGACCCCGGCGCACCGGCGCTGACGCTCGACGAGCTGCCCGCCCTGGTGCACGCCGACGACCAGCCGAAGCTCACCGCGATGGTCACCGACTGCCTGATCGACGGCAAGCCGATCGACGGGGAGTTCCGTGTCGTGCGCCCGGACGGCTCCGCGCGCACCGTGCACATGATGGGCGAGCCCGTGCTCGACGCCGATGGTGCGACCGCCTCCATGTGGGCCGTCGTACGCGACGTCAGTGAACTGCGCCGCAGCCAACGCGCGGTGAGCGAGACCCGTGACTCGCTCCAGCGCCAGCGGCACATCGCGCAGACCGAGCACCGGCTCGCGGTCGAGCTGCAGGAAGCCGTGCTACCGCCGTGGCGTGGCTCCCTGCGGCTCCCGCACAGCGGTCCCGGCGGCCTCGATCTGGCCGCCCGCTACTTCCCCTCCTCCGTCGGCAACCTTGTCGGCGGTGACTGGTACGACGCGCTCGAACTGCCGGGCGGCCGCACCCTGTTGACCGTCGGCGACCTCACCGGGCACGGCGTGGCCGTCACGTCCGGCATGGCGATGCTGCTCGGCGCGGTGCGCGGCATGGCGATGTGCGACACCCCGCCCGGCGAGCTGCTCGGCTCCCTGAACCACCTCCTCGACTCCTCCGGGCAGCCCGCGCTCGGCAGCGCCCTGTGCTGCCGGTACGATCCGGCGGCCCGCACACTGGCGTGGGCGCAGGCGGGACACCCCGCCCCGCTGCTGTTCCGCGACGGGACGGGGCGTGCGCTCACGCCACCCGACGGCGTCCTCCTCGGTGCCACCTCCGGAGCCGACTACGGACAGGCCGAAGAGCCCCTGCGCGCCGGGGACCTGCTGCTCCTGCACACGGACGGACTCGTGCCACAGCGTGGCTCGACCGCCGCCGGCCGACTGCTCGCGCTGGCCGAGCCGCTCACCGCGGCCCGTGACGCACAGGACTGCGTGCGGGTGCTCCAGGACGAGTTCGGTCGGGGCGAGCGTGAGGACGACGCCTGTGTTCTCGTCGCCAGGATCGGTTCCTGACGGCGTACGCGTGCTGCCTGCGGCCGGGACCTCCGGCCGTCGTGCCTGGATTCGCTGCTACGCCTGGATGCGCTTCCCCGTCGACCTCGGCAGCGCCAGCTTGATCTCCTGACGCAGGTCGTCGATCTTCGGGTAGTCCGCGTAGTGACCGGTGAGCCGGTACATCTCGCGCAGCCGGTCCCAGGTGCGGTGCGAGGAGTTGGAGCCCATCGAGTTGAGCGCCAACCGCGCGTACCTGTCCGCCTGTTCGGGGTCGTCGGCGATGAAGCAGGCCGAGGCCATCGACAGATGGTCGAAGATCTTCGAGCGGTCGCGGCCGCCCGCGCGCAGCGCGAGGGCCTCCTGGGCGTGCCGCTGCGCGATGACCGCGGCGGACGGGTCGTGCTCGGCGAGCGTGCGGTAGGCCAGGGCCTGCATGCCGTGCAGATCCGCCTCGTCGAACATCTGCATCCAGGTCGGCGGCGGTACGTCGCCCCTGTCGGAGACGAAGAGCTCCTCCGCCTGACCGAGCGTGCGGCGCATCGCCTGGCCCTTGCCCAGGGACGCCTGCGCCCAGGCCTCGATGGTGTAGAGCATCGCCTTCGTACGCGGCAACACCTGGTCGCCGGAGCCTGACTTGGCGAGCTTCATCAGGTCGAGCGCCTCGCCGGGCGCCCCGAGGTGGATCTTCTGGCGGGCGGCCCTCGACAGGGCCTCGCCGGCCCGCGGCCGGTCCCCGCCTTCGCGCGCGGCGTGCGCGGCGATGACGAAGTACTTCTGGGCCGTGGGTTCCAGGCCGACGTCGTGGGACATCCAGCCCGCGAGGACGGCGAGATTGGCGGCGACGCCCCACAGGCGCCGCTGCAGATGGTCGGGGTGGCGGTAGGAGAGCATTCCGCCGACTTCGTTGAGCTGGCCCACGACCGCCTTGCGCTGCAACCCGCCGCCGCGGGAGGCGTCCCAGGCCCGGAACACCTCGACCGAGCGCTCCAGTTCCTCGATCTCCTGCGACCCGATGGGGGCCGCTTCGTAACGGTCGAACCCGGCCGCGTCGGCGTTGGCCGGAGAGGACAGTGGATCGTCGGTCCTGGGGGCGTCGGCCACGAGGGCCGGATCGGTGTGGAGCCAGTCGTGCATGGCGCTGCTGAGTGCGGAGCCTGCGGCGAGCGCGGCGCCCGCGCCCACCAAGCCGCGTCGGTTGAGCATGAGGTCCATTCCCGTGAATTCGGTGAGGACCGCCGCTGTCCGCTCGGGCGCCCACGGCACTCCGTCGGGGCCCGCTTCCTCCGGGCCGCCGCCTTGCCGTTTCCCTACGCGCCCGTGTCGGACGAGACCGAGGTCCTCGATGGTCACGACACGACCGAGTCGCTCGGTGAACAGCGCCGCCAGCACCCTGGGCACCGGATCGCGCGGGATCTCTCCCATGTCGATCCACCGCCGCACCCGCGAGGTGTCGGTCGCCAGCTGCGCGTGGCCCATGGCCGCGGCCTGCCGGTTGACCAGTCTCGCGAGTTCGCCCTTGGACCAGCCGGCCAGGCCGAACAGGTCGTTCAGGCGGGTGTTGGGTTGTCCGTTCACGTAAGCCCCCAGGTTCTCGGCTGAAATTGACAGTAGCCCCCTGTCAGTTGCAGGGCGACTATTCGCCAGGGTTCGCCAGGGTGCGCCAGCTGTTGTGCTCTTGGACGCCTGGTGTCAGGTAGGAGTGCGCCACCCCGACCCGGTCGCCGCAGGGCATTCCCCAGGGTGTACCGAATCGGCCGGGCCGGGACGGCGCCGCAATTCACTGGCACACGAAGGGATCTGTTTCGCCCATGTACGCAGCATCGTCCTCCGTGTCCGCCCCGCCCCGGCCGCTGCGCCCCGCCCGTCCGGCGGTCGGCGGGAGCGGCCCGTACCTCGACCCCGCGCGGCCCGCGGCACCGACGCTGAACGGCATCGCCCGGCCGCGTCGCGCCCCGGGGATCGGCACGCAACCGCTCAGCGGGAGACTCGACTTGTCCGGCCCCCAGGGCGCCCAGCTGCGCACGGCGATCGCGTCGGTGCACCGGATCTGCCCGGAGTTCCATCCGGTGCAGGTGTTGCGCCGTTCCCCGCGCTCCGTGCTCCTCGTCGGTACGACAGGGCGCAGCACCGCCGTCGCGAAGTGTTTACTGGATCACGCGCCCGCCTACACCGCGCGGATCCGGCACGAGATAGCCGCATACCGCTCGTTCGTCCGACACCGGCCCCCGGTGCGGGTGCCCCGGCTCATCGCCGCGGACCCCGACAACGGCACGCTGGTGATCGAGCGGATGCCCGGCCGGGTGGCGGCCCTGCAGCGCCACCCGGCCGAGGCTCCGCCGAGGGCGGACGTGCGCGCGGCGCTCGGCGCGATCTGCCGGGTCAACCAGTGGCGGCCGCCGGCGGGCACCTTCGACGCGCCCCTCGACTACGCGGCACGCATCAACCGCTTCCACGACCTGGGTCTGCTCACCGACCGGGACATGGGGGACCTGCAGAAGCTGCTGCACGGGATCGCGCACACCGCGGGCCGCGGCGGGATGGGCCAGTTCTGTCACGGCGACGCCCTGCTGTCGAACGTGCTGCTCGCGCCCACCGGTCCGGTGCTCGTGGACTGGGAGCACGCGGGCTGGTACCTGCCGGGCTACGACCTGGCGACGCTCTGGTCGGTGCTCGGCGACGCCCCGGTGGCGCGGCGGCAGATCAGCCAGCTCGCGCAGTCCGGTGGCCCGGCCTCCCGCGACGCGTTCCTGGTCAACCTGATGCTCGTACTGACGCGGGAGATCCGCACGTACGAGACGGCCGTGCAGCGTTCCCTGCACGAACAGACCCCGGCGGCACCGTCGGTTCAGGCCCATCCCGGTGCTGCGCCGTCCGGTGAGGAGCAGCGGCTGTTGCTGCGCCGTCTGCACGACGACTGCAATATGGCCCGCAAGGCGGTGCGAGCGGCAGTCGGCACTCGCTGACGGGGACGAAGATCCGCGGGGCGCCCGAAAGAAGCAGGGCGCACCGCGGATCTTCGTGTGCGGGCACTCATTGGTTCACACCACTGACGCGCCGCAGGCGACCGCACCACCATCGGCGAAAGCTCCGCACACGCCTGTTGACTTGGGAAATCCAGGGGAATCAACCCTGCGCGACGCATGATTGACGGATCGTCGGCGAGCCGATAGCACTGACCCACCATCGGCCCGCAGGTCCCGCGCTCCCATCCGTTCCCCCGTGCTCCCCTGGAGGCACCATTGCACCGGTCGACCCGCTCCCTCATCGGCAGACGCAACAGGCGCGCGCTCGGCGCCCGGACGGCCGGCGGCACCGTCGCGGTGGCGGCGCTGCTGGTGCCGCTGCTCGGCGCCGCCCCTCCGGAGGCCTCGTCCGGGGCCTCCTCGGCCCGGCTGCAGGACGCTTTCGCCGCGGCGGCCGCCGAGTACAAGGTGCCGCAGAGCGTGCTCCTCGGGGTGTCGTATCTGCAGTCGCGGTGGGACGCGCACGACGGGGCGCCCAGCGTCACCGGTGGCTACGGCCCCATGCACCTCACGGACGCGCGCGCGGCGCTCGCGAACGCGACGCGGCGCAGCGAGGCGGCGGGCGACCCGCGCGGCGACGACTCCCGGTCCCCGCTCAAGGCTTCCCAGGCCGTGCCGGAGAACAGCAAACTCCCGGAGCGGCTGCGGACGTTGCCCCGGGCGGCGAAGCTCGCCGGTGTGTCGGCGCAGCAGCTGCGCACCGACGCGGCGGCGAACGTTCGCGGCGGCGCCGCCCTCCTCGCGGCCGCCCAGAAGAAGCTCGGCAAGCCGCTCAGCGACCGGCCCGCCGACTGGTACGCGGCGGTCGCGGCGTTCTCCGGCGCGGACGACGCGGCGACGGCGGGCACGTACGCGAACGATGTCTTCGCGGTGATCCGAGACGGCGAGCGGCGCACCACGGACGCCGGCCAGGAGGTCACCCTGCGCGCCCGGCCCGACGCCGAGCCGCAGGCCGCGCAGATCGAGAAGATGGGCCTGCGCAAGGCGGACGCGGGCGGGACCGAGTGCCCGAAGACGGTGTCGTGCGAGTGGATCCCGGCGCCGTACGAGGAGTTCGGCGACGGCGACTACGGCAATCACGATCTCGCGGACCGTCCGAAGGACCAGAGCATCGACTACATCGTCATCCATGACACGGAGGCGACGTGGGAGCAGACGCTCAAGCTGGTCCAGGACAAGACGTATCTGGCGTGGCACTACTCGCTGCGTTCGACGGACGGGCACATCGTGCAGTCCATCAAGAACAAGGACGTCGGCTGGCACGCGGGCAACTGGTACGTCAACGCGAAGTCGATCGGCCTGGAGCACGAGGGCTTCCTCGCGCAGCCGGACTCCTGGTACACGGAGGAGATGTACCGGTCGTCCTCGCGCCTGGTGAAGTACCTGTCGAAGAAGTACGGCATCCCGCTGGACCGGCAGCACATCCTGGGCCATGACACGGTGCCGGGCCCGACGACGTCGACGATCACGTCGATGCACACGGACCCGGGCCCGTACTGGGACTGGTCGCACTACTTCGCCCTGATGGGCAAGCCGTTCCACCAGACGGCCGGGCCGAAGGGCGGTCTCGTGACGGTCGCCCCCGAATTCGACGAGAACCGGCCGGAGTTCACGGGCTGCGAGAAGGCGGGTGTGGCCTGCGCGCCGCACGGTTCGAGCGCCGTGCGCCTGTACTCGGAGCCCAGTGAGGACGCTCCGCTGATCAAGGACATCGGCCTTCGCCCGGGTGGCGAGCCCTCGACGATCGACGTCAACGACATGGCGTCGCGGGTCTCGGCGGGCCAGCAGTACGCGGTCGCGGGCCGTGAGGGCGACTGGACGGCCATCTGGTACCTGGGCCAGAAGGCCTGGTTCAAGAACCCGTCCGCGCAGCCGACCGCCGTTCCCGCCAAGGGACTTGTGGTGACGCCGAAGCCGGGCGCGAGCGAGGTTCCGGTGTACGGGCGGGCCTACCCGGAGAAGGAGGCCTACCCGTCGGGGATGACGCCGCAGGCGATCTCACCGCTGCCGTACAAGCTGCTGTCGGGCCAGCGCTATGCGACGGGCGGGACGACCAGGGGCGAGTACTTCTACTCCCCCACCTTCGACACCTCGTCGCACAAGGTGGTCAAGGGCAAGGACGTGTACTACGAGATCCAGTTCGGGCACCGCGTCGCGTGGGTGCGGGCGGCGGATGTGCGGGTGCTCCCGTCGACGGTGTCGTAGGTCCGTCGATCGGCTGATGTGTCGTGCTGCTCAGCCCTGCTGGAAGAGCTCCGCCGGCAGCGGCTTGAGCAGCGCGTACAGGTCGTCCGTGATCGGGCGGTCCCAGGACGCGATGGTCACCAGAACGTTGTCGCTGCGGTCGAACTGGACGCAGGAGATCCGCGTCTCGGAGAGCTTCAGGCGGCGCACCACGAGGAGGTTGTCGCCCTGCATCACCGGGACGTCCTCCACGTCGGTGACGGTGACTTCCTCGTCGTTCTCGAGCGCCACCAGGAGCTGGGCGACCTCGAAGGGGATCTCGCCCTCGCCGACCTCGCGGGCCGGGGAGCCCTCGGGCAGGTTGCCGATGACCATCGCGGGGCCGCGGCCGCCGAACAGGTCGTAGCGCAGGAACACACCCTGGCAGGTTCCGTCGGGGGCGGGCAGCAGACCGGCGCCCAGGTTGCCCGGCCAGTCGCCCGGATCCATGGCCAGGACGTCGAAGTCGGGACCCGCGGGGGTCGCAGCGCGGCGGCGGAGGAAGGACATGCGCTCCATAGTACGTCGCGCGCGGCGTCGCCCGGCGTCGGGGTTTGCGCAGCTGCGGCGGCTGTTACTCCCCCAGCGCAGCCGCCAGCCCCTTCACGTCCGTGCCCAGCTTGCGGTAGGCCGAGGACAGGAGGCGCACCACCGTGGACTCGTCCACGCGCAGCTCCCGCGCGACCTCCTGCGGGCACAGGCCGCGGGCGGCGCACCGTGCCGCCGCCCGCTCCCGCGCGGTGAGGGTGTCCGTGACGGCGCCGTGCAGGGGGCGCGGTCGCAGTCCCGCCGCGGCCAGCTCGTCGCGGGCCTGCTGGGCGAGTCCGTCGGCTCCGCAGCCGACGGCCGCGTCGAGCCCCCGGTAGAGGTGGTCGGCCGCCTCCTTGGCGCGGCCCTTGCGGCGCAGTTCCGCGCCGAGGGCGACGAGCGAGCAGGCCAGCTCGTAGCCCGCGGGTGAGCGCTCCAGGTGGGCGACCGACTCCTCCAAGAGCTTGGCGCGCTCGGCGCCGGTGGATACCTCGGCCAGCGTGCGCAGGGCCTGGCCCACGGCGGACGGCGCCCCGTAGTGCCGGGCGCGTTCGACGGCGGCCTCGGCGAGGGCCCGGGCCCGCTCGGGCGCGTCGGAGGCCTCGGCGCGGGCGAGGTGCAGCTGCCAGGGGCACCAGGCGGGATTGCGCATGCCGCGCGGGTCGAGGCGGCGGCCCGCCGCGGCGAGCTCCTCGGCGGCGTCCTCGGTGCGGCCGAGCGCGAGGAGGAGTTCGCCGTACACGGTCTGTGCGTCGGGGAAGACGACGGCGGCCGGGAAGGGCTGGCCGAAGGCGTGCTCCTGCGCGACCTGCTCGGCCTCGGGGGCACGCCCGCGCGCGAGCAGCACCTCGACGAGGGTGCCGACGGCGTACCAGTGGGCGGGGGTGCCGGGTCCGACGCGTCGGGCGAGGCGCAGGCCCGCGCGGACGAAGTCCTCGGCCTCGGCGAGCCGGCCGCGCCGGTAGCGGATGTAGCCGAGCAGGGTGTACGCGAAGGAGAGGTGGGCGCCGCGCCAGCCCGCCTGTTCGAAGTCGGCGATGCCCTCGACGAAGAGTTCCTCGGTGCGGCCCGGCCGGTCGGCGTAGAGGAAGGCCATGGCGACGAGGACGGGGACCTCGAAGCCGCGGTCCTCGTCGGCGGCCCAGCGCAGTCCGCCGGCGAGCGCGCGCTCGGCGTGCTGGATCACCGTGTCGGCGGGCTCGCCGCGCAGGGTGGCGTCCCAGGTCCGCAGGCCGATGAGATAGCGCTCGGTGAGGTCGCGACCGGTGAGCCGGTCGGCGAGTTTCGCGAGGCGCCGGGAGCGGGCAGGGGAGTCGGGTTCGTCGGCGCGGAAGGCGTCCCACATGAACTGTTCGGCCTGCATGCGCAGCCGTACGCGGGGGTCGTCGGTCAGGCGGATCTCGCGGGCGAGGGTCTCGGATGCCTCGGCGAGGCGGTCGGTGTGGGCGAGGACCTGGGAGAGCCGGTAAACGATGCCGTGCCGCAGGGCCGGGTCGGTGATGGGTTCCTCGAGGGCGGCGCGCAGGTGGTTGACGGTGGTGGCGGGCTCGGTGAGCAGGGAGGCGCTGCCGAGTTCGTAGAGGACGGCGGCGCGGTCGTCGAAGGCCGGGGGTTCGCGCAGGGCGCGGGCGAGGTAGCGGCGGGAGGCGTCGGGGGCGCCCGCGCGGATGGTCTCGGCCGCGGCGGCGCGCAACTGTCGTACGACCCACGGATCGCCCTCGGGGTGGGTCTCCAGGAGGTGCCGGGCGGCGGCGCAGGGGCCGAGGCCCGCGTCGAGGACGGTCCAGGCGGCCTGTCCGTGCAGGGCGACGCGGATGGCGCCGGGGATGGCGCGGTAGACGGCGGTGGCGATCAGCGGGTGGACGAACTCGAGCGAGTCCGCGCCCTTGAGCACGCGCGCCGCCCTGAGCCGGTCGGTGGCGTCGGCGGCCTCCTCCGATCCCAACCCGGCGACGTTCGCGGCGAGTTCGGGTGCGATCTCGGTGCCGAGGACGGCGCAGGCCCAGGCGAAGCGGACGGTGGAGGTGCCGAGTCGTTCGATGCGGGCGACGAGGCCGCTGCCCTTCGCGGCGGCGGCGAGGTCGCGCAGCAGGTGGGCGCCGTTCTCGGTGGGGACGAGGCCGCGGTCGCGGACCTTCGCGGTGAGCTCGACCGCCTCGAAGGGGTTGCCTGCGGTGACGGCCCAGCATTCGCGGCAGAACGCGTCGTCGGCGTGGCCGCCGAGGGATTCGCGGACGAGTCCGGCGATGGCGGAGGCGCTGAGGGGTTCGAGTCCGAGGGCGCGCCGGCCCGAGCGGCCGGGCAGGCCGCGCAGGGCCTCCGCGTGGTCCGGGAGTTCCTCGGGCCGGTAGGCGACGACGAGCAGCAGCGGCAGTTCCTCGGCGCGCGGGGCGAAGGCGGCGAGCCAGCTCAGGGACTCCGGGTCGGCCCAGTGGGCGTCGTCGAGGACGAGGACCATGGGGGCTTGTTGCACGGCGAGGTGGGTGAGCACCCAGTCGAGGCCGTCGCGCAAGCCCTGCGGGTCGGGTGGTGCGCCTTCGGTGGGGGCGCACAGGCCGAGGGCGGGGCCCACGATCGCGTACCAACTGCCGAGTGTGGCGTGCAGGTCGGCTTCGGAGGCGCCCGCGAGGCGCGGCTGGAGCAGCTGGCGCGCGACGTGGAAGGCGACGCCCTGCTCCTGGTCGCCGCCGCGGGCGTACAGGACGGTGCAGCCTTTGGCTGCGGCCCTGCGGCGGACTTCCGCGAGGAGGCTGGTCTTGCCGAGTCCGGCGGTCGCGGCGACGGCGAGCAGCGCGCCGTGCGGCCGGTCCGGTGGCTCGCCGCCGTCCCGCGGGATTCCGGTCAGCTCGTTCAACACCGCGTCCACGACGGCGAGTTCGCTGTCCCGCTCGAACAGCCGCCGCCGGCCCCTGCCATCGCTCCGCACCATGGCGCACCCCCACCCGCGGCACGGTCGCGCACCACGGTTTCCAGGGACCTCAGCGTACGCCGGGGCGCCCCCGCCGGAGCGTGATGCGCCATTCTCGGTACGAAAACCGTGCGGATTCCGGTGGCGCTAAGGTACGCGTCCATGACCGTGAGGGTGCTCGACTACTGGCGGGGCGATCTGGACGCCGTACCCGATGAGGTGTGGCGCCATCCCGAGCTGCGGGTGCTGCTGCTCGCCGACAATCGGCTCGCACACCTGTCCGAGCGCATCGGCACACTGACCGGCCTGCACACCCTGGACCTCGGGCACAACCGGCTCACCTCGGTCCCGGCGGAGCTCGGCGACCTCACCGGTCTGAGCCGGTTCCTGTATCTGCACGACAACCGGCTCACCGAGCTGCCGGAGGCACTCGGCTCTCTCGACCGGCTCGCGTATCTGAATGTCGGCGAGAACCGGCTCACGGCGCTGCATTCCACGCTCGGTGCCATGACCGGACTGGTGGAGCTGCGCGCCCAGCACAACCGGCTCGACGCACTGCCGGACGGCATCGGCGGGCTCACCGCACTCCGGGAGCTGTGGCTGCGGGGGAATCGGCTGTCCGAGCTGCCCGCGTCCGTGGCGGAGCTGGCCGAGCTGCGGGAGATGGAGCTGCGGGACAACGCGTTCACCGCCGTGCCCGACGCGCTGCGCGGACTCCCGCGCCTGCGCCGGCTCGACCTGCGCGGCAACCAGCTGCGCGAGGTACCGGAGTGGGTGGTGAAGCTGCCCTGCCTGGAGAAGCTCGATCTGCGCTGGAACGACCTGTGCCTCGCGCCCGGCCTGTTCGACGCGCTGGCCGGGCGGGGCTGCGTCGTTCTGCGCTGAAGGGCTCAGTCCGCGTCCGGCGGGACCACCGCGACGGGGCTCGCGGCGTGCAGCAGCGCCGCGTGCGTGACCGAGCCGAGCATCGCGGCAGGGCGGGTGAAGCGGCGGCGGTGGCGGCCGACGACAACCAGCTCCGCGCCCCTCGACTGCTCGACGAGATGGCCCGCCGCGTCGCCCGGCACCACCAAAATCTCAACCTCGACTTTAGGGTGAGAGTCACGGAGTTCCGCGAGGGTCTCATCGGCCACTCGAAGCGTGTCGCGCTCCGTCGCCTCCTGGTCGACGGCCGTGGGCGTGAAGTCCCCGTACGCCGTCCAGGCCAGGACCGGCCACGGATACGCGACGACGACCTGCAGCCGGACACCCGCGCCGGCCGCGTGCTCGAACGCGAACGCGAGGGTCGCGTGGTCCGGCGCGTCCGCCTTGAGGCCGACCACGACGCGCGGCCCCGGCGCCGCCGCGTCGCCGTGCACCTCGCGGTCGGGCCTCGGCACCACGACGACCGGGCACACGGCGTCACGCGCCGCCGACACGCTGTTCGAGCCGAGCACCAGGCCGGCGAAGCCGCCGCGCCCGCGCGAGCCGACGACCAGGAGTTGGGCCTCGGTGCTCATCTCGGACAGCACCACGGCCGGGAGCCCGGCGCGGCTGATGAACTCGAGCGGCGGCAGCCCCTCGCGCCCCTCCAGGTCCTTGCGCAGCTCCGCGAGGACGGTGTCGTTCTCCGGCTCCTCGTCGAAGTCCGCCACGAGCACTTCGGCCTGGAGGAACGGCGCGTACTGGCGTACATGTACGACGCGCAGCTCGGCGCCGCGCCGGTCCGCCTCGGCGAGCGCCCATTCCAGGGCGCGGAGGCTGTCGTCGGAGCCGTCGACCGCGGCGAGGACGGGCTGCTGGTGCGGGTTGGGCATGATCTCTTCGCCTCCGACACTGGGCGCGTCGCCGCGCCCTCATTGACCGGCTGTTCCTGTGGCCAGGCTCGCAAATGCGGGGGCCACAGGACAGGGGCGTTCGTCCCGCGTCGGAACTGCGTGAACAAAGAGCCGTGAAACGACTACGTGAGGTCGAACTCGCCCTCTCGGGCACCGCTCACGAACGCCCCCCACTCGGCCGGCGTGAAGATCAGGGACGGGCTCTCTGGGTGTCCGCCGTTGCGCATCGCGATGAAGCCTTCGACGAAGGCGATCTGGACATCGCCCTGGCCCCCGCTGCTGGACCGCCAGTCCGCCTTGCTGAGGTCCAGGTCCGGCTTCTGCCACCCCATGAGCGGGTGCTGGTCGATGGTGCTCTCGGCCACGTCCGTGCTCCTCCCGGTTCGTCGTCCGTGCGCCAGCCTAGCGATCGGTCCGTGCCGCGCACAGGCCGCGAAGGGGATGAAGGTCAACGCGCGTTCATCCGGTGGGTGGTTCGGCGCCGACGAGCCACATGGAGAAGAACTGCGAGCCGCCTCCGTAAGCGTGCCCGAGGACCTTTCGCGCGCCGTCCACCTGGTGCTCTCCGGCCTGCCCGCGCACCTGGAGGGCGGCCTCGGCGAAGCGGATCATGCCGGAGGCTCCGATGGGGTTGGTGGACAGGACGCCGCCCGACATGTTGACGGGGAGGTCGCCGTCGAGCTCCGTGACGCCGGACTCGGTGAGTTTCCAGCCCTCGCCCTCGTCCGCGAACCCGAGGTTCTCCAGCCACATCGGCTCGTACCAGGAGAACGGCACGTACATCTCGACGGCGTCGATCTCGCGGCGCGGGTCGGCGATGCCCGCCTGCCGGTACACGTCGGCGGCGCAGTCCTTGCCGGCCTGCGGGGAGACGAAGTCCTTGCCCGCGAAGAGGGTCGGCTCGCTGCGCATGGCGCCGCCGTGCATCCAGGCGGGCGGCTTCGACGAGCGCGCCGCTCCCGCCCGGTCGGTGAGGATCATCGCGCAGGCGCCGTCGGAGGAGGGGCAGGTCTCGGAGTAGCGGACCGGGTCCCACAACATGGGGGACGCCTGGACCTTCTCCAGGGTGATGTCGTGCTCGTGGAGGTGGGCGTAGGGGTTCTTGAGGGCGTTGCGGCGGTCCTTGTAGGCGACGAGGGAGCCGACGCCGTCGGGAGCGCCGGTGCGCCGCATGTACGCGCGCACGTGCGGTGCGAAGAAGCCGCCGGCCCCGGCCAGCAGCGGCTGCTGGAACGGGATGGGCAGCGAGAGCCCCCACATGGCGTTGGATTCCGACTGCTTTTCGAAGGCGAGGGTGAGTACGGTGCCGTGGACGCGGCCCGCGACGAGGTTCGAGGCGACGAGCGCGGTGGAGCCTCCGACGGATCCGGCGGTGTGCACGCGCATCATCGGCTTGCCGACGGCGCCGAGCGCGTCCGCGAGGTACAGCTCCGGCATCATGACGCCCTCGAAGAAGTCGGGCGCCTTGCCGATGACGACGGCGTCGATGTCGGCCCAGGTCAACTCGGCGTCTTCCAGGGCACGTTGGGCCGCTTCGCGGACGAGTCCGGCGATCGAGACGTCCCGGCGGGCGGCGACGTGCTTGGTCTGCCCGATCCCGACGACCGCCACCGGCTCCTTGGCGACTGCCTTGCTCATCACTGGTCCTCCCCTTCGAGTACGGCGACCAGGTTCTGCTGGAGGCAGGGCCCGGAGGTGGCGTGGGCGAGCGCGCGCCGCGAGTTCCCGCCGTGGATGCGGGCGGCGGCCTCGCCGATACGGATGAGCCCGGCGGCCATCACCGGGTTGGCGGCGAGCGCGCCCCCGGACGGGTTGATGTCGACCTCGTCCCCGAGGTCCAGCGCGCGGCGCAGGACGACCTCCTGCGAGGTGAACGGGGCGTGCAACTCGGCGGTGTCCACGGGCCGTTCGAAGGCGCCGGCCTTCTCGGCGGCGAGCCGCGTGGAGGGCGAGTCGGTGAGGTCGCGCACCCCGAGGCTGTGAGCCTCGATGCGGTGGTCGATGCCGCGGATCCACGCGGGTCGCTCGCACAGCTCCCTGGCGCGGTCGCCCGCGGCGAGGATCACGGCGGCGGCGCCGTCCCCGATCGGCGGGCAGTCCCCGGTGCGCAGCGGATTTACGACGTAATCGCCGTGCGGGACGTTCCCGCGCAGTTGGGCGTGCGGATTTCCGGTGGCGGACTTGCGGCTGCGGGCGGCGACCCCGGCGAGCGCGGGCTCGTCCGTGTGCCCCTCGTCGATCAGCGCCTGCGCCTGGAGGGCGGCGAGCGCGACGGAGTCGGGCCACAGCGGGGCGACGTAGTACGGGTCGAGCTGGCGCGTCAGGACGTCACGGACGGAGCCCGGTGAGGACTTGCCGTACGAGTAGACGAGCGCGGTGTCGGCCTCGCCGGTGAGGAGTTTGGTCCACGCCTCGTACAGGGCCCAGGCGCCGTCCATCTCGACGTGCGACTCGGAGATCGGCGGCCAGGCGCCGACGCCGTCGAGCGCCATGGTGAAGGAGAAGGCGCGCCCGGCGAGGTAGTCGCTCGATCCCGAGCAGGTGAACCCGATGTCACTGGTCTTCAGGCCGGTGCTGGCGAGGACCTGGTGCAGGACGGGCATCAGCATCTCGACCTCCGACTGTTCGTCGGAGGTACGTGTGTGGTCGGTCTGCCCGAAGGCGACGACGGCGATGTCCCGGATCGGCGGCCGCATCAGATCATCTCCTTGTACGTCTCGTAATCGGCGTCGGGTTCACCGGTGGGCCGGTAGTGGTCCGGGTAGCGTCCGCCCTCCGTCCACACGGGTTCGACGCGCAGCCCCATCCGCACCTGGTCGTACGGGATGCCGCCGATGCGGCCGTGCAGGGCGAGGTCGGCGCCGTCGAGGGCGATGTGGGCGTAGACGTAGGGGACTTCGATGTCGAGGTTCTTCGCCTTGATGTTCACGATGCAGTACGTGGTGACGGTGCCGCCGGGGCCGACCTCCACCTGGTCGGTGGTGGCGACGCCGCAGGTCGGGCAGGCGCCGCGGGGCGGGATGTAGACCTTGTGGCAGGAGGGGCAGCGTTCGCCGACGGTGCGGTTGTCGGCGAGGGCGTTGATGTAGCGGGTCTGGGCGCCGCCGGGGCTGTAGGTGTAGTCGAGGCGGGCGGGGGCGACGATGCCGGTGACGGCGTCCTCGAACTCGCCGTTGTGCGGGACGAGTTGGGAGGGCGTGTCGTCGCCGTCGTACGGTTCGAAGCACGCGATGTCGGTGATGGCGCCCTCACGCTCCTCGGCCCAGCGGACGCGAACGCGCATGCCGGAGTGCACGGCGTCGGGGCCGGGAACGTCGAGGGCGTGCAGCAGGGCAGTGTCCGCGCCGTCCAGCTTGACGAGGACCCAGGCGAAGGAGGTGCCGAGGGGCTGGCCGCGCCGCGCCTCGGGGTTCCAGGACCAGGTGGTGACGGTTCCGGTGGCGCCGACCTCGACGAGGTCGCGGATCTCCTCTGCGGTCACCGGGTCGTACTCGACGGGTGGCACCATGACCTTCCCGTCGCCGGTCCGCACACCGAGGACCGTGCGGTCGCGCAGACCGCTGAGGAAGGCGGACTGGACGGGGCCGAGGGAGCGGGTGAACGGGAACTCCACGACCAACGGCGCGCGCAGCACCTCTGGTTGGGCGGTAGATGTCATGAGGCCTCCTTGACGGATGGGCGTACGGGACGGGACGGCGCGGTCGCGGGCCTCATGCACGCCGAAACTCGGCGGGCCGCTTCTCCGCGAAGGCGCGGGCGCCTTCCTTCGCGTCGGCGGTGTCGAAGATGGGCCAGCCGCGCTTCAACTCCGAGGCGAGACCGTCCGTTTCGGTCATCTCGGCGGTCTCGTACACGGATGCCTTGACCGCTTCGACGGCCAACGGGCCGCAGGCGTTGATCTGTTCGGCGATCTCCAGGGCAGCATCGAGCGCGGCGCCGTCGGGCACCACGCGTCCGACGAGGCCGATGGCTGCGGCCTCGGGCGCCGGGTAGGGCCGCCCGGTCAGCAGCATCTCCAGGGCGTGGGTACGGGGCACCTGGCGCGGCAGCCGGACCGTCGAGCCGCCGATGGGGAACAGGCCGCGCTTGACCTCGAAGAGCCCGAACGTCGCCGACTCCCCCGCCACCCGGATGTCCGTGCCCTGGAGGATCTCGGTGCCGCCCGCGACGCAGTGTCCCTCGACCGCGGCGACGACGGGCTTGCGCGGCCGGTGGTGGCGCAGCATCGCCTTCCAGTGCAGATCGGGGTCGGCCTTGAGCCGGTCCCGGTAGTGCTCGCCCTCCATCCCCTTGCCCGCGAGCGCCTTGAGGTCCATGCCGGCGCAGAACACACCACCCGCCCCGGTGAGCACGATGGAGCGGATCGAGTCGTCCGCGTCGGCCTCCAGCCACCCGTCGTAGAGGCCGACGAGCATCGGCAGTGACAGCGCGTTCTTGGCCTCGGGCCTGTTGAGCGTGAGTACGAGCGTGGCGCCCTCGCGCCGGACGTCGAGATGTTCGGTCCCACCCATGAGGGGTCCTCCAGTCAGCCGCAGCCTCGGACCTGGAACAGGTTGCAGTAGCGCACGTGCCAGTTCAAGAGTTTTCTGACACTCAGTCAGTTTTCTTGTGCGGAGCCCCTTCCCCCTTACTCCCCGTTCTGTTCTGATGACGCTCCAAGAGGAGATGTGGCCTGGATCAGGAGGAGCGCGGTGGAGTACAACCTTGCCGACCTGTTCGAGTCGGTCGTCGACGTGGTCCCTGACCGCGAGGCGCTCGTCTACGTGGATCACCCCGGTACGGGCGCGGAGCGCCGGCTCACGTACGCCCAGCTGGACGCGGCGGCCAACCGGGTCGCACACCACCTGATCGCGGCCGGACTGCGCCCCGGTGAACACCTGGGCATGCACCTCTACAACGGCATCGAGTACCTGCAGACGGCGCTCGGCTGCGTCAAGGCGCGGGTCGTCCCGGTGAACGTGAACTACCGTTACGTGGAGGAGGAGTTGGCCTACCTCTACCAGGACGCCGATCTCGCGGCACTCGTCTTCGACACGGAGTTCACACCGCGCGTGGCGGCGGCGCTGCCGCGCGCCGAGAAGCTGCGCCACCTGGTGCGGGTGGGCGCCCCCGAGGCGGACGCGCCACCGCTGAAGGCGGTGGACTTCGAGGAGGCGACCGGACAGTCCTCCGCCGAACGCGGCTTCCCGCCGCGCTCCCCCGACGACCAGTTCATCATCTACACAGGCGGCACGACAGGCATGCCCAAGGGTGTGATGTGGCGTCAGGAAGACCTGTTCTTCGCAGGGTTGGGCGGCGGCGCCCCCACGGGCGAGCCGGTGTCACGGCCCGAGGAGCTGGCCGAGCGGGTGGCGGCAGGCGGTGACGGCATCACGTTCTTCCCCACTCCCCCGCTGATGCACGGCACCTCGACGCTCACGGCGTTCATCGGCTTCAACTTCGGCCAGCGCGTGGTCATCCACCGCAAGTTCGCCCCGGAGGAGGTGCTGCGCACCATCGAGAAGGAGAAGGTGACGAGCATGTCCCTGGTCGGCGACGCGATGCTGCGCCCGCTCATCGACGCACTCAAGGGGCCACTGAAGGGCACGGACTGCTCGTCGATGTTCAGTGTCTCGTCCTCGGGCGCGATCATGTCGGACACGGTGCGCGCCCAGTTCCAGGAACTGGTCCCGAACACCATGCTGCTCAACAACTTCGGCTCGTCCGAGTCCGGCTTCAACGGCACGGCGACGGCCGGGTCCGGCGCGGGCGCCGGCTTCCACGTCCAGGTCAACTCCCGTACGCAGGTGGTGGATCCGACGACGTACGAGCCGGTCGCGGTGGGCGAGGTGGGCCGGATCGCACAGCGCGGGCACGTCCCGCTCGGCTACTACAACGACCCCGCGAAGACCGCCGAGACGTTCTTCCAGAAGGGTGACGAGCGCTGGGTGCTGCTCGGTGACATGGCGACGGTCGACGAGGGTGGCATCGTCACGGTCCTGGGCCGCGGCTCGCAGTGCATCAACACGGGCGGCGAGAAGGTGTACCCGGAGGAGGTCGAGCAGGCCCTCAAATCCCATCCGGACATCTACGACGCGCTGGTGGCCGGTGTGCCGGACGAGAAGTGGGGGAACCATGTGGCGGCGGTCGTCCAGCTCATGGACGGCGCGGACGCACTGACCCTGGACACCGTGCAGACGCACTGCCGCAGCCATCTCGCCGGCTACAAGATCCCCCGGCAGCTGGTGCTGACGGACACCATCCAGCGTTCGCCGAGCGGGAAGGCGGACTACCGGTGGGCGCGGCAGGTGGCCGCGGAGGGGAACGGATAACCCCCCTCCGCGACGGGAGCGCGGGCCCAGAAGGTCACGCGCTCAGTCGAGGCAGAACTCGTTGCCCTCGATGTCCTGCAACGTGATGCACGACTCGTTCTCGTCGTCGGCGCGCTGCGTCAGGACATGCGTGGCGCCGAGCTTGTAGAGGCGCTCGGCCTCGGCTTCGAGCGCCGCGAGCCGCTCGTCGCCGACCAGCCCGGTCCCGGCCCGCACGTCGAGATGAACCCGGTTCTTGACGACCTTCCCCTCGGGGACGCGCTGGAAGTACAGCCGCGGCCCCTCACCCGAGGGGTCGGCGGCGAGGGACCATGCCTCGTCCTGGTCGGCGCCGGGCGGCATGACGTATCCGAGCACCTCGCACCAGAAGCGGGCGACCCGCACGGGCTCGGCGCAGTCGAAGGTGATCTGAACCTTCTTGATCGTGGTCATCGGCGCACCATAGCAAGGGTGTTCTGGTCCGCGGCAGGGATTTTCGGTTGCCGTGCCTCTCACCCGGTGCTGGAGTTCCTCGCATGGATCATGCGGCGGTACGGGACCTGTTCGACGAGCAACTGCGGCGCGGGGCACGCCCCGACGAGACCGGGGCGCGCGTCGAGCACGTCGGTGACGTGGTGCGCCATATCGGCCCGGCGGCGGGCTGGAACGGGGTGCTGTGGTCGAAGCTCGACGAGCGGGGTGCCGACGCCGCGATCGCCGAGCAGGTCCGCTTCTTCGGCGGGCTCGGCCGGGCCTTCGAGTGGAAGACGTACGGGCACGACCGCCCGGCCGACCTTCCCGACCGGCTCACGGCTGCCGGGTTCGTGTCGGAGGCGACGGAGACGCTGCTCGTCGCGGAGACGGCCGCGCTGCCCGTCGACTCCGCACCGCCGGAAGGGATCCGGCTGCTCCCGGTCTCCGATGAGACACGGATCGAGCTGGTCGAGCGGGTGCACGAGCGGGCCTTCGGCTCCGACCGCTCGGCCATCGGCCACCAGTTGCGGGGCCAGTTGGCGCAGGACCCGGCCACCGTGCCCGCGGTCGTGGCGCTGCACGGCGACGAGCCGGTGAGCGCCGCCCGTATGGAGCTGCATCCGGGGACGGCCTTCGCGAGCCTGTGGGGCGGCGGGACGGTCCCGGAGTGGCGAGGCCGCGGGATCTACCGCTCGCTCGTCGCCTTCCGCGTCCGGATCGCGGCCGAGCACGGCTTCGCGTACGTCCAGGTGGACGCGTCCGCGCACAGCCGGCCGATCCTTGAACGCCTGGGGTTCGTGGCGCTCGGGACCACCACGCCGTACGTCTGGGAGCCCCCTGTCGGCCGCTGACGACGCAACCGGCGCGTCGTACGTCTTGACGACCGCGGCCACTCCTTGCCTTACTGATCGACAGCAGGACAACCGAATGATCGGTCGGGAGTTTCGGGAGTGCGTGCGATGGCGTCGACGGCGACGGACTGGTGGGACGAGGGCGAGCGGCTCGGCGCGGAGGAGCTGCGGGCGCTTCAGCTGGAGCGGCTGCGCGGGACGCTGCACCGGGTGTACGAGCGGGTGCCGTTCTACCGCGAGGCGTTCGACAAGGCGGGCGTGCGGTCCGAGGACTGCCGCACCCTGGCGGACCTGGCACGCTTCCCGTTCACGACCAAGGCGGACCTGCGGGACAACTATCCCTTCGGGATGTTCGCCGTGGACCAGTCCGAGGTGCGGCGCCTGCACGCGTCGAGCGGCACGACCGGGGTCCCGACGGTCGTCGGGTACACCGAGGCCGACCTGTCGATGTGGTCGGACATGGTGGCGCGAGCCATCCGGGCGGCGGGCGGCAGGCCGGGGCACAAGGTCCATGTGGCGTACGGGTACGGCCTGTTCACCGGCGGACTCGGCGCGCACTACGGGGCGGAGCGGCTCGGGTGCACGGTGATTCCGGCGTCGGGGGGCATGACCTCGCGGCAGGTGCGGCTGATCCAGGACCTGAAGCCCGAGATCATCATGGTGACGCCCTCGTACATGCTCACGCTCCTCGACGAGTTCGAGCGCCAGGGAGTCGACGCGCGCACCAGTTCCCTGAAGGTCGGCATCTTCGGCGCCGAGCCGTGGACCGAGGAGATGCGGCGCGAGATCGAGGAGCGGGCGGGGATCGACGCGGTCGACATCTACGGCCTGTCGGAGGTCATGGGTCCCGGCGTGGCACAGGAGTGCGTCGAGACGAAGGACGGGCTGCACATCTGGGAGGACCAGTTCCTCCCGGAGGTCGTCGACCCGGTCACGGGTGAGGTGCTGCCCGACGGCGAGCACGGCGAGCTGGTGTTCACCTCGCTGACCAAGGAGGCGATGCCGGTGATCCGGTACCGGACGCGGGACCTGACCCGGCTGCTGCCGGGCACGGCACGCCCCGCCTTCCGGCGCATGGAGAAGGTCACCGGGCGCAGCGACGACATGGTGATCCTGCGGGGCGTGAACCTGTTTCCGACGCAGGTCGAGGAGATCGTGCTGCGCACACCGGGCGTCGCGCCGCACTTCCAGCTCCGCCTGACCAGCGAGGGCCGCATGGACGCGCTCACGGTGCGCGCCGAGGCCCGGCCCGACGCGACACCGCGGGAGCGGGAGGCGGCGGCGCGCGCCATCGCCGCCGGGATGAAGGACGGGGTGGGCGTGACGGTGTCCGTGGAGATCGTCGAGCCGGAGACCCTGGAGCGCTCGGTGGGAAAGATCAAGCGGATCGTGGACGAGCGGAAGCCTTGAGCCGGTACCGCGACAAAGGGTGGCCCGCGGGGGCGCGACGCACTACCGTGGTGTGCGTACCGCATCGCACGGCGGGCTCCGACCTCACTCCGTATCCGGAGGATTCGCATCCCCGAGCTCGAGGTACGCCCCTTTCGCCGCGCCGACCGCGACCAGCTGACCGCGCTGATCAACGCGCATGTCGGCGCCGTCGTCCCCGGCCTCGCCCTCTCCGTCAACACCGTGCTGAGCAGTCTGGAGCGGCAGCCCGACGAGTTCATCACCGACCCGTGGGTCGTCGAGCGAGTCACGCTCGTCGCCGAACAACGACGTCATGTCGCCGCCGCGGCCCATCTGCTGCGTTACCGGGACGACGCCACCGTCGGCGCCGACTACCGGGATGCCGCCGAGATCAGCTGGTTCGTGCACCGGCCTGCGGCCTCGTTCTGGCCCGACGCCGAGAAGGCCGCGGATCTGCTGATGGCCGCCTGCCTTGCGCAGCTCACCCGCTCGCGGCCCCGCGTCTGCCATGCCGACGGGGCGCTCCCAGCTCCGGCCGTCTGCGGACTGCCCCGGCCGTGGCCGCACATCCGCGAGGCCCACCGACGCGCCGGTTTCCGGCACACCGGCGGCACCGAGGTGCTGCTGCTCGCACCGGTCGACGAGCTGCCCCGACCGCGACCGTGCCGGGAGTTCGCCTTCGAGCGCACCTTGGGCGAGTGCGGCACGCGCATCACGGCGTACTTCCGTGAACGCGCCGTCGCCTTCATCGAGGTGGACACGGCGCTCGGGCGGCCCGAACGGATCGGCCGGTCACCCGGTCTCGCCGACATCGGCAACCTGCACATCGACGCGGCCGTCGACGGCGGGGACCTGGCGCATCAATTGCTCGCCCAGGCCGCCGAGTGGCTGCGACTGAGCGGCGTGGACCGCCTTCTCGCCTACGAGAACGCCGAGGACGGCCGGCGGCTCGAGCTGATGCGCGCCGCCGGGTTCCGGGAGCTGACGCGCATGGAGCGCGGCTGGCGGATGAGTACGGGCTGAGCCGCGGAAGAACCCACGCCGCTCACGGCTCACCGCTCACGCGAACCGGTCCCGCAGCTCCCGCTTGAGGATCTTGCCGGAGGCGTTGCGCGGCAGCTCGTCCACGAAGACGACCCGCTTGGGCGCCTTGAAGTGGGCGAGCTGTTCGCGGGCGTGGGCGATGAGGTCCTCCTCGGTGACCTCCGCGTCGCCGCGCACCACGACCGCGGTGACGGCCTCGATCCAGCGCTCGTCGGGCAGCCCGACGACGGCGGTCTCGGCGACGGCCGGGTGGGTGTAGAGGGCGTCCTCGACCTGGCGCGAGGCGACGAGCACGCCGCCGGAGTTGATGACGTCCTTCACCCGGTCGACGACCGTGAAGTAGCCCTCACCGTCGCGCACCGCGAGGTCGCCCGACCTGAACCAGCCGCCCCTGAAGGCCTGTTCGGTCTCCTCCGGCTTGTCCCAGTAGCCGTCGCACAGCTGCGGAGAGCGGTAGACGACCTCACCGGGCGTCCCGTCGGGCACGTCCTTGCCCTCGTCGTCGACGATCTTCGCCTCGACGAACAACACCGGCCGACCGCACGAGTCCATCCGCCCCTCGTGCTCGTCGGGCCCGAGGACGGTGGCGAGCGGACCGATCTCGCTCTGCCCGAAGCAGTTGTAGAAGGCGAGCCCCGGAAGCCGGGCACGCAGCCGTTCGAGGACCGGGACCGGCATGATCGAGGCGCCGTAGTACGCCTTGCGCAGGCCGCTCAGGTCGCGGTCGGCGAACTCCGGGTGCTGGGAGAGCCCGATCCACACCGTCGGCGGCGCGAACAGGCTGTCCGCATCCCCCGCCTCCACGAGGTCGAAGACCGGCCCGGCCGCCGGCGCGTCGAGGATCGTGTTCGTGGCGCCCACCGCCAGGTACGGCAGCAGGAACACGTGCATCTGCGCCGAGTGGTACAGCGGCAGCGCGTGCACCGGCCGGTCCGTCTCCTTGAGGTCGAGGGCGTGGATGGCGCTCACGTACTCGTGCACGAGCGCGCGGTGCGTCATCCGGGCGCCCTTGGGGAGCGCGGTGGTCCCCGAGGTGTAGAGCAGTTGCACCAGGTCGTCGGCGGCCGGCGCCGCCCCGTCCCACGGAGCACTCCCCGCGAGCCGCGTGAGCAGCGTGTCCTCCGCGTCGCGCAGCGCCAGCAACGGTACGTCGCCGGGGAGCCGGTCCGCGATGTCGGGGTCGGCGAGGACGAGCGTGGTGCCGGACTGCCGCACGATGTACGCGAGGTCGTCGCCGGTCAGGTTCTGGTTGACGGGGACGTGCACGAGGCCCGCGCGGGCGCAGGCGAGGAAACCGATCAGATACGCGTCCGAGTTGTGCCCGTAGGCGCCGACCCGGTCCCCGGTCGCGAGGCCCTCGGCGCGCAGGGCGCCGGCCGCGCGGGAGACGGCGTCGTCCAGTTCCTCGTACGTCCACGCGCGCGGCCCGTAGCGCAGGGCGACGCGCGCCGGGGTGCGGCGCGCGCTGCGGCGCAGGACTCCGTCGACGGTGCTGCCGGCAGCCTCGGAAGGGGGCCTCCCCTGCTCGAGCGGAGCCGAGAACTTGGGGAAAGGTGACCTCGTCATGGCGTGATCCTGTGCGGTGACGGGCGCCGGGTCAAGGCGGTGGTCCGAGACGATCCGCGGGGTGCCGGGTCGCTCACCGGGGCCGGGGCGGCGGGTCGCGCCGCCGCGGCGGGCGCGCTAACGGGCGTGTGCGAGCGCCCAGTCGAGGGCCTGGTCGGCGACGTCCTCCCAGCCGGGTGCGGCGGGCAGCAGGTGAGGCATGCCGGGGAACTCCCTGATCTCGGTGAGCGCGGCCGACTTGTAGTGCCGGGCGTTGGACTGCTGCACCTTGGGCGGCATCAGATGGTCCTTCTCCGCGGACATGAACAGCAGCGGGGCGCGGGAGCCGTTGTGGTAGTCGACGTGGGTGCTCTGGTGGCCGGGGCGCAGCGTGGCCAGGGCGCTCTCCCAGAAGATGGCGCCGGAGGCCGGGATCGCGTACCGCTCGTACAGCGCCCTGGACTCCTCCTCGGGGAACGTGTTGGTGAACGCGTAGTGCCACTGCTCGAAGGTCAGGCCGACCGGGCGGTGCCGGTTCGCGGGGTTCTTCAGCACCGGGAAAGCGGACTTGAGCTGGGTCAGCGGCAGCACCGCGACGCCTTCCGTCGGCGCGGAGCAGATGGCCACGCCCGCGGCGCCGTGGCCCCGGTCGAGCAGCAACTGTACGAAGACGCCGCCGGCGGAGTGGCCGATGAGGACGGGCGGCTTGTCGAGGCCGCCGATGAGGGTCTCCAGGCTCTCCATGATCTGCGGGACGGTGACCTTCTCGATCGGCCCGGTGTCGGCGTTGAGGGACTCGACCTCCGCTTCGAAGCCGGGGTAGGCGGGTGCGAGGACGCGGAATCCGCGCTTTTCGTAGTGGGTGACCCAGTGCTCCCAGCTCCTCGGGGTCACCCAGAACCCGTGGACGAGGACGATGGTGTCGGGGTCGCTCATGGCTTCTCCCAGCGCGGGTCGGTGAGTGGTCGGCTCGGGAGCCGGGACTCAGGAGTCGAGGAACTCGAGCAGGTCGGCGTTGAGTTGCTCCTTGTGCGTGTCCGTGATGCCGTGCGGAGCGCCCGGATAGACCTTCAGCGTCGCGTTCTTGATCCGGGCCGCCGAGGCCTTGCCGCCCACGTCGAACGGCACGACCTGGTCGTCGTCTCCGTGGATGACGAGCGTGGGTACGTCCACCGCGTCCAGGTCGGGGCGGAAGTCGGTGGCGGAGAAGGCGGCGACGCACTCGTAGGCGCCCCGGTGTCCGGCCTGCAGCCCCTGGTGCCAGAACGCGTCGCGGATGCCCGAGGAGACGTCGGCGCCGGACCGGTTGTTACCGAAGAACGGTCCGTCGGCCAGGTCGCGGTACAGCTGCGAGCGGTCGGCGAGGGAACCGGCACGGATCGCGTCGAAGACCTCGACCGGGACGCCGCCCGGGTTGTCGTCGGTCCTGAGCATGAACGGCGGCACCGCGGAGACCAGCACGAGCTGTGCGAGGCGGGCGGTGCCGTGCCGTGCGATGTAGCGGACGACCTCGCCGCCGCCGGTGGAGAAGCCGACGAGGGTGACGTCGCGCAGGTCGAGGGTGTCGACGAGGGTCGCGAGGTCGTCGGCGTAGGTGTTCATCTCGTTGCCGTGCCACGGCTGGTCGGAGCGGCCGTGGCCGCGCCGGTCGTGGGCGATGGCGCGGAACCCGTGGGTGGCGAGGAAGAGTTGCTGGGCCTCCCAGCTGTCGGCGTTCAGCGGCCAGCCGTGACTCAGGACGACGGGGCGGCCGGTGCCCCAGTCCTTGTAGTGGATCCGGGTTCCGTCCACTGCGGTGACGAAGGGCATGCGGGGACTCCCGATCGCAGGGTTGGTGCGGGAGCCCGATCGTTCATCGGCGGCCGGGCCGCGCGGACCACGAGCGGTGCGTAGTCCTGAGCCTTTTCCTCAGGACCCCTGAGCCGGTTCCTCAGGGCCGCGCCCGGCCGAGTTGTCGCCTGGACGTCACGTCCAGCTTCCGGAACACCTTGCGCAGGTGGTAGTCGACGGTGTTGGCGCTGATGAACAGTTGGGCGGCGATCTCGGCGTTGGTCGAGCCGTCCGCGGCGAGCCGGGCGACGGCCCGTTCCTGCGGGGTGAGCGGGTTCGGGGTCCCGGCGCGGGTCTCGGCGACGCGCTCCCCGGTGGCCTCCAGCTCCCGGGCTGCGCGTGCCTCGTAGCCCACGGCGCGCATGTCCCGGAACAGGCGCAGGGCGGACCGCAGTTGCTCGCGTGCGTCCTTGCGGCGCCTGCGCCGCCGCAGCCACTCCCCGTAGAGCAGGTGCGCGACGGCGAGGTCCGCGTCGGTGTCCGCGCGGGACAGCAGCTCGACGGCCCGGCGGTGCAGCGGCTCGGCGGCGTCGGCCGGGGCGACCAGGGCCCGGGAGCGCGCCAGCACGCCGAGCGCCCAGGGGGTGCCGGCCGCGGTGGCGCGGTGCGTGAGCGTGCGCAGGGCCGCGGTGGCCAGCGCCCGGTCGCCGCTGCGGACGCCGACCTCGATCACGGACGGGAGGAGGCGGGAGTGCAGCCCGAGCACGTCGTGCCGGGCCAGTTCGTGCGCCACGGGGCGGGCGTCCGCACAGTCGCCGCGGCCGAGCGCCAGGACCAGCACGCCGGCGCGCACCAGAGACTCCATTGCGCCGTTGCCGAGGTCGGCGGCGTTGCGCAGTGAGCGCCGCAGTTCGTCGTCCACCGGTTCGGCGTCGGGGTCGGCGTGCCAGGCGAGGAGTTCCGGGTTCCGGCAGATCCGCCATTGCGCCGCGCTCAGTCCCATCGCCATCCGGATCTGCTGATTCTCGGCGACCAGGCTGTCGGCCGCGGCCAGGTGGCCGAGGGTGGTCTCGGCCATGGTGGCGCACAACAGGATGCCGTCGAGGTGCCACAGGGCACCGTCGCGGCGGGCGACGGCGTCGGCGCGCCGGAGTAATCGCTCGCGGGCCTCGTGGTCCCAGATCAGGCTGGAGTACCAGACGCCCAGTTGGTAGCCGCGCAGGATCGCGTCGTCGGTGGTGTCGGCCGCCAGCAGCGCGTCGAGGGCGGTCCGCAGTTGGGGAACCGCCCGCTCGTGGCCGTCCGACGCGAGCACGGCGAAGGCGTCCAGGAGGTGGTCAAGGGGGTCGGCGGGACCCTCGGTCCTGACCCGTTCGAGCACCGCCTTCGCGACCTCGGCGGCCGTCGTCGCGGGCGCCCGGTGCCGCGCCGTCAACGTCCATTGGGCGGCCCGCAGGAGCGCCTCACGGGTCAGCTCGGGAGCCCGGTCCCCGACCGCGGCCGACGCGGCCAGGCACAGCTCCGCCGCCCTGGCGTACGCGTCGGGCTCGGCCAGCCCGTGGAGCGCACCCGCGCGCACCAGAAGGGCCCGGCCCTGGGCCACGCCGTCCAGCAGTCCGAGGTCGACGGTGTCCAGCAGCACCTTCGTCTGCAGCGGCGCGCCGGCCGTGAAGGCCGCCTCGGCCGCGGCGAGGAGCCTCGCGGCGCGTGCCCCGTCGTGCGGCGTGAGTTCGGCGGCCCGGGTCAGGAAGGTGGCTCGGGCCGCGTGGCCGCCGCGTGCGCCGGCCAGGTCGGCGGCCAGCTCCACCTGGTCGGCGACGGCCGCGTCGGGTCCGGGCGCGGCGGCGGCGCGGTGCCAGGCGCGCCGGTCGCTGTCGTCGGGGCGGTCGGTCGCCTCGGCGAGCGCGTGGTGCGCGCGGCGCCGCTCGACGCTGGTGGCGCCCGCGTACACCGCGGAACGCACCAGTGGGTGGCGGAACTCGATGCCCGCCCGCACCACGACGAGCCGCGCGGCCTCGGCCGGTCCCGAGGCGTCCGGGCCGACTCCGAGTCGTTCGGCGGCCGTCGCGACGTAGCCGGGCGCGCCGGCCGGTTCGGCCGCCGCGAGCAGCAGCCAGGTGCGGGTCGGCGCCGGGAGGCCGCGGATCTGGCGCAGGTAGTGCTCCTGGAGGCCGCTGCCCACGGGGAGCGGTTCGGGCAGCGCGAACACGCCGGAGAGCTGTTCCTCGGACAGTTCGCGGCCGAGGTCGGTCAGCGCGAGGGGATTCCCGCCGGTCGCCGCCGCAATCCGCAGCCCGACCCCGGTGTCCAGCGGCCCGGCGGCCACCGCACGCAGCAGTTCCAGCGCGGCCGGGTCCGCGAGGCCGGCGACCTCGGTGACCGGCAGGCCCGCCGGGGTGTCGGCGCCGGTGCGGGCGGCGAGGACGAGGCCGACGCTCTCGGCGTGCAGGCGGCGGCCGACGAACGCGAGGACGTCGAAGGAGTCGCGGTCCAGCCACTGGAGGTCGTCGACGCAGGCCAGCACGGCGCGCTGTTTCGCGGCCTGTGCCAGGACGGTGAGGACCGCGAGCCCCACGAGGAACCGGTCCGCCGGCGGTCCGTCGGCCAGTCCGCAGGCGACCCGCAGCGCCTGGTGCTGGGCCGGGGGCAGCACACCGGGCCGTTTCAGTTCGTCGAGGAACGGCACGAGCAGCCGTTGCAGGGCCGCGAAGGCGAATCCCGCCTCCGCCTCCACGCCCGCCACGCGCAGCACCTGCAGATCGGCGGCCTCGTCGGCCACATGGGCGAGCAGCGCGGTCTTGCCGATCCCGGCGTCGCCCCGCAGCACGAGGACACCGCTGAGCCCGCGGCGCAGATCGGCGAGGAGGCGTTCGAGCTGCCCATGCTCTCGGGCACGGCCTGTCAGACGCACGCGCAACACCCTCACCGTGGGGAGCCGTTGTGGAGCGTTTCAGGAAGGGCAGCATCGCATGTGCGGGCGGCTGCGTCTGCACTGCGCGCGCCATGTCGGGGCCTGTTCGTGATGCGCCGTCCCGGTGGCCCGCACCACTGCTGTTGATACGCTCAACGGCGCCTCATCCAGCTCAACCGACTCTGTCTGCACCGCAGTTGGGAGCACGATGCGCACACGCCCGGGACACAGACGCCTCGCGGCCCTCTGGGTCGCCCTGTTGACCGCGCTCAGCGGCACCGCCTCGGTGTCGTCCGCCGCGGCCGACCGTGACGCACGTCCGCACGGCGGCGGCCTGTCCGCCACCATCCGCTACACCGAGTACGGGATCCCGCACATCGTCGCCAAGGACTACGCGAACCTCGGCTTCGGCACCGGGTGGGCGCAGGCCGCCGACCAGGTGTGCACGCTCGCCGACGGGTTCGTGACGCTGCGCGGCGAGCGCTCGCGCGTCTTCGGTCCGGACGCGGCGCCCGACGGATCACTGTCGTCGGCGACGAAGAATCTCTCAAGTGACCTGTACTTCAAGGGGGTTCGTGAGGCACACACCGTGGAGAAGCTGCTCGACACCCCCGCGCCCGCGGGTCCGAGCCGCGCCGTCAAGGACTCCATGCGCGGCTGGGCGGCCGGGTACAACGCGTGGCTGAAGCAGAACCGGATCACCGACCCGGCGTGCAGGGGCGCGCACTGGGTGAAGCCGGTGACCTCGCTCGACGTGGCGACGCGGGGCTTCGCGCTCGCGGTGCTCGGCGGGCAGGGGCGCGGCATCGAGGGCATCACGGCGGCGCAGCCGCCGACGACCGGCAGCCCCGCGCCGCAGCCCGACAAGGCCGATGCCGCCCGCGCCGCCGGGGAGTTGTTCGCCCAGGACGACTCCGACATGGGCTCCAACGCGGTGGCGTTCAGCGGCGCGACCACGGCCAACAAGCGGGGCCTGCTGCTCGGCAACCCGCACTACCCCTGGCAGGGCGGCCGCCGCTTCTGGCAGTCGCAGCAGACGATCCCCGGCGAACTGAACGTCATGGGCGGCACACTGCTCGGCAGCACCGGCATCTCGATCGGCCACAACGCGCACATCGCGTGGAGCCACACGGTCGCGACAGGCGTCACGCTCAACCTCCATCAGCTGACCCTCGACCCGTCGGACCCGACGACGTACGTGGTCGACGGCAAGAAGGAGCGGATGACGAAGCGGTCCGTGACCGTGCCCGTGAAGGGCGGCGGCGACGTGACCCGCAGCCAGTGGTGGACCCGCTACGGCCCGGTCGTCACGAACCTCGGCTCACAGCTCCCGCTCCCCTGGACCACGACGACGGCCTACGCGCTTGCCGATCCGAACGCGGTCAACCTGCGGGCCTCCGACACGGCGCTCGGTTTCGCCAAGGCCCGTTCGACGGCCGACGTCCTCGGCTCGCTGCGGCGCACGCAGGGGCTGCCGTGGGTGAACACGATCGCCGCGGACTCATCGGGCCATTCGCTGTTCACGCAGTCGCAGGTGCTGCCGCGGATCACCGACGAACTGGCCGCGACGTGCTCGACGCCACTCGGCAAGGCGACGTATCCGGCCTCGGGTGTCGCCGTCCTCGACGGCTCGAAGAGCGACTGCGCGCTCGGCAGGGACAAGGACGCGGTGCAGGCGGGGATCTTCGGCCCGTCGAAGATGCCGGTGCTCAGGGACGCCCCGTACGCGGAGAACTCCAACGACAGCGCCTGGCTCGCCAACGCGGACAAGCCGATCACCGGCTACGAACGGGTCTTCGGCACCATCGGCACGCAGCGCTCGATGCGCACGCGCGGCGCCGTCGAGGACGTCGCGGGGATGGCGGAAAAGGGCAGGCTGACGGTCGCCGACCTGCAACGGCAGCAGTTCGCCGACCGGGTGCCGGCCGGTGATCTGGCGGCGGCCGACACGGCGAAGGCGTGCGCGGCGCTGCCCGGCGGTACGGCAACGGGCAGCGACGGCACGGCGGTCGACGTCTCGAAGGCATGTGCCGTGCTCGGCGCGTGGGACCGCACCATGAACACCGACAGCCGGGGCGCCCTGCTCTTCGACCGGGTCTGGCGGAAGCTGACGGCGGCGGTGCCCGCGGCGCAGCTGTGGAAGGTGCCGTTCTCTGCGGCGGATCCGGTACGGACGCCGAACACGCTGAACACCGGGGCGCCCGGTTTCGCGACGGCGCTCGCCGACGCGGTGGCCGAACTGAAGGCCGCGGACATCCCCTCGGACGCGCGGCTCGGCGACCATCAGTTCGTGACGCGCGGCGGCGACCGCATCCCGGTGCACGGCGGCACGGAGTCGCTCGGCGTGTGGAACAAGGTCGAGCCGGTGTGGGACCCGGCGGGCGGCGGCTACACCGAGGTCACCACCGGGTCGAGCTACATCCAGGCCGTCGGCTGGGACGGCGGGCGCTGCCCGGTGGCCCGCACCCTCCTCACGTACTCCCAGTCCTCGAACCCGAATTCGCCGCACTACAGCGACCAGACCCACCTCTTCGCGAAGAAGAAGTGGGTCACGGAGCGCTTCTGCGAGAAGGACATCCTCAGGTCGCCCGCTCTGAAGGTGGTGCGGGTGCGCGGCTGACGGACGGCGCGGGCCGGGGCGGTCTCAGACCGCCCTGGTCCGCCCCTCCCAGTACGGGTCGCGCAGACGGCGCTTGTAGAGCTTTCCGTTGGGGTCGCGGGGCATCGTCTCGATGAAGTCGACGCTCTTGGGCCGCTTGTAGCCCGCGAGTTGGGTCTCGCAGTGGGCGAGTATCTCGGCCGCGAGCGCGTCGCCGCCTTCGCGGCCCTCGGCGACCTCGACGACCGCCTTGACCTCCTCACCCCAGTCGTCGTGCGGGATGCCGAACGCGGCGGCGTCGGCGACGGCGGGGTGAGTGAGGAGCGCGGACTCGATCTCGGCGGGATAGATGTTGACGCCGCCCGAGATGATCATGTCGATCTTGCGGTCGCGCAGGAAGAGATAGCCGTCCTCGTCGAGCACGCCGAGGTCGCCGACGGTGAAGAAGTCGCCGATGCGGTTCTTCTTCGTCTTGCCCTCGTCCTTGTGGTATGAGAATCCGCCGGTCTTCATCTTCATGTAGACGGTGCCGAGTTCACCGGCGGGCAGCAGCTTCCCGTCGTCGTCGTAGACCGCCAACTCGCTGATCGGCCAGGCCTTTCCGACGGTCCCCGGCTTCTTCAGCCAGTCCTCGGCCGTGGCGAACGCGCCGCCGCCCTCGCTGGCCGCGTAGTACTCCTCGACGCAGGTCCCCCACCAGTCGATCATGGCCCGCTTGACGTGGTCGGGGCACGGCGCGGCGCCGTGGATCGCGTGCCGCATGGACGTCACGTCGTAGCGGTCCTTGACCTCCTGCGGGATCGCGAGCAGGCGGTGGAACTGGGTGGGGACCATGTGCGTGTGCGTGCACCTGTGGGTGTCGATGAGGCGGAGCATGTCCTCGGGCGTCCACTTGTCCATGAGGACGACGGGGTGCCCGATGTTCAGGGCGGCGCCCGCGAACTGGAGGACCGCCGTGTGGTACAGCGGTGAGCAGACGAGCGCGACGTTGTCGTCGAACGGCTTGATGCCGAAAATGCCCAGGAAGCCACCGAGGTAGGCCTCCTCGGGGAGCTTGCCCTGGAGCGGTCGGCGGATGCCCCGGGGGCGGCCGGTCGTCCCGGACGTGTAGTTCATGACCCAGCCGAGGGTGCGGTCCTCGGGCGCCGATCCGCTCTGGCCGTCGAGGAGTTCGGTGTACGGGCGGAAGCTCGCCACGTCGCCCACCGCGTACCGGTGGCTGTCGGGCAGGCCCGCCTCGTCGGCGGCGGATTTGGCCGCGTCGGCGAACCGCTCGTGCGCGATCAGCACCTTGGCGCCGGAGTCGGAGACGATCCAGGCGATCTCCGGGCCCACGAGGTGGTGGTTGACCGGTACGAGGTAGAAGCCGGCCTGCGAGGCGGCGAGGTAGGCCGTGAAGAACTCGACGCTGTTGGGGAGGACGACGGCGAAGGCGTCGCCGCGTTCGAGGCCGGCCGCGCGCAGGCCGTGCACCATCTTGTTGGAGGCGGCGTGCAGCCGTCCCGCGGTCCATTCCGCACCGTCGGGCGCCACCATGACCGTCCGGTCGGGGTCCGCGGTGGCCTGCGCCCAAAAGCCGTTGGGGGGTGTACTCATGCTGGTCACTCACCGTCCTGCGATCTTGTTGATGCGGTCGATCGCCTTCTCGAAGCCGCGTGTCAGGTCGTCGAAGACGGCCTGGACGCTGCGTTCCTCGTTCATCCGCCCCACGATCTGTCCGACGGGCGTGCCGAGCAGGGGCTCAACCTCGTACTTCTGGATCCGGGACACGGCCTCGGCGACGAGCAGGCCCTGCAACGGCATCGGCAGCGTCCCGGGGCCCGCCGGGTCGTCCCAGGCGTCCGTCCACTCCGTACGCAGCTGGCGCGCGGGCTTCCCGGTCAGCGCGCGCGAGCGCACCGTGTCGCCGGAGCCCGCGGCGAGCAGCTTGCGGGTGACGGCCGGCGAGTGCATGTCGGCCTCGGTCGTCGTCAGCCACACCGAGCCCAGCCACACGCCCTGCGCGCCCAGCGCGAGCGCCGCCGCGACCTGCTGACCGCTGCCGATGCCGCCGGCGGCCAGCACCGGCAGCGGGTCGACGGCCTCCACGGCCTCCGGGGTGAGCACCATGGAGGCGATCTCACCGGTGTGGCCGCCGGCCTCGTAGCCCTGCGCGACGACGACGTCGATGCCCGCGTCCGCGTGCTTGCGGGCGTGCCGGGCGCTGCCCGCGAGCGCGGCGACGAGGATGTCGTGCTCGTGGGCGCGGGCGATGACGTCGGCGGGCGGTGAACCGAGCGCGTTGGCGAGGAGTTTGATCGGATAGTCGAAGGCGACGTCGAGTTGGCTGCGGGCGACCTGTTCCATCCAGCCGGTGATGCGCCAGCCGGACGCCTCGCCCTCGGCGAGCTCCGGGACGCCGTACTTGGCGAGGGTCTCCTGGACGAACGCCCGGTGCTCCGGCGGGATCATGGCCTCGATGTCGGCCTCGGTGACGCCTTCGACCTTCTTCGCGGGCATGACGACGTCGAGCCCGTAGGGCATGCCGTCGGCGTGGCCGTCGAGCCAGTCGAGGTCGCGTTTGAGTTCGTCGGGGGCCGCGTAGCGGACCGCACCGAGCACGCCGAAGCCCCCGGCCCTGCTGATGGCCGCGGCCACCGCAGGGAACGGCGTGAAGCCGAAGACGGCGTGCTCGATCCCCAGTTTCTTGCTCAGCTCCGTCTGCATGCGCGCAGGATGCCGCAGCACGGCGGACGACGGAAGACCTTTTCTGATGCAGCGTCAGATTCTTCACCGCCGGTCGTGCCGCACGAGTGTTGACACGAGGCAGCGCTGACAGAGAAATTTCATCCGACTCGGTAGATCCCGAAAGTATTTTTCAGAAGGGCCTCGTCCATGAGCGGAGCACTCGAAGCAGCGGACAGACCACACAGAGGCGCCACGGGCCCCGGCCCGACCCGGCGTCAGTTCGGCGCGGCCGGGCTCGCGCTGGGCGGCGCCCTGGCCCTCGCCCCGTTCCCCGCCGGGCCCGCCGCGGCCGCCACCGAGGCCGCGGCGGCCCGGCCGACCCTGCGGCGCGGCTCCCCCGAGCGCGCCGGGCTCCTCGCGGGCCATCTGCGCCAACTGGTCGCCGACGCCGAGAAGTTCCTCGCCCCCTCGCCGAAGCACCCCTGGTACGCGGGCGCGGTGCTGCTCGCCGGCCGCGGCGGCACGGTCGCGCTGCACCAGCCGATCGGCAAGGCGGTGCGCTACTCCCACTACGACGACAAGACGGACACGGGCGTCGAGTTCCCGGCGGACCAGCAGATCGACATGGCCGACGACACCGTCTTCGACCTCGCCTCGATCTCCAAGCTGTTCACGTCGATCCTGGCCGTGCAGGAGGTGGAGCGCGGCGCGCTGGACCTGGAGGCGAAGGTCGTCTCGTACCTCCCGCAGTTCACGGGCGGCGGCAAGCAGGACGTGACGGTCCGCCAGCTCCTCACCCACACCTCGGGGTTCAGGCCCGACATCGCCTTCTACAAGGAGTCCGAGCACGAGGCGCAGCTCGCCCTCCTGTGGAAGGAGGCGCTGCTCAATCCGGCGGGCACCACGTACCTGTACTCGGACCTCAACCTCATCACGCTCCAGCTCGTCGTCGAGAAGCTCACCGGCAAGCGTCTGGACGTGCTGCTGCCCGAGCGGATCACGGGGCCGCTCGGCATGACCCGCACCCGCTACAACCCGCCCGCCTCCTGGAAGCCCAAGGTCGCGGCCACCGAGGACGCCCGCGCGCCGTGGTCGGGCCTGGACCGCGGCCTGGTGTGGGGCGAGGTGCACGACGAGAACGCGTACGCGTTCGGCGGTGTCGCGGGGCACGCGGGCGTCTTCTCCTGCGCCTGGGACATGGCGGTGCTCGGCCGCACGCTGCTGAACGGCGGGAGCTACGGCAAGGCCCGCATCCTGTCCCAGAAGTCGGTCGACCTGATGTTCACCAACTTCAACACCGACTTCCCCGGTGACGAGCACGGCCTCGGCTTCGAGCTCTACCAGCACTGGTACATGGGCGCGATGGCGACACCGAGCACCGCGGGCCACACCGGCTTCACCGGCACCTCGCTCGTGCTCGACCCGACGACCGACTCGTTCCTCATCGTCCTCGGCAACTCGGTGCACCCGGTGCGCAGTTGGCGGTCCGGTTCCGCCCCCCGGGTCGCCGCGGGCAACAACATGGCGCGCGCGGTCGCCGTGCGGCCCAAACACGGCCGCACCGCCTGGTTCTCGGGCATGGCGAGTGCCACGTCGGCGACGCTGACCCTGCCGGACCTCAGACTCGCCTCGGACGAGGCGCGGCTCTCGTGCGAGCTGTGGTGGGACACGGAGCCGCACTCCGACTTCCTGTTCCTGGAGACGTCGGCGGACGGCGGCAGGAACTGGACACCGCTGCCGTTCACCACGGGCCGCGCCGACACCCACCCGTCGGGCTCGGTCGACGGCTACGCCGACCGCACCTGGCACCGCCTCACCGCCGACCTGGGCCCCTTCACCAAGGCGTCGCTCCGGCTCCGCTGGCGCTACGCGACGGACCAGCTGTACGTCGGCCGGGGCGCCTACGTCGACGGCATCCGCGTCCTCGACGGGGACGAGGTGGCGTTCGACGAGGCACGCCCGGCCGACTCGTCCCGCATCGAGGCGAAGGGCTGGACGGCCTCGCGGGATTGATGTATCCGCGCATGCGGGTGGGGTCAGTGGCCGAGCACCGCCATCGCGGCGTTGTGCCCGGGAATCCCGCTGACCCCGCCGCCGCGCACCGCGCCCGCCCCGCACAGCAGCACATTGGCGTGCCCGGTCTCCACGCCCCAGCGGCCGGTGGTCTCGGAGGCGTACGGGAACGAGAGCTCCCGGTGGAAGATGTTGCCGCCGGGCAGCCGCAGATCCCGCTCCAGGTCGAGCGGGGTCTTCGCCTCGATGCAGGGCCGCCCGTCGTCATCGAGCGCGAGGCAGTCCTCGATGGGTTCGGCGAGGTGCGTGTCGAGTTGGGCGAGGGTGGCCTTCAGCAGATCCGCGCGAGCCGTGTCGTTGTCGGCGGCGAAGAGCCTGGCCGGGGTGTGCAGGCCGAACAGGGTGAGCGTCTGGTAGCCGCGTTCGACCAGGTCCGGGGCGAGGATCGTCGGGTCGGTCAGCGAGTGGCAGTAGATCTCGCAGGGCGGCGCACTCGGCAGTGAACCGGCCGCCGCCTCGGCGTGCGCGGTCGCCAACTGGCCGTACCCCTCGGCGACGTGGAAGGTTCCGGCGAACGCCTCGCGCGGGTCCACGGAGGTGTCCTTCAGGCGCGGCAGCCGCTTCAGCAACATGTTGACCTTGAGCTGGGCTCCCTCCGCGGGCGCGGGCGGGGCATCGCCCAGGAGCCGGGCGAGGTCCTGCGGGGAGGCGTTGACGAGAACGTTGCGGGCGGCGACGGTGCCCTCGGCGTCGGCGGTCCTGTACGTGACCTCGGCCTCGGCGCCGTCCGTCTCGATGCGGGTCACCTCGTGCCCGGTGACCAGGTCGGCGCCGGCCGAGCGGGCCGCGGCGGCGAGCGCGTCCGTGAGGGCTCCCATGCCGCCGACGGGCACGTCCCAGTCGCCCGTGCCGTTGCCGATCACGTGGTACAGGAAGCAGCGGTTCTGGGCGAGGGACGCGTCGTGGGCGTCGGCGAAGGTGCCGATCAGGGCGTCGGTGAGGACGACGCCGCGCACCAGGTCGTCGGTGAAGTACTCCTCGATGCCGACGCCGATGGGGTCCTCGAACAGCAGCCGCCAGGCGTCCTCGTCACCGACCCGCTCGCGCAGCGCGTCCCGTGCGGGCAGCGGTTCGGTGAGCGTCGGGAAGACCCGTTCGGCGACCCGCCGCGTCGTCTCGTAGAAGCGGGTCCACGCCTCGTACTCCCGGTCGCTGCCGGTGAGTTCGCGAAACGCGGCGCGAGTGCGCCGCTCGCCGCCGCCCACGAGGAGTCCCGTCGGGCGGCCGTCGCGGACGGTCGGGGTGTACGAGGAGACGTCGCGTCCTGCGGTCGCGAAGCGCAGGCCCAGGTCGGCCACGATCTTCTTGGGGAGCAGGCTGACGAGATACGAGTAGCGGGAGAGCCGGGCGTCGACGCCGGCGAACGGGCGGGTGGACACGGCGGCCCCGCCGGTCGTGCCGAGGCGTTCGACGACGGCGACGGACTGTCCTGCGCGGGCGAGATAGGCGGCGGCCACCAGGCCGTTGTGGCCACCGCCGACGACGACCGTGTCGTAGCGGGCGCGGAGATCATGTGCGGGCATGGCCCTTGGTAACACGGGCCGCGCACGGTGGACCAGAGGGCGGTCCCGCCGGTCAGCCGGGCGCGCCCTGTTGCCGCAATGCCGCCACTCTGCGGTACAGGGCGACCGCGTCCGCCGTGCGACCGAGCTGCTCCAGGCAGTGGGCCTCGTCGTTGCGGCTGGCGAGGGTGCTGGGGTGGGCCTCGCCGAGGACCCGTTCGCGGGCGGTGGACACCGCGCGGTACTCGCCGAGGGCGTCCTGCCAGCGGCCGAGCCAGCCCAGGCCCACGGCGACCTCACGGCGGCTGACGAGCGTGTCCGGATGGTCGGCGCCGAGCACCCGGGCTCGGATCGCGCACACGTCGCGGGCCTCCGCGAGGGCCTCCTCCCAGCGGGCAAGGCGGCCGAGGTTCACGCCGAGCCCGTGCCGGGCGCGCAGCGTCTCGGGGTGCTGCGGCCCGCTGACCCGCGCCCGGTCGTCGATCAGGTCGCGGTAGAGCGTCAGGGCCTCCGCGCTGCGGCCGAGGCGGCCGAGACTGATGCCCACTTCGTAGCGGGCGGCGAGGGTGTCCGGGTGGTCGCCGCCGAGGGCCCCCGCCCTGGCCTGCGCGACCTCCTGGTACGTCCGCAGAGCCGCGCTCCACCGCCCCAACTGGCCGAGCGCGTAACCGACTTCGCAGCGTGTCACGAGTGTGTCGGGGTGGTCGGCGCCGAGCACGCGGGCGCGCGCGTCGGCGACCTCGTCGGCCATCCGGTAGGAGTCCTCGAGTCGGCCGAGCCTGCTGAGGTTGAAGGCGAGGTTGTGGCGGCAGCGCAGCGTGTCCGGATGCTCGGGGCCCATGGCCCGCTCCCTGGCGGCGAGCACGGCGCTGTACACCTGGTGCGCCTCGAAGTGCCGCCCCAGCTTTCCGAGGACGTACGCGACCTCCTGCCGGGCGCCGAGCGTGTCGGGGTGCTCGGGCCCGAGGACGCTCTCGCGCCCCTCGACGACGCCGTGGTACTCGCGCAGCGCGTCGGCGGCCCGGCCGGTGCGGCTGAGGGTGAAGGCGACCTCGTAGCGGCTGGCGAGGGTGTCGGGGTGGTCGGGGCCGAGGGCGAACTCCCGCTCGGCGGCCACTGCGCGGTGCACCTCGCCCGCCTCGGCCCAGCGTCCGAGCCGGCCGAGGCTGAGCCCCGCGTTGTGCCGGGAGGCGAGGGTGGCGAGCAGTTCGGGGGCGGGTGTGGGGCGTCCCGTCGCCTCCGGAGCGGCGGGGGTGCGGTCGGCATCGCGCGCGATCCACTCGCCGGAGAGCCCGGCCGCGGTGTCCGGGGGTGTGACGCGCGGGCCGGGGCCGCCGGTGGCCTTGTGCCCTGTGGTCATGCCGCGGGTCCAGGAGGGCAGCCGGGGCTCGCGAGGTTCGGGCACCTCCCCCAGGGGCGCGCCCGTACGTGGCTCGAGCTGCGCCGCCCGCACCGTCGGCACGTACGTCCCGCGCCCGGACCGCGCGCCCTCGGTGATCCGCCGCGCCAGCTCCCGCGCGTCGCGCGGCCGTTGTTCGGGCTCCTTGGCGAGCAGGTCCAGGATGATCCGGTCGAGATAGCCGGGCAGTTCGGGCCGGTGCCCGCGCGGCGCCTCGGGCTCGGTGTCGCGATGCCCGACGAGCACGGACCAGGCGTCCTCCAGGTCGAACGGCGGGGCGCCCGTGGAGACCTCGTAGAGCACGCACCCCAGCGAGTACAGGTCGCTGCGCTCGTCGACCGGATCACCGCCGATCTGTTCGGGCGACATGTAGTGCGGGGTTCCCATGGCGATGCCGGTGCCGGTGAGCCGGGCGGTGAACCCGATGTCGTGGCCCAGACGGGCGATGCCGAAGTCGCAGATCTTGGCCGTGCCGTCGCCGAGCCGCACGATGTTCGCCGGCTTCAGGTCGCGGTGCACGACGCCCTGTTCGTGGGTGTAGGCGAGGGCGGAGGCGACCTGTTCGGCCATGTCGACGATGTCGTCGACGGGAAGGGGGTGGTTCCTGTTGTCGTCGAGGAGCTGGCTGAGGTTCTTGCCGTCGAGCAGCTCCATGACGAGATAGAGGGTCCCCTCGTCCTCGCCGAAGTCGTGGACGACGGTGATGCCACGGTGCTGGAGCGCGGCGGCGACCCGCGCCTCCCTGCGGAAACGCTCCCGCAGGACGCCCGTGAAGGTCTCGTCCCGCTCGGGACCGAGCGGCTTGAGGCACTTCACGGCGACGTGCCGGCCGAGCGACTCGTCGCGCGCCCGCCAGACCTCGCCCATGCCGCCCCGGCCGATCAGGTCGAGCAGCCGATACCGCCCGTGGATCAGCCTGCCGTCCCGCGTCTCCCCCACACCTGGCATCTGAGACCGTCGCCCCCGTCGCGTCGCTACGCCCTCCCCGGCCCGTCCAGTATGGCTTCCCCTCTGTCGACTTTGTACGGGGCGGGACGGGCGTCGACACCGAGTCTCCCCATGGCCCGCAGGATGTGTTTGGGCGGGAGTTGCCAGCGCACGCGGGCGGGAATCAGGCGCAGCGCGGTGCCCGTGGCGCGCAGCCGGCGCGTGACGGCGGCCGGTTCCGGGGCCCGTCTGCCGTACAGCTCATGGGCGTACGGCGGCAGGGAGGCGTACGCCAGGTTGGCCACGCGCCGCCAGAGGGCTTCGCGCGCGGGAATCAGCAGCAGGTGGGTGGGCGGCCGTTGCAGGAAGTCGTCGACTTCGCGCGCCTCCGGCCCGGCGGCCAGCCGCGACCGTACGGACGCGAAGTATTCCGCCAACTGCGCCTGGCTGCCGGGTACCTGCTGCGGGTCGAGGCCGACGAGCCGGGCGCTGGTCCGGTGTTCGGCGATGTACCGGTCGGCCTGCGCCCCGGTGAGCCGGAACCCGGAGCGGCGCGTGACGTGCAGATAGGAGTCGATCTCGGCGCAGTGCACCCACAGCAGCAGTTCGGGTTCGTCGACGCCGTACCGCTCCCCCGTGTCCGGGTCGGTCGCGCCCAGGTGGCGGTGGATCCGCCGTACGCGCGCTCCGGCCTTCTCGGCGGCCTCGCTCGTCCCGTACGTCGTGGTGCCGACGAAGCTCGCGGTGCGCATGAGCCGGCCCCAGGCGTCGCGCCGGAAGTCGGAGTTCTGCATGACGCCGCGCACGGCGCGCGGGTGCAGCGCCTGGAAGTACAGGGCGCGCACGCCCGCGATCCACATCATGGGGTCGGCGTGCATCTGCCAGGTCACCGAGTCGGGTCCGAAGAGCCCGGGGTCCGCTTCGCTCATGTCGCACAGCACCTCCTGCTCGCAGGGTACGCACCCGGGCCGTCGCGGAACTCGATCAACGGCTGGTTCGTCCTGGTGGGCAGGGACAACGGACAAGGGAACGGGGCGACATGAGCGAGCGGGCCAACGCGACGGCGGCGGATGCTGCGGGCGAGAGACGGGCGCCCGGGCGGCGCGGCCGGGTGCTGGTCGCGCTCGCCGCCCTGACCGGGCTGGTCCTGCTCTTCCACGGGTGGATACCGAACACACCGGGCCGGTTGGGCAGCCTGGTGGAGTCGTTCCTGCCGTGGTGCTGGGTGATCCTGGTCGTCCTGTTCGGCCTCGCACTGTTGCGCCGGGCTCGCCTCCCGATGGTGGTCGTGCTGTTGGCGACGGCGGTCTGGGCGTATCAATACGGTGTGCTGCTCCCCGAGCCCCGCCCCGGCCGACACGACCTCACTGTGGTGCAGCACAACGCCAGTGACGAGAACACCGATCCGCGGGGCACGGCGAGCAAGCTGTCCGGGCGCTTCCCCGACCTCATCGCCCTGGAGGAACTGCTGCCGAAGGCCCGGGCCCAGTACGAGCGCACCCTGTCCGCGAGCCATCCGCACCACGCGGTGATCGGCACGGTCGGGCTCTGGTCGACGTACCCGCTCACCGGCGTCCGGGCGGCGGACATCAGACCGGCCGGGATCACGGAGCCGTGGAACCGCGGCCTGCGCGCGGTGGTCGAGACCCCGCGGCGCGACGTCGCCGTGTACGTCGCCCATCTGCCCTCGATCCGGATCGGCGTGAGCGGCCTCGCGTCGCGGTGGCGGGACGAGAGCGCCCGGAGGCTCGGCGCGGAGGTAGCCGCCGAGCGAACGGACACGGTGCTCGTCCTCGGCGACCTCAACGGCACCGTGGACGACCGCGGCCTCGCCCCGCTGACCTCACGGCTGGACGTGCCGGACCGCGGGTTGGCGTTCAGTTACCCCGCCGCGTTCCCCGTGGCCCGGATCGACCAGATCATGGCCCGCTCGGCGAACGTGGGCCGCATCCGCACCCTGCCCGCCACCGGCAGCGACCACCTTCCCGTGCTCGCGCGGATCACCTTCGACGACCCGGTCAGCGCCGCACCCGGGGCATCCCCAGGCCGATCCACGAGATGATCTCGCGCTGGATCTCGTTGTTGCCGCCGCCGAAGGTGAAGATGACGGCGGAGCGGTAGCCGCGCTCCAGCTCGCCGTGCAGGACCGTCCCCGCGCTGCCCTCCTTGAGCGCGCCCGCCGCGCCCACGACCTCCATCAGCCACGCGTACGCGTCGCGGCGTGCCTCGGAGCCGTAGACCTTGACGGCGGAGGCGTCCTGCGGAAGGAGGGTGCCCTGCTGGACGGCGTTCACCATCTGCCAGTTGAGGAGCTTCATCGCGTCGAGCTTGGTGTGGGTCTGGGCGAGCCGCTTCCTGACCCAGCCGAGGTCGATGACCCTGCGGCCGTCGGCGAGCTTGGTGTCCATGGCCCAGCGCTGCACGTCGTGAAGGGCGCGGATCGCCATGGTGCCGTGGGCGGCGAGGGTGACGCGTTCGTGGTTGAGCTGGTTGGTGATCAGGCGCCAGCCCTTGTTCTCCTCGCCGACCCGGCGCGAGACCGGGACACGGATGTTCTCGTAGTAGCTGGCCGTGGTGTCGTGCGAGGCCAGGGTGTTGATGACGGTGCAGGAGTAGCCGGGGTCGGTCGTCGGCACGAGCAGCATCGTGATGCCCTTGTGCGGGGGCGCGTCCGGGTCGGTGCGCACGGCGAGCCAGACCCAGTCGGCGGTGTCGCCGTTGGTCGTCCAGATCTTCTGGCCGTTCACGACATACGTGTCGTCCTCGCGGACCGCGCGGGTCTTCAGCGCGGCGAGGTCCGTGCCGGCATCGGGCTCGCTGTAGCCGATCGCGAAGTCGAGCTCGCCGGAGAGGATCTTCGGGAGGAAGTAATCCTTCTGCTCGTCGGTCCCGAACTGCATGATGGTCGGCCCGACGGTGTTGAGCGCCATCAGCGGGAGCGGTACGCCCGCCTGCGCCGCCTCGTCGAAGAAGATGAACTGCTCCATCGGGGACAGACCGCGGCCCCCGTACTCCTTCGGCCAGCCCACGCCGAGCCAGCCGTCGCCGCCGAGCCGGCGCACCGTCTCCCGGTAGAACCGCTTCTGCGCGGCCGGGTCCTCGTAGCGCGCGTACGCGTTCTCAGGTACGAGCTCGGCGAAGTAGGCGCGCAGCTCGGTGCGCAACTGCTGTTGCTCAGGCGTGTATTCGAGGTGCACGGCCCCTCCTGGCGGTCGACTGCATGGTCCGGGAGCCGGCTTGCGCCAGCCTGACGGCGCACACAGTAGAACGCGTTCCAGAAATAGGGAATGCCGGGGACCGCGCCAACTGATGGAACGTCAGAAACCTCGGGAGCGCCACGAGAGCCAAGAGGGGTCAGCCGAGGGTCGCGAGGAAGTTCGTGCAGGCCCGCGCGCAGGCCCGGCACCGCTCGGCGCAGTCGGCCGCGTCGCGGGTGCGGTCGCAGACGTGCGCGCACTCCAGGGCGACGGCCCGGCACCACTCGACCTGGAGCCGCAGCCCGTACTCGTCCTGGTGTGCCTCCTCCGACAGCAGCCGGCAGGTCGCGTCGCACACCTCGACGCACAGCAGCAGCGCGCGCCGCAGGCCGTGCGGCGCCTCGGGCTGTCCCCGGCCCTCGGACGGGCCCGTGCGCACGGGCCCGTGCGTCTGCGGGGCGACGGGCCCCAGGTCGGTGGAGCTGACCAGCAGGGCGCAGGCGCGGGCGCACTCCGTACAGGACTGCGCGCAGGCGAAACGGTCCTCGAGGAAGCGCACGAGATCGTCCTTCGGCGGTTCGGTCATCAGGGCACGGTCGGCGCCCGTGGAGTCCTCGGCGTATGCGTGCGGGTACTTCGCCAGGGAGGTCACCGGCCCGGCTCCTTTCCAGAGGACGTACGGACCCCCGGGCGAGTAGCCGGATCGCGGTGCGCCAAACCGCATGCCATGGGGCGCCGTTGTGGTGGCAGGCACGGGAGGAGGGGCGCGGGGCGCGATCCTGCCGCCCCGTGCCCCTCCTCCGTGGTCGATCAGGTGGTGCCGGTCACCTTGCGGATCGCGTCGCGGGTGCGGTCGACGACCGCGGCGACGGGGCCCGCGGCGATGTTCTTCGCCGCCGAGTCCGTGCCCGGGTGCGGGCGGGTCGGCGCGAGGGCCTCGGCCGCCTTCACGGCGCGGCCCAGCCTCTCCAGCTTGGAGCGGTCCGCGACCTCGTTGAAGTGGGCGAACTCGTGGCGCTCCTCGGCGTCCGCGTGCGCGAGGACGTCCTGGCGCAGCGCGGCGAACCGGTCGAGGAACTCCGGCGAGTCCGGGTCCATGTCGTCGAGTGCCGACAGGGCCCGCTTCGCCTTCTCCTCCTCGTCGATCCGGTCCTTGACGACGTGTTCGCCGCCCTGGATGTTCTTGCGCGCGAAGGGGTGCACGACCTCTTCCTCGGCGGTCTCGTGCACCGCGAGCAGCCGCACCAGTTCGTGGAAGCGCTCCTTGCGCTCCTCGCCCTTGGTGGTGGCCACCTCCTCGAACAGTGTGCGGATCCTGACGTGCTGCTGCAGAAGAAGCTGCACCACGTCGTTGGGGTCCTTCGTGCCCTTGGTCTGGGGCATGTCGTGTCCTCGGGATTCTGTGTCTCGGGTGCGGAGCGAGCCGGGTACCCGGGGCGTCGGCCGTTACGCACCCATGCCGAACACATCGAGACATCCACAGACATCTCAGGACTCCTCAGGAGACCCGGTATTCCTCCACCTCTTCGCTGCGCAGCGTGAGGCCGTTGCCGGGGCCGTTCCCGCCCGGGCGGATCGTGCCGCCCGAGGGGTCCAGGACGCCCGCGAAGAACATCGACTCGATGCGTACGTGGTCGTGGAACCACTCGACGTGGCGGAGGTTCGGGACCGACGCCGCCGCGTCCGCGTGGGCGTGCGGGGCGCCGTGTGCCGAGACCTCCAGGCCGTGGGCGTGGGCGAGGGCGGCGGCGCGCAGGAACTCTGTGACGCCGCCGCAGCGGGTGACGTCGACCTGGAGGCAGTCGACGGCGCCCGCGGCGATCATCCGGGCGAAGCACGGGAGGTCGTAGCCGTATTCGCCCGCGGCGATGTCGCACACGAGGGCGTCGCGGACGAGGCGGAGCCCGGTGAGGTCGTCGGAGGAGACGGGTTCCTCGAACCAGCCGACGCCCTGGGTGACGAGCACCTCTCCGACGCGGACGGCCTGCTTGCGGTTGTAGCCACCGCCCGCGTCGACGTACAGCTCGGCGTCCTCGCCGATGACCTGCCGGGCACGGCGGACCCTTTGGAGGTCCCTGGGCACGGAGCGCCCGCAGGCCTCCCCGATCCTGATCTTGACCCGCGGGATGTGCTGTCCGTGCACCCAGCCGCTGAGCTGCGCCGCCAGGTGGCTGTCGTGGTACGTGGTGAAGCCGCCGCTGCCGTAGACGGGGACGGTGTCCCGCGCCGCGCCGAGGAGCCGCACGAGCGGGAGGTCCATGAGGCGGGCCTTGAGGTCCCACAGGGCGAGGTCGACGGCGGAGATCGCGCAGGACGCGATGCCGGGCCGGCCCGCATTGCGGACGCCCTGGCACAACGCCACATGCGCGGCGGGCGTGTCGAAGACGTCGCGACCCTCGACGAGCGGGGCGAGTTGGTGGCGGACGAGATCGGCGGCGGCCGGCGGCGCGTAGGTCCAGCCGACGCCGGTCAGGCCGCAGGCCTTGGCCTCGACGAAGACGACGGTCGTGCTGTCCCAGGCGAGGGTGGCGTCGGCTTCGGGGGCGTCGGTGGGCACCGTGTAGGCGCTGACGTCGAGGTGTTCGACGGGAAGGCAGGTGCTCGGGGAGGTCGGGGCGCTGGTCGTCATGGTCGTCCGCCGTGCCTCACCCTGCCGAGCCGCTGCTCGCGCCGTGCGGCACGTCGTCCCTGAGCCGCGGCAGCACCTTCGTCCGGTAGAAGTCGAAGAACTCCCGCTGGTCCGGGCCGATCTGGTTCACGTAGACGCGGTCGAAGCCGGCCCGGACGAAGGCGTCGAGGGCGCTCACGTGCTCGTCGACGTCGGGTCCGCAGGGCATCGCGCCGTCGACCATCCGCTCGGTGACGAGGGTTTCGGCCTGCTCGAAGTGGCGGGGCGTGGGCAGCACTTGGCCGAGTTCGCCGGGCAACAGCTGGTTGGCCCACAGTCCGTGCACCCGGCGCACGGCCTCCGCCCTGTCGGGTCCGTAGCAGACCTTGAGGCCGCCGGCGGCGGGCTTCGCGCCGCCTCCGCCCTTGCGGAACTGGGTGAGCAGCTCCTCGTCGGGGCTCATGGTGATGTAGCCGTCCCCGATGCGGGCGGCGAGCGCGGTGGCCTGCGGGCCGAAGCCGGAGATGTCGATCGGGACGGGGTCCTCGGGCAGCGTGTACACGCGGGCGTTCTCCGCGGTGTAGTGCTCGCCGCGGTGAGTGACCTCGCCGCCTTCGAGGAGCCTTCGGATCACGGTGACGGCCTCTTCGAGCATTTCCATGCGGACGTGGGCCGAGGGCCAGGGGCCGCCGAGGATGTGTTCGTTGAGCGCCTCGCCGGTGCCGACGCCGAAGCGGAAGCGGCCCTCCAGCTGCACGGCGCTGGTGGCGACGGCCTGGGCGAGCACGGCGGGGTGGATGCGGACGGTCGGGCAGGTCACCGCCGTCTCGACGGGCAGCGACACGGCCTCCGCCAGGGCGCCGATGACGTTCCAGACGAAGGGGCTCTGCCCCTGGGCCTCGTTCCACGGGTGGTAGTGGTCCGAGATCCACAGGCAGTCGAAGCCCGCCTGTTCCGCCATCCGGGCCTGCTCGACGAGCTCGCGCGGCCCGAATTCCTCCGATGCCAGAAAATAGCCGAACTCGGGCATGCCGTCCTCCCGGGGATGGGTGTTCTTCCAGGGCTTCCGAGTAACCCAGGCCCCGGCCGGGGAAACCCGCCATCGCACGACGCGAGTGCCGCCCGGGCGGGGATTTCGCGGATCATTCCCGCAGATCATTCCCAGCGGCCCGGACGGCACTTCAAAGGTTCGTTCCCGGGTTTATCGGTACCTGGTTCGGTTACTCACCACCGATACCAGCGTGACCTCGATCCACCCGCCGTCGTACTGCGCATCACAAACCCGAGCAGCCACACAACCAGCACGGCAATGGCCACCCACCACAGCAGTTTCACGGCGAATCCCGCGCCGAAAAGCAACAGCGCGAGCAGCAGGACCAGCAGAACAGGAATCACGGTGAATACCTCCTTGAGGCGCCGAGTTCCCGAGAATTCCCCCCGTACTCCACTCACCCCCTGCGAGTTGACGTGACCGCGAAGAATTCCGAGGAAGACGACCGAAGGACCCGAATCACCGTCCTGGTGGCGCTCGCCGCCAATCTGCTGATCGCCGTGGCCAAGGCCGTCGGCGGTCTCATCGCCGCGTCGCCGGCGCTGCTCTCGGAGGCCGCGCACTCGGTGGCCGACAGCCTCAACGAGGTGTTCCTGCTGGCCGCGCTGCGCCGCAGCCGGCGGCCGGCCGACCAGAGGCATCCGTTCGGCTACGGCAAGGAGCGGTTCTTCTGGTCGTTGCTCGCCGCCGTCGGCATCTTCGTGATGGGCGGCTGCTTCTCCTTCTTCCAGGCGTTCGAGGCGCTGACGTCGGGCGGCCAGGAGGAGTCCCGCAGCGGCTACGTCGCCGGGCTGGTGGTCCTCGGGGTGGCACTGGTCGCGGAGGGCAGTTCCCTGGCCCGGGCCGTGCACCAGGTGCGCGCGCAGCCGGGCGACGGCATCGGTTCGGACCCTGCGCTGCGCACGGTCCTCGCCGAGGACGGCACGGCGGTGATCGGCGTGCTCCTCGCGGCGGGCGGGATGGTGCTGCACATGGTGACGGGCCGGATCGAGTGGGAGGCGGCCGCGTCCTTCTGCATCGGCCTGCTGCTCGTGTACGTGGCGTACCGGCTCGGCCGAAGCGCCCGTGCCCAGTTGATCGGCGAGGCGGGCGATCCGGAGCTGCACCGCGGCATCCGTGAACTCCTCGCGGCGCAGCCCGAGATCGACTGCGTGGCGGCGCTGCACACGATGCAGCTGGGCACGGACTCGACGCTGGTCGCGGCGCGCGTCGACCTGGCGCCCGGCATCGAGAGCGAGCGCCTCGAACTCGTGCTGGAGCGCATCAAGCGGGCGGTGCGGGAGCGCTGGCCCGAGGCGGACCAGGTGTTCCTGGACGTGGTGAACGCGCCGAAGCCGGTGGGTGAGCGGTGATCACTGCCGGGCCGGCGGTTTCGGCCCGGCGGTCCGGCCCGGCCGGTCAGATCACGCGGAACAGGTCGGCGGCGGCGTGCACGTCGGTGAAGTCCGCCACCGAGCGGAGGTTGTCGCACAGCGCGGCCAGGACGGAATCGGCCTCGGCGGCGCGCGGGGCACCGACGGCCACACCGAAGACACGGAATCCGAGGCGGTGCTTGGCCGCGTTCCAGTCGCGCATCCACTCCTCGGTGACACCGCAGTCGTCGTCGGTGAGCAGCACGATGTCGCCGCGGGCGCGGGCCGCGTCGTCGAACTCCCGCTCAAGAAGGTCCCGGGCGGCACCCAGCGGGGCCTGGTAACTGGTGCCGCCGCCCAGGAACGTCTCCGCGAACTCAAGAGTCGCCTCAAGGCCCGCGCTCCGGTCGGCGGGGAACCGGAAGACCCGCACCTTGTCCGCGGCGGAGAACAGGATGCCGACGAAGTCCCGCCCGCCCGCGTGGGCCTGGTCGAGCAGCGCGAGCGCGCACGCCTTCGCCCACACCTCACGCGTGACGCCGCCGGGCCCCGCCTCGTACATGGAGTGCGAGGTGTCCACGCACGCGATGACGGCGCCGCGCCCGGTGGGCCGCTCGCCCCGGCTGTCGTAGAGCATCAGCTCCCCGGCGGCGTACCGGGCGGCGAACACCGCGCGCAGGGCGGGCACACCGAGCCCCGCGAGTTCGGAGGGGACGAGGCGGGACAAGTCGTCGCCGAGGGTGACGCCGACGAGTTCGCCGGTGGTGTTCTCCACCTTGCGGGCCCGTTCACCGGCGGCCATCTGCCGGAAACGGCCGATGAGTTCGGCCCATTCGGCGAGGCGGCCGGTGCGCAGCCGTTCGGCGAGCCCGGCCCGCTCCTCGTACGGCAGCCGTTCCGGTTCGCCGGGGCCGAGCCCCCAGGCGCGCATCAGGGACGCCTCTTGGCGGACGGCGCGTGAGGCCTTCGCGGCGGCTGCGCGGGCGGCGGCACGCACACCGGGAGCGCCTGGGGCCCCCGGAGCGCCCGGGTCGGTCGGCTCGCCGGGCTCTGTCTCGGCGACGTCCCGGCCCTCGCGCCGCGACGCCTCGTCCGTCCGCTCCTCGGCCGCCTCCCGATCCAGCAGCCCGCGCAGCGCGGGCCCCTGCGCGAGGAGTGCCATCGCGGCGGCGTACGGGTCGCCGACGGTCTCCCGGCGCGCCTCCACGAACTGCGGCGACTCGACGAGCGCGGTGACGAACGCGTGGTTGAGCAGCCGCGAGCGCGCCGTTCCGGTGCGCTCGCGCAGCCGCACCCGCTTCTTGTACGCGGCGAGGAACACATCGGCGAGCAGGTCCTGCGCACACGCGTGGCGCGCGGTCAGCTCGACCGCCAACTCCCTTATACCTGCTGCCTGTTCATAGGTGTCGCGCCACGTCAGGCGGTCGAAGTGGTCCGCGACCACGGCACCGTTCAAGCCCGCTCCCGCACCATGCTCGCGTCCACGCCGAGCGCCTCGGTGAGGATGCGGGCACGGACGGCGCGCCGGCGTCCCGTGACCCGGTCGATGGCGGCGGTGGAGCGGCCCGCGCCCGCCGCCTCCTCGCGGAGCTTCTCCAGGCGCTGCCCGGCCGTGGCGAGCTGATGGTGGGCCTTCTTGATGACCCAGTCGCTCAGTGCCTCGCGGGACTGCCCGGCCATGGAGTCGAGCTGGGTCTCCAGTTCCTCGATGGTGTCGGCCAGGTCGAGCGCCTCCTTGGCGTCGGGGTTGACCAGGTGCAGCACCTCCCGCTCGACGGTCGGGCGCTGGGCGGGCGAGTCCCACAGGACGTGGGTGAGCACCGACAGATCGGTCTCGGCGACCTCGTTCCTGCCGTCGAGGTACGCGGAGGCCTGGAGCAGCCCGACCGCCTGCCGCCAGCGCCGGTCGGAGGCGACGAGTTCCTTGCGGCGCAGCGCGGCCCGCAGCGTGCACACCGCGTCGACGACGGCGTCGGGGACCTCCACGGCGGGCACGGTCTCGGCCACGGCCCGCCGCAGCTCGGCCAGTTGGACGGTGGTCCGGGCCGGCGGCTCGGCGCGGCCGCCGACGGCCGAGCGGACGAGGGCGGCGAAGTTCGAGGGGTCCTCCAGATAGCCGACCTCGATCCGTACGAGGAGCCGGTCGTAGATCGCGGCGGTGTCCTCGCCCTCGGGCAGTTCGTTGCTGGCCGTGATGGCGCCGATGAGCGGGCAGTGGATCGGGGCGCCGCCGTTCTCGGGGTGGTAGATCCGCTCGTTCAGGTAGCCCAGCGTCTCGTTGAGTGCGGCGGTCGAGCACTTGAAGATCTCGTCGATGAACGCGATGTGCGCGGTCGTGGCCCGGCCGTCGTACACCTGCCGGTACTCGCCGCGGGCCAGGGCGGCGACATCGATGGGGCCGAACATGCGGGTCGGCGCCGTGAACTTGGAGAGCAGGATCTCCCAGTACGCCGCCCCCTCGACCCGCCCGGTCAGCTCGCGGGCCAGCTCGGACTTCGCGGTGCCAGGTGGCCCGAGCACGAGGGAGTGCTGCCCGGCAAGCAGGGCCGTCACCAACGTCCGTACGACATCGGTCCGTTCGTAGAAGCGCTCCGACAGTTCGCCGCAGATCGCGCGCAAGCGCTCGCCCGTGTCGTCCCGCGTCTCCACTGCCGCTCCCCCTGCCCGCAAGGCCCCACCGATGTCGGATCGGACCCCAAACTACGTCAGTGGTGCCTCTCAGCGGTCACCGCGCTTGCCGACGCCCGGCATGAACTCCTGCACCTTGGCCTTGAACCCCTGCTTCACCACGTCGGTGCTCTGCGGGTCGCCCTTGAGGATCGCCTCCGCCGTGGACTCCATCTGCTCCCACGTCGCGTGCGGCGGGATCGGCGGGACGGACGGGTCGGTGCGGAAGTCGACGACGGCGGGCCCGTCGGCGGCGAGGGCGGCGCGCCAGGCCTCGGTGACGTCGCCGGGTTTCTCGACGCGGATGCCGGTGAGCCCCAACTGCCCTGCGAACGCGGCGTAGTCGACGTCGGGGAGCTCCTGGGAGGGCACGAAGGAGGGCGAGCCGCCCATGGCACGCAGCTCCCAGGTCACCTGGTTGAGGTCACGGTTGTTGAACACGCCGACGACGAGCCGCCGATCGCTCCAGCGGTGCTGGTACTTGGCGGCGGTGATGAGTTCGGCGAGCCCGTTCATCTGCATCGCGCCGTCGCCGACGAGCGCCACGACGGGCCGGTCGGGGTGCGCGTACTTGGCGCCGATGGCGTAGGGGACGCCGCAGCCCATGGTGGCGAGGGTGCCGGACAGGGAGCCGCGCATCGTTCCGCGCATGGTGATGTGCCGGGCGTACCAGTTGGCGGCGGAGCCGGAGTCCGAGGTCAGGATGGTGTCGTCCGGGAGCAGCGGGTCGAGGGCGCGGGCCACGTGCTCGGGGTTGATCGGGTCGGCGCTCAGGGCGGCGCGGCGGTCCATGACCTCGTGCCAGCGCCGCACGCTCGCACAGGTCTCGTCGAACCAGTCGCGGCCCTCGTTGCGGCGCAGCAGCGGCAGCAGACGGCGCAGTGTGGCGCGGGCGTCGCCGACGAGGTTCACCTCGTACGGGTAGCGCATGCCGATCATGTGCGGGTCGATGTCGATCTGGACGCCGCACGCCTTGCCGAAGTCGGGCAGGAACTGCGCGTACGGGAAGCTGGAGCCGATGGTGAGCAGGGTGTCGCAGTCCCGCATCAGCTCGTAGGAGGGGCGGGTGCCGAGCAGGCCCGAGGCCCCGGTCACGTACGGGAGTTCGTCGGAGAGCACGTCCTTGCCCAGCAGTGCCTTGGCCACTCCGGCTCCGAGGAGTTCGGCGAGCTCGCACACCTCGGCCCTCGCGCCGGCCGCGCCCCGGCCGACGAGGATCGCCACCTTGTCTCCGGCGTTGAGCACCTCGGCGGCCCGCTCCACCGCCTCCTGCGCCGGTTCGGCGGTCCACGAGCTGCGGTCGAGGCTGGAGGGCACCATCTTGAACGCGTGCGGGGGCGGTGTGTGGTCGAGTTCCTGCACGTCCCCCGGGATGATCACGGCGGTGGGGGCGCGGCGCGCGGTGGCGGTGCGCATCGCCCGGTCGAGGACGTTGGGCAGCTGCTCGGGGACGTTGACGGTCTCCACGAAATCGGAGGCGACGTCCTTGTAGAGCGTGTGCAGGTCGACCTCCTGCTGGTACGAGCCGCCCATGGCGCTGCGGGCGGTCTGGCCGACGATCGCGACGACCGGGACATGGTCGAGCTTGGCGTCGTACAGGCCGTTGAGGAGGTGGATCGCGCCGGGACCCGAGGTGGCGGCGCAGACGCCGACGCGGCCGCTGAACTTCGCGTAGCCGACCGCTTCGAAGGCCGCCATCTCCTCGTGCCGGGCCTGGACGAACTCGGGCCGATTGTCGGCCCTGCCCCAGGCGGCGAGCAGGCCGTTGATGCCGTCGCCCGGATAGCCGAAGACCTGCTCCACGCCCCAGGCGCGCAGCCGGTCGAGGACGTGATCGGCGACCTTGGTGCTCATGCCGGGACCCTTTCGCTCGGTTCAGGGAGGACTGCCGAGGGCCGGGTGACCAGCCAGGGGGCGGGGAAACCCGGGTTGGCGCCGCGCGCGCTGGGTACTCGGCGCCACGATGCGCACCACGGGGGTGCGACGGAGGAGGAGACATGAGCCTGGTGCGGGCGGGAGTACTGGTCCTGGACTGCGCGGAGCCCGAGGAACTGGCCGAGTTCTACCGGACGTTGCTGGACGGCGAGATCGAGGCGTCGCCCGGCAGCAACCGCATCGACGTCGTCGGCGAGCAGGGCATGCGGATGTCCTTCCGCCGCGACCTGAACGCCGCCCCGCCCAGCTGGCCGCGCCCCGACGACTCGCAGCAGGCCCATCTCGACTTCCTGGTGGCCCAGGAGGATCTCGACGAGGTGGAGCGCCGGCTGATCGGCCTGGGCGCCCGGCCGCTGGAGACCCGTGGCGCGCGCGGCCCGAACGAGATGCGGCTCTACTCCGACCCGGCGGGCCACCCGTTCGCGACGCACTGCGCGAAGCAGCCGGCGCCGAAGACCGCCTGAGCACGTCCGGGCAGGCCCCGGCGGACCCCGACGGGCCACCGGGCAGCGGTCTCGAACGAAGGCGTCTACAAACCCGTCTACAAACGAACTCGACCGAACTCACTCAATTTTCGGTCGAAGAAGGATCGGATCATGAACACAAAGGAACGTGCCCCGCATCCCGCAGAGACCAAGCGCGAGGTCAAGGGCCGGATCCGCACCTGCACGGCCGCCCGACGCGACACACGCGAGCCCGTCGGTGGCGCCAACGACCGTGACAGCGACTGGAATTTGGTGCGCGGAGAGGACTGAGCGACCTCTTCCCTCCCGTTGATTCCGGCATATGCTGGCCGTGCCGACGAGGGGAGGCGCTTGGCGATGCCCACCGCTGCACGGCCGAGGATCCTCGTCGTCGACGACCGCGACGACACACTTTTCGCGATGGAGAGCGCCCTGGCGCCGCTGGGCTACCCGGTCGACCGGGCCACCACCGGCGACGACGCCCTCAAGGCGGTGCTGCGCGGCGGCATCGGCCTGGTCCTGCTCGACGTGCTGATGCCCGATGTCAGCGGCCTGGAGGTCGCGCACTACATGACGCGCCTCGAACAGACCCAGGACATCCCCATCATGCTGATCACCGGCGCGGGCCAGGACACCAAGCTCGCCGCCAAGGCCTTCGAACTCGGCGTCGCCGACTACGTGTCCAAGCCGATCGAGCCCTGGGTGATGCGGACGAAGGTCCGCTATCTGTACGAGACGAGCCTACGCATGAACGCGCTGCGCGAGCGTCTTCGGACGTACGAGAACGGCGGCGACAGCAGGCTCGCGCCACCGGCGCACGCCGCTGCGGACCGCCCGCTGCCCCGCCCCGCCTGACCTGGCGCTTCGCCGCCGGGTGGCCATGGTCACACCCACTCGGGGACTTCCGACCTCCTCCACGGTTGTAAAGTACAACTGCACCAGGAGTTGTATAAGCCAACCGATTCGATCCGTGGAGGTCCTGCCCATGAGCGGCACGCGCGAGCCTGCGCTGCGCCACGTCCTGACGCATCTGCTCACCCCGCTTCTGATATGCGTCGGCATGGGCCTCGCCTACCTCGGCGCCTTCGCCTCGCCCGAGCCGCACCACATGCCGATCGCCGTCGTCGGCTCGGGCCCGCAGGCGAAGGTCTTCGCGCAGACGGTCAAGGACAAGGCGGGCGACGCCCTCGACGTCCGCACGCTGGCGTCCCGCTCGGCCGCCGTCGACCAGCTCGAGGCGCGGGACATCGACGGCGCCTACGTCCTCGGCGGCAAGCCCGAGCTGATCGTGGCCTCCGCGGGCTCCGACACCACCGTCTCCGCCGTCGAGAAGATCTTCACCCCGGTCGCCGCCCAGCAGGGCGCGCCGCTGAAGGTCACCGACGTGGCGCCCACGGTGGACGACGACCCGACGGGCCAGGGCCTGTTCTTCCTGCTCGTGGCGGTCAGCATCGGCTCGTACGCCTCGGTGGCGGTGATCGGCGGGGCGGGCGCCGCGCTGCGGATGCGCACCCGCGCCCTGCTCGTCGTCGGCGCCTCCGGCGTGGTCAGCCTGATCGGCGCGGCGTTCGCTGGGCCCGTCTTCCACCTCGCGCACAGCCATCTGTGGGGCCTGTGGGGCATGACGTGGCTGTATTCGGCGGGCGTGCTGCTGATCGGCGTGGGACTGCACACGTTCCTGAAGAAGTGGACGACACTCGGCGTGATGGTGCTGTTCGTGATGCTGAACTTCACCAGCTCCGGCGGGATCTTCCGGCCCGAGCTGCAGAACGGCTTCTTCGCCGGCCTGCACAGCTTCTGGAACGGCGCGGGCTACGTCGAGGGCGCCCGCAGCCTGCTCTACTTCGGGCAGCACGACCTCGCCCGCAACATCTGGACGCTGGTGGCCTGGCTGCTCGTGGGCGCGGCGATGATCGCCGTGGCGGCCCTCGCCGAGCGCCGACGCGGCACTCCGGCCGTCGCCGAGGCGGCCCCCGCGCACAAGCACAAGCGGGAGTCCGTGCGCGACCAGGAAGAGGAAGAGGAGATGGAGGAGGCGGTCGGCGTCTGACCGGGCCGTCCCCCGAGACGCACGCGTACGGCGAGGGCCCCGCTGGAGCAGCGGGGCCCTCGCCGTATGCGCTGTGTGCCGTCGGCTCCGGTCACACGCCGGCGGGGATGTCCTTCGCCCGCTTGCGGACCGCGAACGACGTGCCGATCTCGACGACGCCGACCACGAGCAGCCAGATGCCGGTGACGAGCGTGAGGACCGCCAGGGTCTCGAACGGCGACACGATCAGGACGATTCCGGCGAGCGCGGTGATGACGCCGAGGAAGATCTGCCAGCCACGCGTGGGCATGGCGGGGTCGGAGGCAGCGGCGACGGTCTGCGTGATGCCGCGGAACAGCCAGCCGATGCCGATCCACAGGGCGAGCAGCAGCGTCGATTCCATCGCGTCACGGAAGCAGAACAGGCCCAGCAGCACCGACAGGGCGCCGCTGATGAAGCCGATGACACGCATCCCGGCCGTGGCGTGCGTACCGAACGCGGCGACGAGCTGGAAGATGCCGCTCACCAGCAGGTACACGCCGAACAGGACACCCGCCACACGCAGCGAGGCGCCCGGCCAGGCCAGGACGAGCACCCCCAGAATCACCGAGGCGACGCCCATGAGCAGCACGGCCTGCCAGGCGGATTGGGCGAGTCTGCCGAGCGGCCCCTGCCCCTGCGGGGCGTCGCCGCCGGGCGTCCGGTGGGGAGTCTGCGGGTCGTACGGTGCTTGGGTCATGCTCGACTGTCCCTACGGAACACCGGGCTCCGCCATCGCGCGTGGGCCGAACGGCTGACGGCGGGCGACCGCCGGTGCGCCGCCGCACCCACGGCGCACCCCGGAGGAAAGCAGCACAATGGGGCCATGACCGCACACCATGGCACCGGATCCTTCGCCGTCCGCCGGGTCTACGATCCCGCCGCCCCGGCCGACGGCACCCGTCTGCTGGTCGACCGGCTCTGGCCGCGCGGTGTCTCCAAGGAGCGCGCCGACATCGACGAATGGCTCAAGGACATCGCGCCGTCGAAGGAGCTGCGTTCCTGGTACCACGAGGACAAGGCGGACCGGTACGACGCGTTCGCCGAGCGCTACGCGGCGGAACTGGACGAACCGGAGCGCGCGGAACTCGTCGACCGTGTGCGCGGGCTCGCCGAGCACGGGCGGGTGACGCTCGTGACGTCGGTGAAGGACATCGAGCACAGCCATGTGCCGGTGCTGCGGCGCCACCTCGAAGAGAGCTGAGCCCGACCGCTCAGGCGGCGAGGCAGACGGTGCCCTGCGCGCCCCGGCCCGGTGCGCCGGGGCCGGTGCGGGAGACCAGCCGGACCGGCCGCACCGCCTGCGCCAACTCGCCCTGTGCGAGGAGGAGTACGTCGACGAGCCCGAGTCCGAGCGCGCCTGCCACGGCGGCCAGCATCTCCGACGACGCCTCCTTGCGTCCGCGCTCCATCTCGGACAGGTAGGGCATCGAGATCCCGGCGACGTCCGCCACGTCCTGCAGCGTCCGCCCCTGCGCCCGCCTGCGCCGCCGCAGCACCAGGCCGACGACATCACGCCACAAGGGCTCCTGGGCCGGAGCGGGACGGGGGCGGCGACTCTCCTGGATGCTCATCCGCCCACCGTACGAGCGCACGCGGCGGCCCGCCCGGGGCTTCGCCCACGGCGATATCCCCGCGCCCGGTCGCTCGGCCGTCAGCCCCTCATCCGCGGTCCCGCTCGTGCCGCAGCAGGACGACCCCGTTCCCGAACGTGTGGGTCTCGATGAGGCGCAGGGGACGGTCGGCGAAGGTCTTGCCGGGGTGGAACATACGGTTGCCCGTGCCGACCAGGACCGGGTGCACGTAGACCCGGAACTCGTCCACGAGGTCGTGTTCGAGGAACGTCGTCGCCAGGTTCGCCCCGTCGATCACCAGATCGCCGCCGGGCTGCTCCTTGAGCGCGCGGATCGCCTCGGGCGCCACTTCCGGCATGACGGTGGTGTGCCACTCCCCCGGCCCCGGCTTCAACGTCCGGGAGAACACGATCTTCGGCACCTCGCGCCAGATGCCCGCGAACTCGACGGTGGTCGGCGAGGCCTCGGGGTCCTGGTCGGCCGTGGGCCAGTATCCGGCCATGAGCTCGTGCGTCACGCGTCCGCTGAGGATGCCGCCGAAGGTGCGGGACACGACGTTCATGTGCTGGAGCAGTTCCTCGTCGACCCGGTGCCAGTCGATCTCCCGGTCGGGGCCCTCCATATAGCCGTCGAGGGAGATGCCCATCATGAAAACGATCTTGCGCATCGGCGCTCGCCTCTCGTCGCTAACAGCGCTCCCAGTCACACGGAGGTGAGGGGCAGGCGTGCGCATCGTGTTCCTTCAGTGCGACGCTCACCAGGCTCAGCAACAGCTGCACATCCGTGTCGCATTCGAGAAGCACGGTAATCCAGGAGGCCCCCGGTTGCACCCTGATGGCACTGTTGTGCCGCAGTTGGGGCAGCAGGCGCTGCACGGCCGACGACGTCAGGTACAGATCGGCGCAGTCGTCGGCATGGAAGTGCACAAGGTCGTGGCCCGCCGCGCGGAACGCGTGCCCAACCGAGCACTGGGGCGGGCCACTTACCAGGGTCGGCCATGTTCCGAGTTCGGTCATGGCGCGCTGGGCCGCGGTCATGCCTCCATCCTCGCGCACGCTTCACCTGGAGGACCACCCCCATCCATCACGCCGTTACAGCGGGCCCGAGCCGACGAGTTGTCCGCCGTCGACGACGAGGGTCTCCCCGGTGATCCAGCGCGCGCCCTCGCCGGCGAGGAAGGCGACCGCCTCGCCGATGTCCTCGGGTTCGCCGATCCGGCCGAGCGGCGTCGCGCCCGCGACCGCGTCCTCGTTGTCCTGCCACAGCGCCTCGGCGAGACGGGTGCGCACGACGCCGGGGGCGATGGCGTTCACCCGTACCTTCGGGCCCAGTTCGAGGGCGAGGTGCTTGGTGAGGTGGATCAGGGCGGCCTTCGAGACGTGGTAGATCCCGACGTCCTTGGCGACCGAGAACCCGCCGATGGAGGCCGTGTTGACCACGGCGCCGCCGTTTTCGCCCATCCAGGCCCGCACCGCGAGCGACGTCCACAGGATCGGCGCCCACAGGTTGACGTCCATGGTCTTGGCGAAGCGCGCGTGGTCCTGGTCGACGATCGGGCCGTACGCCGGGTTCGTACCGGCGTTGTTGACGAGGATGTCGAGGCGGCCGTACGTCTCCACGACGTGCTCGACGCAGGCGCGCGCGGCGTCCTCGTCGGTGGCGTGCGCCCCGAACCCCTCGACGTCGCCGCCGAGTTGACGGGCCGCCTCCTTCGCTCGCTCCTCGTCGCGCGAGGTCACCACGACGCGGGCGCCGCGGTCGCGCAGGGCGCCGGCGGCCGCGAGGCCGATGCCCCGCGACGCGCCGGTCACCACGGCGACCTTCCCTTGCAGGGAAGAGGTCACTTCTCACCCCGTTCCTTCTGCCGACGGCGCAGCTCGCGCCGGGCGATCGTCCGCTTGTGCACCTCGTCGGGGCCGTCCGCGAGGCGCAGGGTGCGCAGGTGCGCGTACATGCTGGCGAGCGGGAAGTCGTCGGAGACGCCGCCACCGCCGTGCACCTGGATGGCGCGGTCGACGACCTTGAGCGCGACGTTCGGCGCGGCGACCTTGATCGCGGCGATCTCGGTGCGCGCCTCCTTGTTGCCCACGGTGTCCATCAGGTGGGCGGCCTTGAGGGTGAGCAGCCGCGCCATGTCAATCTCGATACGGGCCTCGGCGATCCAGTCCTGGATGTTGCCGCGGTCGGCGACCGGGGAGCCGAAGGTCGTGCGGGACTGGGCGCGGTCGATCATCAGGTCGAGGGCGCGCTCGGCCATGCCGACGGCGCGCATGCAGTGGTGGATGCGCCCCGGGCCGAGCCGGGCCTGGCTGATCATGAAGCCGTCACCCTCGCCGGAGAGCAGGGCGGTGGCCGGGACCCGGACGTTCTCGAAGAGGACCTCGGCGTGGCCCTCGCGGTCCTGGTAGCCGAAGACGGGCAGGCCACGCACGATCGTGACACCGGGGGTGTCGATCGGCACGACCATCATCGACTGCTGGTGGAAGGCGGGCCCGTCGGGGTCCGTCTTGCCCATGACGATGAGGACCTTGCAGTTGGGGTGCAGGGCGTTGGAGGTCCACCACTTGCGGCCGTTGAGCACGTAGTCGTCGCCGTCGCGCTCCATCCGCATCTGGATGTTACTGGCGTCCGAACTGGCCACGGCGGGCTCGGTCATGGCGAACGCGGAGGCGATCTCACCGTTGAGGAGCGGCTTGAGCCACTTCTCCTTGTGCTCCTCGGTGCCGAAGAGGGTGAGGACCTCCATGTTGCCGGTGTCCGGCGCGTTGCAGTTGGTGGCCTCGGGGGCGAGACCCGCGCTGCGGCCCATGATCTCGGCGAGCGGCGCGTACTCGAGGTTGGTGAGTCCGGGGCCCCACTCGGGGTGCGGGTGGAAGAGGTTCCACAGGCCGCGCTTCTTCGCCTCGGTCTTCAGCTCCTCGATGACCGGCGGGTGGAAGTGCGGGTCACCGGACTCGGCCATCTGCGCGGCGTAGACCGCCTCCGCGGGGTAGATGTGCTCGTCCATGAAGGCGAGCAGCTTGTCCTGGTACTCCTTGCCCCTGGCGGACTGTTCGTACACGAGTGGTTCCTCCCAAGTCATTGCGTACGGTGTCACACGCGGCCCGACACGCCCAGCAGGCGGTCGAGTTCGGCGGCGGTCGTGGCGGCGTCGCGGTGCACGACCCCGGCGATGCCGATGCGGGCCGCGGACGTGATGTTCTGTTCCAGGTCGTCGACCATGACGGTCTGTTCGGGTGCGACGCCGAGGCGTTCGCAGGCGATGGCGTAGGCGCGCCGCGAGGGTTTGCGCACGCCGATCTCGCCGGAGATGGTGACGGCGTCGAAGAGCGCGGGCAGGTCGAAGCCCGCGTAGCAGTCGTCGCCGAGGGAGTTGGAGAGCAGTCCGACACGGTGCCCGTCGGCGCGCAGCTTCGCGACGAGCGCGACCGTGTCCGGGTCGGGACGCAGCCCGGCCTGCATGCGGGTCACGAGTCCGGACGCCTCGACGTCGGCGCCGTGGGCGCGCAGCCGCGCGGCGAACCCCTCCTCGAACGCGCGCTGTCCGATGAGCCCCTTCTCGTGCTCGACGAGCAGAGCGCTGGACTCCTCGTCGTGCGTCAGCAGGCGCAGCAACAGGCCGGGTTCACCGGTGAGTTCGCGCCCGAGGTCCTCGAAGGCGTCGATGAGGCTGGTGGTGAGGACGCCGCCGAAGTCGAAGAGGACGGCGCTACGCGCGGTCACCGTACGGACTTCTGGTAGCGGCGCATGCCGCGCAGCCAGCGGTCGTAATCGCTGCCCTTGTGCCGGTAGAAGTCGAGCACTTGCGGGTGCGGCAGGACGAGGAAGCGCTCGTCGCCGACGGCCGCGATCACCTCGTCGGCGACGTCGAGCGGCTTGAGCAGGTTCCCCGCGTCGAGGACGGCACGGGCCGCGGCCTGCTCCGTGGGATCGGAGGAGCGGGTGCCCGCCATGAGCAGCTCGGTCTCGACGCCCTGCGGGCACAGGCAACTCACGCGCACACCCTCGTCCCCGTACGTGACCGAGAGCCACTCGGAGAACGCGACGGCGGCGTGCTTGCTGACGGCGTACGTCGCCGAGCCGATCTGTGTGAGCAGGCCGGCGGCCGACGCGGTGGAGAAGAAGTAGCCCTCGCCGCGCTCCACCCAGCCCGGCACGAGGAGCTTCGCGGCGCGCACATGCGCCATGGTGTTGATGTTCAGCGCGCGGTCCCACTCCTCCTCGCTCGCCTCGAGACCCTTGCCGCCGCTGATCCCGGCGTTGGCGAAGTACAGGTCGACGGGCCCGAAGCCCTCCTCGGCCGCCGCGATGAGCCCGCGCAGGTGCTCGGTGTCACCCGCGTCCCCGGCCCGGCCCGCGACGCGCTCCCCGTGACTCTCGGCGAGCCGCCGCACGGTCTCGTCCAGGCGGGCCGCGTCGAGGTCGGTGAGCAGCACACCTCGGGCGCCGGCCTCCAGGAGGCGCTGGGCCACGGCGGCGCCGATGCCCCCGGCGGCTCCGGTCACGATCGCGACCTTGTCGTTGATCAACATCCCGCTGTCCGCTCCTTCGCTTGCCTACGTCCCACCCGGTGCGTGCCACTCACCGTACTTGAATCCGACGTCAAGTTCTAGAGAGCCCTGACGGCGGCCGGGTCGATGGCGCGTTTGAGGATCTTTCCGGTGGCCCCCTTCGGCAACTCGTCGACCACAGCGAGCAGATGGGGCACCTTGTAGGCGGACAGCCGTTCCTTGGCCCAGGACCGCAGCTCCCGCACGTCGAGGGTGGCACCGGCGCGCAGGGCGACCACGGCCGCGACCTCCTCGCCGTAGTGCGGGTCGGGCACCCCGATGACGGCGGCCTCGACGATGTCGGGGTGCTCGTACAGCACCTCCTCGACCTCGCGCGGGTACACGTTGTAGCCGCCGCGGATCACGAGGTCCTTCTTGCGGTCGACGATCCGCAGGTCGCCTTCGGCGTCGAGGGAGCCGAGGTCGCCGGTGCGCAGCCAGCCGTCGGCGTCGAGGGCCTCACCGGTCGCGTCGGGCCGGTTCCAGTACCCCTTCATGACCACGGGCCCCTTGATGTGCACCTCGCCCACCTCGCCCGGCGGCAGGTCCGCGCCCGTGTCGTCGCGCACGGCGACCGCGCAGCCCGGCAGGGCGCGGCCCACGGTCCCCGGCGCGGCCGGTTCGCCCGCGAGGTGGCAGGTGCCGGCGCCGGTGGTCTCGGTGAGCCCGTACCCCTCCACGATGGTGCACCCGAACCGTTCCTCGAAGGCCCGCATGACCTCGACGGGCAGGGAGGCCCCACCGGAGGAGGCGAGCCGCAGGCCCGCGAAGTCGACGTCCCCCTCCTCGGTGGCCCTCAGCAGAGCGTTCCACATGGTCGGCACGCCCGCGATGAAGGTGGGCCGGTCGCGCCGGATGAGCGCGGTCATCGCCCCGGCGTCGAACCGTTCGAGCAACGTGAGCGAGCCGCCCGCGAGCATGGTCGTGCCCATCACGCAGGCCTGCCCGAACACATGGAAAAGCGGGAGCCCGGTGACCGCGCGGTCGTCGGCGCCGATCGAGTGGATGTCGCGGAAGATGGCGGCACACGAGGCGAGATTGCCGTGGGTGAGCTGGGCCCCCTTGGGCCTGCCCGTGGTGCCGGAGGTGTAGAGGAGGGCGCCGGTGTCGCGGCCGTCGACCGGAAGCGGCTCGGGGGCGGAGTCGGCGGGCCCGAAACCACCCAGCCCCTCCCCCACCTCCCGGACTGCCACGCCCAGTTCATCGGCCGTGCGATGCGCCACCGGGGCGAGCGCATGCCACGCCAGGACGAGCCGCACGCCCGCGTCCCGCCCCATGTACGTCAACTCACGCTCGGTGGCCATGGTGTTCGCGGTGACCGCGACGGCGCCCGCGGCGAGGATCCCGTAGTACGCCATGACGAACTCGGGCACGGACGGCGCGACGAGCAGCACCCGGTCACCGGGCCGAATGCGGTGGGTGTCGAGCAACTCCCTTACCGTAGCAGCACGTTCGCGAAGCTCCCCGTAGGTCCAGGCGACCGACCCCGATCCACGGAGCGCGACACGGTCCGGAGCGGCGGCCGCGTGGGACCAGACGGATGCGGAGGCGTTGGCCATGAGGAACCTTCCCTGTGTCGTTCGGAACCCGACACGGGCTCCAGAGCGGGACCAGCAAAATCAAGCCCCGCCGGCGATTGAGGCGCGGGGCCCCGGGCAGAGCCCCGCGACCTCGCGCCGGGGTGACCGCAACGAAACGGTCAGGCCGGACCCAACGGCCGAAACGCCGGCACCCGCCCCTCCAAATAGCTCCGCACACCCTCCGCCGCGTCGGCCCGCCCGAACGACTCCTCCATGAGCGTCTCGGCCCGCCGCGCCGCCCCCTCGAAGTCCGTCTCGAACGCCTCGGCCAGCTGCTGCTTCATCACACTCATCGACGTCGGCGACGACCACGTCGCCAGCTCCGTGGCGTAGGCGACCGCCTCGTCGAGCAGCTCGTCCCGCTCGACGACCCGGTTCACGAGCCCCATCTCGTACGCCTCCGTGCCGCGCACCACCCGCCCCGAGAACAGCAGGTCCGCCGCGCGCGCCGGGCCGACGATCCGGGGCAGCAGCCACGCGATCCCGTACTCGGCGATCAACCCGCGGCGCGCGAACGACGTCGTGAACTTGGCCTCCGGCGTCGCGAACCGGATGTCGCAGTAGAGGGCCTCGACGAGGCCGAGCCCCGCCGCCGCCCCGTTGATCGCGCCGATCAGCGGCTTGCGCAGGCTCAGCGGGAACCAGCGGGGCCGCTCCCTCTTCGGCCGCTCCTCGCTCGCCGCGTCGGCGGAGCCGATCCGCTCCAGTTCGGCCATGTCGGCGCCGGCGCAGAACCCGCGACCCGCGCCGGTCACGACGACCGCGCGCACCTCGGGGTCGGCCTCCGCCTCGTCGAGGAGCGCGAAGTAGCGGTCCTCCAGGTCGTTGGTCCAGGCGTTGAGCCGGTCGGGGCGGTTGAGCGTCACCACGGTCACCGCCCCGTGCCGCTCGGCGTACGCCAGGTCCTGTTCGGTCGTCGTCACGTTCGCGCTCCTTCCACGGCGCCCGGAACCGCTGTCGGGTCCTCGCGCACCTCACGCGGGTTGGTCTCACGCAGCACCCAGGCACAGCCGAAGGTGAGCGCGCCCATCACCGCGACGAACACGGACACCCAGGTGGTGCCCCCGGTGCCGCCGATGATCGCGGTCATGATGAGCGGGGTGCCGCCGCTGATGGTGAGCGCGGCGATCTGGTAGGCCAGCGAGGCACCGGAGTAGCGCACCCGCGGCTCGAAGAGTTCCCCGATGTAGGCGGCGAGCGGACCGTACGTCAGGGACTGGCCGAATCCGCCGATCAGGACGGCGACGCCGAGCCACAGCAGCGAACCGGTGTTGACCAGCCAAAAGTACGGGAACGCCCAGAGCACGATGATCGCCGCCCCGACGAGCACGGCGGGCCGCCGCCCCACCCGGTCGGACAGCCAGCCCGCCCAGAGCACGAACAGGGCACCGACCGCGGTCACCGGCATGGCGACCAGCAGGATGTCGTCCTTGTCGAGGCCGAGATGCTCCGCGGCGTAGCTGATGACACCGGCGATGCTGATGTAGAAGAGGCAGTTGGTACCGGCGAGGAGTCCGGCCGCGAGCAGCACGGTGCGCCACTTGCTGCGCACGACCTCGATGACGGGCGCGCGGGCGACCTTCTCCTTCTCGCTCTTCGCGGCGGCCTGCTCGGCCATGGCCCGGAACTCGGGCGAGTCCTCGACCTTGTTCTGCACGTACATCACGACGGGCAGCAGCACGGCGCTCACCAGGAACGGGATGCGCCACCCCCAGCTCATGAACGCCTCGTCCGAGGTGACGGTGCTCGCGAGGAGGAAGACCCCGTTGCCGAGGAACACACCGAGCGAGACACCCATCTGACCGAAGGTGCCCGCGTACCCCTTGCGTTTGGGCGACGCGGACTCGGTGAGCAGCAGCGCGATGCCGCCCCACTGGGCGCCGCAGGCGAGGCCCTGCACGAAGCGGAGCAGCACGAGGAGCAGCGGCGCGGCGGCGCCCATGACCCCGGCGCCCGGCAGGCAGCCAATGAGGAACGTACAGGCGCCCATCAGCGCCATGGACAGGACGACCATCGCCTTGCGGCCGTGCCGGTCGCCGAGGTGTCCCGCGACGACTCCGCCGATCGGCCGGGCGACGAAGCCCGCCCAGAAGGTGCTGAACGACAGCAGGGTGCCGGTCAGCGCCGAGGAGTCGGGGAAGAACACCTGCGGGAAGACCAGCGCGGCGGCCGTCCCGTAGAGAAAGAAGTCGTACCACTCGATGGAACTGCCGATGAGTCCCGCGGCGAGCAGTTTGCCCGAGGCGCGCGCCGGAGGTGTCCCGGCGGCTGCCTGCTCGGAGCCTTTTCGGGGCTGTGCGGTGGGCGGATTCACGTGCGGGGCTCCTCCGTCGTCCGAACATGTCACGACCGCTGCGGCCCTGCGGCCGCCCCCTGTATATTTGAACCCAACGTCAACTTCAATACCTTGAACACGCCCTTGAACAGGGACTGTTCAAGTTGTCACCCGGCGTCGAGTTCGAGGAGTTGCCCAGATGACCACCCCCGCCCCCGTGACCGAGTGGAAGCGCGTGGCTTCGCGGCAGGTCGAAGCGAACGGGATCTCGCTGCGCGTCTTCGAGCACGGCCCGGCCGATTCCGACAAGCCACTGGTGGTGCTCTGCCACGGTTTTCCCGAGCTGGCCTTCTCGTGGCGCCATCAGGTGTTCGCACTCGCCGAGGCGGGGTACCGGGTGCTCGCGCCGGACATGCGCGGGTTCGGCGGCAGCTCGCGGCCCGCGGACGTCGACGCGTACGACACACTCACCGTCTGCGCGGACCTCGTCGGGCTGCTCGACGCCGTGGGCGCGGACGACGCGGTGTTCGTGGGGCACGACTGGGGCGCGCAGGTGGTGTGGCAGCTGGCCCTGTCGCACCCGGAGCGGGTGCGCGGCGTGGTGGGCATGAGCGTGCCGGTGGCACCCCGCTCCCCCGTGGCGCCCCTGCCCGTGATGCAGCGGCGGCTCGGCGACGCCTTCTACATGGTGTGGTTCCAGGAGCCGGGTGTCGCCGACCGCGCCCTCGCGCAGAACGTGCGCAGGACACTGGTGACGCGGGAGATCTGGTCGGCCGAGTGGGCCGAGCGCCCGGACGAGAAGTTCCCGCCGCCGCCGTGGCTGAGCGAGGAGGAACTCGCCTACTACGTCGATGAGTTCGAGCGCACCGGCTTCACGGGCGGCCTCAACTACTACCGCAACCTGGACCGCACCTGGGAGCTGACGGAGCACCTCGCCGGACGCACCGTCGACTGCCCCTCGCTGTTCGTCACCGGATCCGCCGACCCGGTGGGCCGGTTCATGCCCGCCGACCGCCTTGAGGAGGTGCTCACCGATCTGCGCGGGCACATCGTGCTCGACGGGGCGGGGCACTGGATCCAGCAGGAGCGGGCCGGCGCAGTCAGCGCCGCTCTCCTGGAGTTCCTCGCGGGTGTCGGCTGATACGATCCGCAGCCACCGGTGGGTGCTGCACACCCTTGAGGAATCTTCGCCCACCAGTGGAAACACGAACGGAGGGACCCGCGTTGGCTGCCCACGCCCCGGCCGCAGACGGCGGACAGAAGCAACCCATCACACCGCGCAGCGCCCGCGGCGTCCGCACGCGCAACGCGCTGGTCGTCGCCGCCCGTGAGGTGTTCGAGCGCGACGGGTATCTCGACGCCCGGATCACGGACATCTCCAAGGCCGCACATGTCGCGTCCGGCTCGTTCTACACGTACTTCAACAGCAAGGAAGAGATCTTCCAGGCGCTCGTCGCGCAGGTGCAGGAGGAGATGCTCCACCCGCATCTGCGCGAGCGCACCGGCATCACCGATCCGCGCGAGATGATCGACGCGTCGAACCGCGAATATCTGCGCGCCTACAAGAAGAACGCCCGCCTCATGGCGCTCTTCGAGCAGGTCGCGCAGGTCGACGAGACGTTCAAGCAGCTGCGCATCGAGCGGGGCAACGCGTTCGCGCGCCGCAACGCCAAGCTGATCCGCTCGCTGCAGGACGCGGGCGCGGCCGACCCGGAGCTCGATCCGCTGGTGACGGCGCACGCCCTGTCGGTCATGGTGAGCCGCATGGCGTACCTGGTGTTCGTCCTCGGCCAACGCATCCCGTACGAGAAGCTGGTGACGACGCTCAACAAGATCTGGGAGAACGGGCTTCAGCTCAAGGAGCCCGCGTCCTCCGGGGAGCCGGAGGGCTGAGCGGCGCGGGCGGCGCGCCGTTCCAGGATCTCCAGGACGCGCCGCCCCCAGCGCAGGTTCTCCTCCTCGAAGGAGATGCCGCGCAGCAAGGTCAGATAGGGGCCGATCCGCCCCCCGTCGGCGAGGAAGTCCTCCTCGCCGAGTTCGCCGAGCAGATGCCGCCGCACCCGCTCGTAGCGGGCCAGTTTCCCGCGCGCCCAGTCCATGCGCTCCTCGATGTGCGCGCGCACGGCGTCGAGTTCGCCGACGTCGACGGCCTGCACCTTCACCATCAGTTCGTCGCGCAGCGCGAGCGGTTTGGGCTGCCGCCGCGTGAACGCGGCCAGGTCGGCGCGGCCGGCCCCGGACAGCGTGAACATCCGCTTGTTCGGCCTGCGTTCCTGCGGCACCACCCGGGCATCGATCAGTCCGTCGGCGGTCAGCCGGTCCAGCTCCCGGTAGAGCTGCTGGGGCGTCGCCGCCCAGAAGTTCGACACCGAGACGTCGAAGATCTTCGCCAGGTCGTACCCGGAGGCCTCGCCCTCAAGGAGTGCGGACAGGACGGCGTACTTGAGCGACATGTGGACACCATACAGCGATGCGATTACTGTCACCCGCACCTATTCAACTTGTTGCCTATAAAGCTGTGGGCGAGGAATCGAGGTGGCACCCATGCATCCCTTCCGTGCGGCCGTGGAGAAGGACGATCTCGACGCGGTCGAGGCCATGCTGGCCGAGAACGTGGTCTTCACCAGCCCGGTCGTGTTCAAGCCGTACCCGGGCAAGGCGATCACCGCGGCGATCCTGCGCGGCGTCACCCGCGTCTTCGAGGACTTCCGCTACGTGCGGGAGATCGGCGACGCCGACGGGCGGGACCATGTGCTCGTCTTCGAGGCGCGGGTCGGCGACCGGAAGATCACCGGCGCGGACTTTCTGCACTTCGACGAGGGCGGCCTGATCGACGACTTCATGGTGATGGTGCGCCCGCTGTCCGCGGCGCAGGCACTGGCCGAGGCGATGGGCGCGCAGTTCGACCGGATCGCCGATGAGGCGGCGCGGGCCGACGGTTCCTGAGCGGCATTCGCGGCAAGTGTGACGATCCTGTGGGCCGACGGCGAGGAACGTGCCATCTCCATGGTGAGGCGGCCCGCGCGGCCGGGCCCGGTGCGGGTCGCCGGGGTCAGCGCAGGTCGTAGTCGACGGTGAAGTCGTCCTCGAGCTCGAAGAGGACCTCGCCGGAGTCGGCGGCCGCGTTGGCCACGGGGCGCACGCTGGCGCCGAGCCAGACCATGTGCGGCGCGGTGCCCACGATGCGGCAGGGCACGATGAAGTCCTCGGGGAAGCGGACCAGCGCCTCGTTGCGCGCGACGCCGGTACCGCGGTGGACGACGCGGGACTGGACCACGACGCCGGGACCCGCACTGTGCTCCGTCTTCAGCTCGCTCGACGCGCAGACCGGACACAACAGCCGCCGGAACGACGGTGTGCGGCACCAACGGCAGCGCTGGTAGGGGAATCCCGCGTCGGCGTCCGCGTCGCCCGCGGCTCCCTTGACGGCCTCGGCACCGTGCGGCGCCATGACACCAATGCCGCTCGTGAACGTCCCTGACATCACTGACATCCTTCGGCCTCCCGCTCTCGCCGGCGCGCGCCGGGCGGCGGTGCCTCGACGCACTCTCAGCGTATGACACTCAGTGCCAGCCGGTAAAGACACTGAGTACCATCAGCTTGCTTCGGGCCCCGTTCTCAGTCGTCCCGCAGCGCGGATTCCACCCGCTGGATGACCCGCCACATCGGGGCCCCCTTGGTCGCCACCATGACGACGACGTCCTCCTGCGGGGACTCGGGCGCGGCGCCACCGCCCTCACCTTCCCCCCAAGTCCGCCGCACGAGCCGCAGCGCTCGGTCGACCGCGTCCTCGGCGTCGCCCTCGCCGCCCGAACGCAGCCACGAGCGCAGCCCGTTGTTGTGCGCGGCGACGACGGAGGCGGCCACCACCTCGGCCCGCAGCGAACCGTCGGCGGCATCGGCCCAGCGCCGCCGCAGATACCCGGCGAGCGTCCGCTCGTAGCGCCGCACGACGGACAGTTCATACGTCCGAAGCCCCGGCACCTCACGGGTCAACTTGTAGCGCTGCACGGAGAATTCAGGGTTCGTGGAGTAGACGCGCAGCACCAAGGACGCGGCGTCGCACACCACGTCCACGGCGTCGCTCTCGTCGCTCGCGGCGTCCAGGAACGCCGTCATGTCGGCGAGGCAGCTCTCGTGGTCCGGGAAGACCGCGTCCTCCTTGGACGGGAAGTAGCGGAAGAACGACCGCCGCCCGACCCCGGCCCGCGCCACGATGTCGTCGACGGTCGTCCGCTCGAACCCGTGCTCCGTGAACAGCTGGAACGCCGCCTCGGCCAGCACCTCCCGCATGGGTGCCTTCTTCTGTGACCCGTTGACCTCGCGCGCCTCGCTCATGCCGGGAACGTAACACCGGATCGCCGCTCTTGGCACTAGGTACCTTTACAGAGGGAACTGAGTGCCATACGTTGGCGGAAGTAGTTGGACGACTGCGTAGGACAGCAGGCAGTGGAGGAGTCGGCGTGAGCTTGAGGATCGTTGTCACCGTGAAGTACGTGCCGGACGCCACGGGCGACCGGGGTTTCGCCGATGACCTGACGTTGGACCGTGACGATGTCGATGGTCTGCTGTCGGAGCTGGACGAGTACGCGGTGGAGCAGGCGCTGCAGATCTCGGAGAACTCCGATGACGACGTGGAGGTCACGGTCTTGACCGTGGGCCCCGAGGACGCGAAGGACGCGCTGCGCAAGGCGCTGTCGATGGGCGCGGACAAGGCGATCCATGTGGAGGACGACGACCTGCACGGCACGGACGCGATCGGTACCTCGCTGGTGCTGGCGAAGGCGATCGAGAAGGCCGGCTACGACCTGGTCGTCTCCGGTATGGCCTCCACGGACGGCACCGCCGGGATCGTGCCGACGCTGGTCGCCGAGCGGCTGGGTGTGCCGCAGGTGACGCTGCTGTCCGAGGTCGCCGTGGAGGGCGGCAAGGTGACCGGCCGCCGTGACGGTGAC